>CAYMKR010000422.1:0-1518 GCA_964390865.1 uncultured Flavobacteriaceae bacterium | reverse complement strand
TAAAGTCTTCCCATTGCCGAAAACACCTTTAAGAACATTTTACTTTTAGGATTTGGAAAATCGAGCGCAAATCCATTTTTAGAGAAGTTACAAAATGAAGTCAAGGACCTAAACGGAAAAACATTAAGTATAGAAGGGAATTTAATTTACTACAATGGGAAGACTTTAATTCAAATTACTGATGATGAAAAAGTAACCTTAGAAAATAAAAAGAAGTCAAAAACTCCAACGAAAGACATTATAAGCAAAATGACCTTACAAGGTGAAATTATAGACCCAAAATGTTATTTTGGAGTTATGAAACCTGGCAAGGGTAAAATACATCGCAGTTGTGCTGTACGTTGTATTTCTGGTGGAATTCCTCCCGTATTAGCAACTACAGACAAAAATAATATGTCTCAATATTTTTTATTAACCGATTTGAAAGGCAATCCAATTAATAACGACATACTCCCATATATTGGAAAGCCATCTAAAATTAAAGGCATTGTAGAAAAAATGGAAGATTGGTATATTATGAAAATTAATGTTTCTGATATATTAGAATTAAACAGAAAATCATCTATTTATTAAATTATGAATAAAATAGTAATACTACTACTCGCAGTTTTTGGACATTCTTTAAACGCTCAAACAATAGATTATAACACCAAAAAAGGCGTTGCAGTCAAAGGTTACGATGTGGTCTCCTATTTTAGTAATACTGCTAAAGAAGGTAACAATAAATATGTAGCTACTCACGATGGTGTTAAGTACAAGTTTTCATCTCAAGAAAATTTAGATACATTTAATGCTAATCCAACAAAATATATACCTCAATATGGAGGTTATTGTGCTTATGCACTTGCTGTAAAAGCTAAAAAAGTATCTGTAGACCCAGAAACTTTTGAAACACGAAATGGAAAGCTATATCTTTTTTATAATTCTTGGGGAACTAACACACTAGAATCATGGCTAAATGAATCTCCAGACGATCTTAAAGTAAAAGCAGATGAAAACTGGAAAAACATAAAACAAAAAGATTAATCTCTTCTTCTTTTTAAACAATCAATTTACACTTTACTCAGTGCTCTATTTGCTTTAAATAATATATGAATTTAATAACTTATTTTTTTATAGGACTTTTAACAGCAATAATTGGAGCTTTACCATTAGGCACAACTAATGTTGCTGTTATCAATACAACCATAAAAGAAAATGTACAAAGTGCATTAAAAATTGTTTACACAGCTGCATTAGCAGAAATAATTTTAGTCTTAATTGCCATTAATTTTAATATGCAAATTGAAAAATTTGTAGGGATGAATATTTGGCTACAGTATACAATTGCATTCCTATTATTAGGCGTTGGTATTATTCTTTTTTTAGGGAGAAAGGAATGTGTAAAAGATGAAAATGAGGAATGTATCATTATTAAAAAAAGGTACAACATTTCTAAACAAATGTTAGGATTCATATTAGGCTTGGTTAATCCAACAGTATTGATTTATTGGATTTTAGTAATTTCTTTTTTAAATA
>CAYMKR010000421.1:0-1526 GCA_964390865.1 uncultured Flavobacteriaceae bacterium | reverse complement strand
AACCCTACCTATTAACAAGGATACTAAATCAATTGCAATAATTGGTGTAGATGCTACTGAAGCCCGACTGGGCGGATATTCAGGTCCGGGAAATAATCCAGTAAGTATATTGGATGGTGTAAAAAACAAAGTAGGTGAAACATGTAAAATAAGCTATACACCTGGTTGCGGTAGAGAAACTGAAGAATTTGTTGTTGTCCCTACGGAGAATCTCTATTTCTATGATGGCGACAATAAGGAATCAGGAATAAAAGGTGAATATTTTAACAATACTTCACTTGAAGGGGATCCCGTTTTAACAAGAATTGATCCCAAAATTGATTTTAGGTGGACCCTGCTCTCTCCTGATCCGGACAAAATTAGTTATGATTGGTATTCTGCAAGATGGACAGGAAAACTTATTTCTCCGGAAACAGGTGTATTTAATATAGGACTCAAAGGTGATGATGGCTATCGTTTATACATCGATAATGAACTTGTTATTGATAATTGGAAAAAGCAATCATTCAGACAACTTACGACAGAATACAAATTTGAGAAAGAGAAAGAATACGATATAAAAGTTGAGTTCTATGAGACTGTTGGAAATGTCTGGTTCAAATTAGTGTGGGATGTTGGTGTAGAAGATAAATGGGAAAATGAAATTAAGCAAGCTGTTAACTTGGCCAAAAAGAGTGATTTAGCTGTTGTTGTGGCAGGGATAAATGAAGGTGAGTTTCAAGATAGGGCATATCTTTCTTTACCCGGACATCAGGAGGAGCTGATTGAACAAATTGCTGCAAGCGGAAAGCCTGTTGTAGTAGTTTTGGTAGGAGGAAGTGCGATTACAATGACTAAATGGATTGATAAGGTTCCAGCTATTGTTGATGTCTGGTATCCTGGTGATGAAGGTGGAAATGCGGTAGCAGACGTCTTGTTCGGAGATTACAATCCTGCTGGACGACTACCAATAACATTCCCAATCCATGAAGCACAATTGCCCTTGTATTACAATCATAAGACAACGGGAAGAGGTGATGACTACCTGAATCTTACAGGAAAACCACTCTTTACATTTGGATATGGTTTGAGTTATTCTTCTTTCGAGTATAGCGAACTAATAATTGATTCCCCTGAAATCACTTCGACAGAGAATTCTACAGTACGATTTAAGATAACCAATACTGGAAATTATGATGGAGACGAGGTAGTTCAACTATACATAAAAGACTTGTTTGCCTCAATGGCGCGTCCAATTATTGAATTAAAAGGTTTTCAGCGAATTCCTCTAAAAAAAGGAGAAACAAAAGAACTTGAGTTTAAAATAACTCCTGAATTATTAACCATGCTCGATGAAAAAATGAACAGAGTAGTTGAACCAGGTGAGTTTAGAATAATGATTGGATCCTCTTCAAACGATATCAGATTAAGAGAAATTCTGAAAGTAAAAGAATGATATAGTACTGTATGAACTGTGAATACGTTTGGCAATTGAGTAGACGGCTGACGGTCGGATGACCGCCAGCACGCCTCTCACACCACCTTTC
>CAYMKR010000420.1:0-1528 GCA_964390865.1 uncultured Flavobacteriaceae bacterium | reverse complement strand
AAGGGATCAACAATCCAACAGGTATCCCAGTCTTTTCTTTCCTCATAATCCAACTGTCTATTCTCTTCACTAATAATGGGATGCACCGTTTTAATCAAATAGGAATTGATCACATCATTGCATTTTTTGTCAGCTAAAGTTAAAGGAGATTTATCATCCTTATACTCTACCCCTAAATCATCTTGTGAGTATATTTCCATGATGGCAGCGCCACCTTCTACAGCTGCTTTAACAGCAATTTCTAAATCTTTATTTATCATGTATTCAATTCTAAATACCTATCTACAAAGGCCTTAATACCTTCTTTAATAGTCGTTGATGGTTTGAAATCTATATAGTCATATAAGCTTTGTACATCTGCATAAGTAGAGGGTACATCACCAGGTTGTAATTCCTTATAAACAATTTTTCCTTTCTTGCCTAAGGCTTCTTCTACGGCCTCAACATAATCCATTAAGGCAACGGGGCTATTATTACCTACGTTAAAAATCTGATAGGGTGCAGAGCTAATTGATGGATCAGGGTGCTTAGGATCGAAATCAGGATTATTAGCCTTCGGTGGAAGCGGAATCAGTCGTTTCACGCTTTCTACAATATCAGCAACATAAGTAAAGTCCCTACTCATTTTACCAAAATTAAACACTTCAAATTCCTTGTCTTCTACAATGGCTTTCGTAAAAATATGAAGCGCCATATCCGGTCTTCCCCAGGGCCCATAGACAGTGAAAAATCTTAAGCCTGTTGTTGGAATATCGTAAAGTTGAGAATAAGAATGTGCCATCATCTCATTGGCCTTTTTACTTGCAGCATACATAGCCAAGGGATGGTCAGTATGGTCACTTGTTTTAAAGGGAATATTTTCATTTAGTCCATAAACAGAACTTGAAGAGGCATAAACCAAATGCTTTACCGGAAAAGCCCGACATGCTTCAAGAATGTTTAAGAATCCCGTTATATTGCTATCTACATAAGAATGAGGATTGATCAATGAGTAACGAACCCCTGCCTGAGCTGCCAAATTCACAACAAAATCAAAACCATATTTTTCAAATAGATTTCGAATCTCATCCTTGTCTGTCAGGTCCAATTTAACAAAGGTGATATCACCTTGTAAAGGAACATTATACTCAATATTATCCGTATTGATGTTCATATCCTGTAGCCTTGCCAACTTTAACGCGGGATCATAATAATCATTGATATTATCAATCCCAATAACCTCGTAACCTTCCTTTATTAATAATTTGGAAAGATGATGTCCAATAAAACCGGCTGCGCCAGTAACTAATACTTTCATAATCAATACGTGACTTTTAATTTACAACCTACTATCTGCTACTCCCTTTGCTAAAATTGATTTAACATCAAACAATACATTGTCCGAATTTACATATTTTTTTAAATCAAACGATAAAAACTCCTTATGAGAAACAGCAAGGACTACTCCATCATATTTTTTATCAAATTCTTTTTCATCGCCAATTAAATCAATACCATATTCATGTTGAACTTCTTCTTTTGAGGCCCA
>CAYMKR010000419.1:0-1557 GCA_964390865.1 uncultured Flavobacteriaceae bacterium | reverse complement strand
GGCGGTCGTTTTGGTGGATGGTCTCTTTATATGATAGACGGGAAACCAGAATTCATGTATAATTTTCTTGGTTTAGATCGCTATGTAGTATCAAGTTCCGAAGTATTACCAAAAGGTGCTACCACTGTGAAATTTGATTTTGTGTATGATGGTGACGGTGTTGGTAAAGGTGGAAAAGGGACCCTTTCTGTTAATGACAAATCGGTAGGATCGGCTCGGATAGAAAAAACCCAGCCATTGATTTTCTCAGCAGACGAAACTGCCGATGTTGGATTAGATAACCAAACACCGGTAGCTTTAGGTATTGGTTACGGCCCGGAAGAGACTAAGTTTACTGGAAAAATCAATAAGATTATTGTGGAAATAAAATAAACCCATATAACGGCAAGTATAAAGGGCATTCCCGCCTGCCGGACGGGCAGGAAAACGCCCTTTATATTAACCAATTCCAAAGCTATATTAACAAAATGCGCAGGCATAATTCTAAAGATTTATAACGCCATTATGTAAAACTTCCCACATCCAATCTTAGCTATGTGACCAAGCATGGCTTAGAAACATGACTACTCCCTATCACTATTTTATCGACGATAATTCTCAATTCATGGTACCTTTTCGTCATTACAATACAAAAAGTGCCACATTGAGACATTGAGAATGCTCAATGTGATCAAATGAGATTTAGTTAATTGTATTCGAGAATATTCAAAAATTATTTAATCTTTGTCCTTTTCATAATTATTAATTAAAAATTGACATAATAAACTAGTCAATACAAACCCAAATAGAATGAAATTAATCACTGTTCTTGGTCAGTTACGTATCCTTGCTATTCTGGAAGGAATCTCTTACCTCTTATTGCTCCCAACTATTATTCTTAAGTATGGATTTGAGATGGGGCTACCAAATAAGATTGTAGGAAGCATTCACGGCTTATTGTTTATCTTATATAGCGTTTGGGTGGTCTATTATGCTATAAAAAAGAAGTGGAATCTCATGAAAACACTCATTTGCTTGGCTGCATCTTTGTTCCCCTTTGCTACATTCATAGTAGACCAAAGAATTCTTAAACTGGAAACTGAGGAGCAATCATTTGCCAACAAAGGACTGAGTTAAAATCCAAAGCTATTTATACTTACCCTACTTATAATAACCATACGCCCTAGTATGGCTCAGTAATATGACTGATCCCTATCCTGATTTTAGCGACGATATTCTTCAAGAGGGTAGGATAACCTTTTCGTGATTAGAATGCAAAAAGAGCCAGATAGTGCCACTGAGAATGCTATATGTGATCAATACAAAGTGGACTTAACAATATAGTTCAGAAGAAGAGATGAGGAGGCTAAGGGAGGCTGAGAGGCTCTCCTTTAGAATCGAATTAAAAATACCAAAAGTTATGATATCCCTTTAGTAATTTTAATAAATAGCTATATTAGTAGTGTTCTAACAAGTTGGCGTGCATTGAAAAATAGTATTTAGCAAAATGGAATTCTCAAAACCAGAAATACAAGATTTATTAATAAAATTCTTTCCCAATTTAAAAGAAAAAGAAAT
>CAYMKR010000418.1:0-1559 GCA_964390865.1 uncultured Flavobacteriaceae bacterium | reverse complement strand
GCTCCTGAAGCTGCGAAAGCTCCTGAAGCTGCGAAAGCAACGAAGGAAGAAAAATAATTGTAGAACTTGTTATTGATTCAATAACGATTAAACATAAAATAAGATGACTAAAATAACAGCTGCTGAAGTAAATAAATTGAGAAAAACCACCGGTGCAGGTATGATGGACTGTAAAAATGCCTTGGTAGAGGCTAATGGTGATTTTGATTTAGCTATTGAAGTTTTACGTAAACAAGGTCAAAAAGTTGCTGCTAAAAGAGCAGATAGAGACTCAACAGAAGGTGCTGCTATTGCAGTAGTAAATTCTGACAGTACTGAAGGTGCTGTAATTGTTTTAGGTTGTGAAACTGATTTCGTTGGAAAAAATGAATCTTTTGTTAACCTAGCGAAAGAATTAGCGCAAAAAGCATTAAACAGCTCAACTAGAGATGAGTTAATGAACGCTGATTTCGGAGGTATTACAGTTCAGGAGAAACTAATAGAACAAACTGGTGTTATTGGTGAAAAAATTGAACTTTCAGCTTTTGAAAAAATATCAGCTCCTTATGTAGGATCTTATATTCACTCTGGTAAAATAGCTACTATTGTTGGTCTTTCTGCCAAAGTTGACGGAGCCGAAGAAGTTGCAAAAGATGTGGCTATGCAAGCTGCTGCCATGAATCCAATCGCACTTAACGAACATGGAGTTGATCAATCAGTAATCGATAAAGAAATCGAAATTGCTAAAGATCAATTACGTCAGGAAGGTAAGCCAGAAGCTATGCTTGATAAAATCGCTGAAGGAAAAATTAAACGTTTTTTCAAAGACAATACCTTGGTTAATCAAGATTTCATCAAAGACAACAAAATAAGTGTTGCCAAATACGTGAAATCCATAGGTGACGTTGAGGTTATAGATTTTAAAAGAGTTGCTTTAGGTTAATCTCTTTAATAATTTCTTAAAAAACCCTGGATTTATCCAGGGTTTTTTTTTGTCATAAACTATAACTTCCACAATCTTCAATGAAGAATCAATTACGATTCTAAACCAATCGAGCTGTATATTTTATCTCAAAAACTTGAATTTAACATTGGTATAATTTATTATATTTGTACATCTCACAAAGTTATCTATGAAATATAAAAGAATTCTTTTAAAGTTAAGTGGTGAAGCCTTAATGGGCGATAGAAACTACGGTATTGATCCGGTTAGACTCGCTGAATATGCCTCAGAAATCAAAAAAGTTATTGCAAAAGGTATTGAAGTTGCCATTGTTATCGGAGGTGGAAACATCTTTAGAGGTTTGGCAGGCGCCAGTAACGGAATGGACAGAGTTCAAGGAGACTATATGGGCATGCTTGCTACTATCATCAATGGCTTGGCCTTACAAAGTGCTTTGGAGGAGTCTGATTTACAAACTAGATTACTTACTTCTATAGAAATGAAGCAGATTGCAGAACCCTTCATCAAGAGAAGGGCTGTTAGGCATCTTGAAAAAGGTAGGGTTGTAATTTTTGGTGGTGGAACTGGAAATCCTTATTTCACAACAGATACTGCTGCTGTTTTAAGAGCTATTGAG
>CAYMKR010000417.1:0-1572 GCA_964390865.1 uncultured Flavobacteriaceae bacterium | reverse complement strand
ATCTAATACGTATGCCACTTTGGTGAATAAGACATCATACTCTTCTTCGCCTTTTCGTTCCCAATACTCATATATGTCTAAAGGCTGTGCATGAATTGGAAAGGAGAATGTCGATTCTCCAACTACCTGCTCGGCATCTGCTGTTCTCATGAGTAGGGCATGATAGAAATAGATATTATCGGTTGTATATTGCTTTTGTGGTAAGTCAAATACAAGGGAATTTATGTTCTTCCATTTTAACTCTGTCCTATGCTGATCTGCAGAGGTCAAAACGAGTAAAAAAAACAGGTACAACAATGAAGTTTTAATCATAACTTGAAAAATGCAAAAATAATACTGCTCTGAATAGTCAGTCTGGCATTAATTGTTTTGTTACAAAAGTAGTGTATTTAGGAATAGATGCACATATAAATTATATGTCGTTTTAAAGCTCATGTATAGCCTCATATATTGGACCTACTATCTGTAACTAGACAGTAAGACAAGCTCGTAAGCTATAAATTAACCGAACAATGAAAAGAGAAAGAGGATCCTATACAAGACATTTTCAAATGCCAGACGCATCCGCTTTTTTTGTAATCGAAGGTGAACATGATATAGCCAACTTTAAATATTTATTGCTAGTTTTATTTTTTTATAATAAAATAACACGCACAATAAAGTCAATTGTCAACACCATGTTAACTTAATTCTAGACTACTTGGAAATTCTACAGATTTTCGAACAGTTCGATTCTATTTGTTAAATTAGTATCTTAACCTTAAACAACGTGTCATAACCAATCGGTTGTGGTGTATTAAAAAAAGTGAGCCAAAATGGATAAGCCTAATTCCCTAAGAGTGAGGGAAACAAAGCAAGAAGATATAAAATATTTTGTCAATTATTGGTTAGACTCTACACCTGAATTTTTGGCTGGATTGGGGGTTGATTTAAATAAAATACCAAATAAAAAACAACTTATTGACTTGGTGTCTTCCCAAATCAGAATTCCAATGGAAAAACGAAAATCTTATTTCCTAACTTGGCTTATTAATGGTGAACCCGTAGGATGTTCCAACCTAAACCAAATTGTATTTGGTAAGCAAGCATTTATGCATTTGCACTTATATCACGGAGATAATAGACAAAAAGGGATCGGAACTGAATTTGTTAAGAAGTCACTTCCATTTTATTTCGAAAACTTGCATTTACAGCAACTGTTTTGCGAGCCTTATTCTTTGAATCCGGGGCCAAATAAAACTGTTGAAAAAATCGGATTTGAATTTGTAAAACAATACAAAACAATTCCTGGAGCATCGAATTTTGAACAGCTTGTAAACCAATGGAGATTGACAAAAAAGCAATACAAAAAAGTAATTACACCACAATAACGGATATAATCAGTTGTGCTTTAGATTTATATCGTAGTCAGTGTTAATCAAAAAGTTCTCTTGAAAAGAGAAAGAAATAGAAAGTTCATGCCTAACTAATCGGAAGGAAACCCTTAGCAAAACAACTATATAAGTGGAAAATGTAATTCATGAAATAAAACAAATTAAGGCCTCTGAAACGTTATTGATTCGGCATAAGGTG
>CAYMKR010000416.1:0-1583 GCA_964390865.1 uncultured Flavobacteriaceae bacterium | reverse complement strand
AATTTATAATTTTAATGCAAAAGATATTATATCTTTACCAAATAGTTCGCATGCATAAGGGGGCAAAATTACAATTTTATCTTTAGTAACCATCTAATTTATTGCAAACCATCACTTACATATTAAACGACATTCAACCTTTTAATCTAAAGAATGATATCACCCAAATGAAGCAAGTTTTTGGGCAGAATCCCTTTTCCCACTTGCCTGTTGTTGATGATAATCTTTTTTATGGTGCCATTTCTCATGAGGAAATTGAAATGTTGAAACCTGAGAGCCTGAAACTTAATGAA
Source organism: uncultured Flavobacteriaceae bacterium (assembly GCA_964390865.1). Classification (GTDB taxonomy): domain Bacteria; phylum Bacteroidota; class Bacteroidia; order Flavobacteriales; family Flavobacteriaceae; genus Lutimonas. The sequence goes on along the minus strand of CAYMKR010000416.1, from coordinate 1,290 downwards.
TTCAAGCACTTGATCCAACCTTTTTATGTGATTGAGAATATGAATTGGTTCGAAGTATTGCAGTATTTTGCTACTCACAACACCAATTTGATGCCCATTTTAAATTCTGAAAAAGAATATATTGGCTATTACGAGCTTGATGATTTTTTAAACATCTTTAAATGTACTCCTTTTTTACACGAAGAAGGGGTAATACTGGTGGTTGCAAAAAATGTTAGCGATTATTCTTTTAGCGAAATATCTCAAATAGTCGAGTCTAATAATGCAACTCTATTCGGAGCTTTCGTATCAAAAATAGATAATGACATCGCCCATATCACTCTAAAGCTAAGCCTTCATGACATCAATAACACCTTACATTCTTTTAGAAGGTATAATTATGAGATTCTCAACGAGTTTGAGAAAGATAAATACTTAGAAGAATTGAATGACCGATCGAATTATTTGCAAAAATATTTAAATATTTAAGCGCGCATCTATCCATGAAAGTAGGAATTTTTGGACAATCGAATAATGAAATCACTATCAAGTATGTGGGTCAACTAGTTGAACTTTGCAAGCTTCATGGTGTTTCGATCGTTTTTGAGGAGAACTTCTACAAAAGCTTTGATCAACTTATTGACTGTAATAATTTCACTACTTTCTCTGGATATGACGACTTGGATAGAGACCTTGACTTCTTTTTCTCAGTGGGCGGCGATGGTACATTTTTAAGATCAATCACTTTCATAAGAGATCTAGAAATACCTGTAATCGGTATTAATACCGGGAGACTGGGCTTTCTGGCAAATATCCAAAAAGAAAGTATTGCTGCAGCCTTTAACAAAATAATCAATGGGCAATTTATTGTTCAAAAAAGATCTTTATTGGGCGTTAAAACTGACAACAGTAACAGCAACTTAAACCAATTAAATTTTGCACTAAATGAAATAGCTGTTACCAGGAAGAATACTGCTTCTATGATCAAAGTAGACACCATGTTAGAAGGAGAGTTTCTGACCACCTATTGGAGTGACGGTTTAATTATTTCAACCCCTACAGGGTCTACAGGCTATTCTCTTAGTTGTGGTGGACCAATCATTTCTCCATCATCACAAAATATAGTTCTTACCCCTATTGCCCCTCATAGTTTGGCTGTTCGCCCATTGGTAATTCCTGAACAGACAACTATAGAATTACACATTGATAGTCGTGCAGATGAAGTCTTACTGACATTAGATTCACGCATGTATACCTTGCACAATAAATCAAAGCTAATTATCGAGAAATGCTCCTTTTGCATAATGACCC
>CAYMKR010000415.1:0-1588 GCA_964390865.1 uncultured Flavobacteriaceae bacterium | reverse complement strand
TAGACATAGCAGATAACATACCTCCATATACTCCATTCAATGAAGATAGGTTTGTGGCCAAGGACTCCATTTGTTCCTTTAAACGTTCTGCGTTATCTAAAGTCTCTTGGTTTAAAGAAGCTTGACGCTCAGCGTTTTCTTTCTGTATTATATACATGCTATTTAATGATTCTAATTCAATGGCAGCAACTGATAATTGTTCGGCGTATCTGTTTGATGCTGCAATAGAATCTGTAGCTGGCTTCATACCTTCAGCTGCACCTGCAAAATTGCTGATACTTTCAGATAATCTTCCTATTTTTTCAGAATCCAAATTAGCTTCACTTAAAAGATCATCCAACTTTTGTGATAATAATCCTTGAGCATCATTTGCTTCTTCTTTTTCTCTTTCTTCTCCTCCAGCTAATTCTGGATATACATTTGTCCAATCTAAATCTTCTTCAATCGGCTCAAATGCCGACAATGCGAATACCGCTGCTTCTACTATCATCCCGATGGTTAACATTTCCGTTCCTCCAGGAAAGTGAGCAATCTTAAAAAGTGCTCCTAAAATTACTACTGCGGCTCCCAGGCCATAGGCCATGTTAAACGCTTTCTTTTTTGCTCTTGATTGTGCCATAATTTTTGTTTTTAATTTTTATTGATTGATTAAGCTATTTTATTGATTATTCTGGTTATTTATTTTTTTCTGTCATTTTAGTACCCATATAGTCTTGTACAGTTCTGAAGCCAATATAACTTCTTGCTGAATCACCATATTCGTAATCTCTGGTTCCCACTTCTAAGAAATAAGCAACATCCTTCCAAGAACCACCTCTAATTACTTTTCTTTGGTTAGCATCGTCAACAACATTAGGGTTGATTGTAGATCCTAAATAATATGATGAAGGATTATAAGCTGTGTTCGTCCATTCAGAAACGTTTCCTGACATGTTGTACAATCCATAATCATTTGCATTGTATGATCTTGCTTCAACGGTATAAAGAGCTCCATCAGCTGCGTAATTACCTCTTTCAGGTTTGAAATTCGCAAGGAAACATCCTCTGTCAGTTGTGGTATATGGTCCACCCCATGGGTATTTCGCATATTCCAACCCACCTCTTGCGGCATATTCCCATTCTGCCTCGGTTGGTAATCTGAAGCTAGGCTCTCTACCAGTTCCTTTCTTTTTACCCGCTAAGAAATCATTTCTCTTTTGAGATCTGAAGTTACAAAATGCTTTTGCCTGGTTCCATGAAACTCCTACTACAGGATATTCATTATAAGCTTGATGCCAAAAATAATCTTGGTGCATTGGATCATTATATGAATAATTAAAATCCTTCACCCACACTGCTGTGTCGGGATAAACTTCAACTTCAACTTTATCCAAGAAATCCTTTTTACCTCCTCTATTCTTTGCAGCCGCTGCTCCGTCAAAAGTGACATAAACATATTTCAGTTTTTTCGTATCAATTTTTCTCTTTCTCTCTAATGCCTCATCAATTGGTAAGTATAAACTATCCATTGCTTCAGCATAGTATTGGTCAGGAAATTCGTTTGTATTCCATACCAATTCAGCATCCCAGTTCAAATAACGACCTTCAG
>CAYMKR010000414.1:0-1622 GCA_964390865.1 uncultured Flavobacteriaceae bacterium | reverse complement strand
AGAGTAAAGCAATGAAAGATTTGTTATACAAGGTTCAAAAAATTTCTCCTACTGATGCGAACATTCTAATTTTAGGGGAAAACGGCACTGGAAAAGATTTAATTGCAAAAGCCATTCATGATAATTCTTTAAGAAAAAACAATGCTTTTATAAAAGTAGATGTTGGCTCACTGACTTCTACACTTTTTGAAAGTGAATTGTTTGGTCATAAAAAGGGCGCGTTTACGGATGCTAGAGAAGATAGAATGGGCAGAATTGAAGCAGCAAATGGAGGGACACTTTTTCTAGATGAAATAGGTAATATAAGTTTACAACAACAGGCAAGTTTACTTACCGTTTTGCAAAACAGAGTGGTAACGCCATTAGGGTCGAACACGCCTATCCCCGTTGACATCCGATTGATTTGTGCAACAAATTTAAAATTGGAATCTCTTGCAAATGAGGCACAATTCAGGAAAGATTTAATCTATAGAATCAATACTGTGGAAGTATTAATTCCACCATTAAAAAATAGAGATAACGATGTGAAATTGTTATCCAAACATTTTAGTGAAGTTTATGCTGAAAAATATTTCAAAGAAAACATTACAATTGATGAATCCTTTTTTAAAAAGTTGAAAACGTATCATTTTCCAGGTAATGTAAGAGAACTACAATATACCATTGAACGCGCTATAATAATGTTAGAATCTTCTGTTCTTTCTGAAAGTGATTTGGTGTTTTCACCAATTGAACAATTTAGTGCATCCAAAGAAATTGATGATTACAATTTAGATGCAGTTGAAAAAAATGCGATCCAAAAAGTGATTGAAAAGAATAATGGAAATATTTCTAAATCTGCAAAAGAATTAGGAATTACAAGAACAGCCTTATACAGAAGAATAAACAAATATGGGCTATAGCAGGTATAAAATAGCGCTACTTTTTAGAATTATAATGCTATTCATAGCTTTGTCTGGATTGGCATTTACTTTAAATAACCTCAATTTTAAAGAAAAATTACCGCTTGCAATTGTAGTGCTACTACCTATTTTATTTCTAATAATTTTCATCACTCGAAACCTTTTGAAATTTTCAATGAAAAGGTTTACAGAAACGGATGACTTTTTTGAATCTATAAAATATCGAGATTTCTCAAGATGGTTTACAGTAAAATCCGGACCTAGAGATATCAGAGAACTCCATAAAGGATTCAACAATGTATTTAAAACCATAACAGCAATTAATTCTGAAAAAGAAGCCCAACACCTATATCTGCAAAAAATATTGGAACTTGTAGGAACTGGAATTGTTGCATATAATATAGAAACAGGCGCCATACTTTGGATTAACGAAGCTTTTAAAAAGGCATTAGATATTCCTTCTTTAAAGAACATCAGTTTTGTAAAAAACAGAAACCCTGAATTGTATACTGCTATTTTCAGGACCGACCATGTAAATGGCAATACTATTAGTGTGATAATTTCAAAAGTTAAAACACGAATTTTGTCTGCCAATTCTGTTTTTAAAATAAACGACGACTCTTTTAACTTAATTATTTTACAAAATATAGATGACCCATTAAATAAATCAGAATCAGAAGCTTGGAAAAAATTATTAAGTGTAATGACACATGAAATAAT
>CAYMKR010000413.1:0-1625 GCA_964390865.1 uncultured Flavobacteriaceae bacterium | reverse complement strand
TTTGCTAGCTTCTGATTTTCCTTCGGAAAATCCCAGCTCCCAAACTTCGCAAAATTCTATACACTAAACCGTTATGGGCAATTAAAAAAAGACAAAATATTCAATGAGAAAATATTTTTTATTATTAATAACACTACTTACATTTTGTTTTTCCTGCAAAAACAATAAGGAATCAAATCTAACGGAGGATCCTATAAAAAACAAGCTTATATCATACCTTAATGAGTGTAATAAAAATGGTCTTTCTGCAAGTATTTTAGTCGTCAAAGATGGAGAAATACTATACAATGATGGGCTTGGGCTAAAAAACAAATCAAAAGAACTACCTGTAACAAAAGAGACCATTTTCACTACTGGTTCATTAACAAAACAATTTACAGCAACTGCTATACTAAAATTACAAGAAGAAGGGAGATTATCAGTTACAGATTCTATTTCCAAGATTTTTGAAAATATTCCAGAGAACAAACAAAATATTACAATCCATCAATTACTTACTCACACATCCGGAGCTGTGGGAAATCTAGGTTATGGAGTGGATTTTATCCCAATTTCAAAAGATAAGTTTTTAAGTGAGTTTTATAATACACCCTTAGATTTTGAACCAGGAAACAAGTATAGTTACTCTAATGTTGGTTACAGTATATTAGCAATGATAATTGAGAAAGTTACCAATAAAGATTATGAAACTTATTTACAGGAAAATCTTTTTCAAAAAGCTGGAATGAATCACACAGGTTACCTATTACCAAAATGGGATACAACTCAAATTGCTCATGGTTATAAATGTGGAGAAAACTGGGGAACTCATCTCTTAAAATGGCAAGCAGATTCAAATCAAATATCATGGCACTTAAAAGGTAATGGAGGAATACTTTCTAACCCTTCCGATTTATATAAATGGTATGTCGCATTAGGCGAAAACAAAATAATCTCTAAAGAATCTTTTAAACAGCTAACTTTTCCTCATACAAAAGAAAATGAATCAGGAAATTCACACTACGCTTATGGATGGTCAATATTTAATAGCGATAGGAATACAAAAATTGTAGCACACAGTGGGTCAAATGGTGTTTTTTATGCAGACTTTATACAGCTGCCTGAAGAGAACACAGTAATCATCTATATGACTAATGAATTAAGATACGATACTCAAATTGTTGCGTGGGAAATAGAGCAATTACTTTTTAACAAAAACTACTCGCCTATTGTTCCTAAAATGAAAAGCGTAAAACACACAACCAAAGATGCTTCTGACAAACAACATAAAATCGTTCATCATTTTATTAATATGATTTTAAAAGACGAAAAAGATATTGATGATTTTATAGACAACTATCTAGCAAACAAAAAAAGTCAAGGCAGATTTAAAATGTGGTTTAGAAATATGAAAACGGAATTTTCGGAATATCAATTAAAACATATTCTAGCATATGAAGATATGAGCTATGATATTATACTAGAATCTCCACAAGGAAAAACAGTAGATTTAACACCATGCTTTGACATCCAATTTAATACAGACAACAAGATTAGTGCATTTGGATGGTAAAAAACTGCCCATAACAACGTGTATAATTAATTACTTGGTTCTAGCCTACTTGGAAATTCCTTCGGAATTTCCT
>CAYMKR010000412.1:0-1627 GCA_964390865.1 uncultured Flavobacteriaceae bacterium | reverse complement strand
GTTTGTTCCAATCATTTCTATTTATTGCTAAGACTATTGTGTTTTCAAGAGCTTGGATTGAATAAGAGGAACTTGTTTGGTTTATAAAACTATTCAAATCCCCACACCACCAGTTTTCAAAGGAAAACATAATATTATGTTCAACTCCATTCAATTCTATAATAAAAGTTCTTACACAACCATCAACAACAAAATATTCATATTTTGATGTAATTCCGCTTTGAAGTAAAAATTCTTTTTTCTTGAAGTTTTTAAGCATAAAACAATCTTTGATTTCAGCCTCTTGTTTAGGAGTTAAGTCAATTTTTTGTTTTATATGTGTAATTAATTGATTCAATTCACAGGTCTTTTTTGTGGTCTTGTCTTGAAATATGGCTACAGGATAAAATTGAATTTATAGACCATATTAGGTGTTTTAAAATCGAAAGATAAATATAATCTTATTTCGTTCTACAATTTAAATGCAATTTTTGTAGCGCTTTTAGCTTTTATGCAGCAATTTAGTTATGGTAGACAAAAAGTGTCCTTCGTGAATTTAATAAAAATATTTAAAAGGTTGTTAGGAAAACCTCTCAGCCCTCAATTAACCTCCTCATCTCCTACTTTTCTCTGGATCGTCTTCAAGTAAGTCTGCTTTTTTTGATCACATTGAGCATTCTCAGGGCTGCCATATGGCATTTTTTGCATTGTAGATGCATATAGATACCTTGTGTCCATTTGAAGATTAAAGTCGCTAAAAGTGGGATATGGAGAAGCGTTTAATCTTCAGAGCTATTGCTCATACCAATTATTGTGCTTTCGTTAATTTTGAAGTTCTTGCTCTATTAACCTAATTAATTCTATTGCATCCTCTTTTGCCGAGTTATGAACACTACCAAGTGCTGTAGACCAAATTTCAACATTTTTAATCATGCTTTGGAAGCCCAAATCTGCCTTAAGTCTGTCGTAATTTCTAATATTTCTGAAATATCCGATATTGATTAAAGCTTGATTACTTTCTTTATTGATTAAAGATGCAGGCATGATCTCTAATGGTAATTTATCATTTCCCATGTATGGCTTCATGGCAGTTTCAAGGAGTACTTTATTATAGTCAATCCTTTCTTTTTCAAAAGTCAAAAGGTATTGATAACTGTCTTCGTATAAGTCCGTAATCTTATTTCTGAGATCGTCATTAGTTATTATTTCCAAGCCTTTAGATTGTAATAATTTGTACCCATTTCTTTTGCAACTGAAATGAGGATATGCATTCAGATATGAGAAGTAGTAACCTAATGAGTCATGAAATGGAATATCTTTCTCGAGTGCTTGCAGCATTGCTTTACTGGATATTGATTTGTTTTGAAGAGTTGTAATATTATTCTCAAAATCGTTTAAATCATATTTAAGATTATCTCGAATTTCAGAAAGAATCAATTCTTCGCTTTTTCTTTCTTTTTGATATTCATTCCAATTATTAATCTGTAAGGCAATTAAAATTCCAATAACCACAAGTGTAATTTCACCAATAGCATATTTAATATACCTGCCTGACGGCAAGGCAGGCTTTATAGTTTTACCTGCCCGTCCGGCAGGCGGGTTTTTTCCCACAAGATCGTAACGTATTTTTCTAAAGAATTTTATCATT
>CAYMKR010000411.1:0-1657 GCA_964390865.1 uncultured Flavobacteriaceae bacterium | reverse complement strand
AAAACACCTTTTCTAAAATCAGACGAAACTGGATCTTTCATCATTTCTTTATAACTTTCAGCAGTTAATAGATTATCCTCACCTTCATATCCTCGAATCATCGTACTTAAAAACTTACCATAATCGATTACGGATGACATCAAATTACCATCAGGATAAGTTATTAAATCGCCATCTGGCATTGGATACCCATACCAGTATAATATTGATGTATTTCTTGGTTCGTATTCTTTGCCTCTCCAACCTGTATTATTCATCTGCAACGGGATTAATATGTGTTCTTTTACAAACTCAGCATAATTTTCACCTGTTGTTTGTTCAATAATGTAGGCTGCAATATTGGCCCCCATATTACTGTATTTATAGGTGCTTCCTGGAGGATTGCTGGAAAAATTTTGTTCTTTGTTATACCATATTTGATCTTTTACATATTGCTTTTTAATGAATTCACCTAAGGGCATCATTTCATTTACATTAAACAATTCAACCCATTTTTTTACTTCTTCTTTTAAATCATTATCAGCAAAATTAGTATAAAAAGGAGGTATGTCATTAATAAATACATAAGTTCTCTCATAAGAATCGCCATCAAGAATACTCGATGTATGATTTACTAGTTCTTGTATGGTGATGTTTTCGTTTGGAAAATTGGGATTGAGTATTTTAAAAGGCAAATAGTCATTGATATTGTCATTTAGATTCAATTTTCCCATTTCTTGGACTTTCATTAATGCAACAGCAAGCAATGTTTTAGAAATAGATGCAATGGGTTGCACTGTATGGGTGGAGTAAGGCATTTTGGTTTCTTTATCAGCGAAACCAAAGCCTTTTGCATACACAATACTGTCTTTATTTACAATGGCCACGCTGAAGCCAACAAGATTACTATTATTGCTCAATTCTGTTAACGCTATGGTAATTGAATCTTTAACGTTTTGCGCTCTAATTGATGTGCTTACAACTAGAATTATAGCTAAGAGGAAAATATTTTTCATTAAATGGACTTTTTGATTAAAACGAATAGTAGATTCTTTTGTTACAATTTTTTTCTAATGGTGGATAACGAATGGCTACGACTTGAAGTGTGGATATTTCACATATTGGCGTTATAACTTCTTTAGAATTATAACTACCCATTATGTTGAATAGCTTTGGGTTTTAACTTAGTTCTTTGTTAGCATTAGTTTTAAACTATAGATGGAAATAATTCTATATGGTTTTTGTATTTAAGAATCTAACTAATGATTCGTTATAGCCATCTCTTTGTTAAAAGCCTTTATCACTTTTCCCCATTCCTCTTCCGTTGTGTTTTCTTTCAACATCTTATGAAAACCAACCAATTCCTTATAAACCAATGCCCTTGCATCGTTAATCTTATTGGCTGTTCCTAGGAGGTCTTCTTTAGAAGCTTCCTTTTTTACAAAATCAGGTATACCATTTGTATTGACAGAATTAAGTGCAGTAAGAAGTTCCTCAACATTAGATATTAATCCGTCGAATCCGTTTATGATGGCCTTTTGTTTATCTATTTCATCTACAGTTTCTAAAACAGTTGCACGGGTTTTTTCAAATGAGTCTATAAAACCTTTATCTCCCTTCTTGTTGGCTTTCTTTTTAGCTTTCTCTAAAGTTTTGTTGAAACTAGCTGTAGAATAAA
>CAYMKR010000410.1:0-1664 GCA_964390865.1 uncultured Flavobacteriaceae bacterium | reverse complement strand
TCTCCAAATTATATTGTGTGTAAGGTATTTGTGAAATTAAACAGGATGATTTGCAATGAAATATAAAACCACTGGGCACAACAATATGTATATTGCATAGCACCCTGAGGGATGCTACGACAACATACACTAAACGTTGGCTTGAATTCAACCTTATTAGAATTGAATAATAAACAAGACATGATGATATTAAAAGCTAAAGCCCTTATAGTAATTCTGTTTTTACCGATAGTTTGCTCTGCTCAAATATTATTTGAAGATGATTTTGAAGGAAATCTTTCAGGTTGGGAATTAAATAATGCTGGTTCGGTAGAAATAATTGATTCTCAAGATTCTAGACAAGGAAAAGTTCTTGTATTGACACCTAATAGCAATGTTTCGGCTTTGATCAAGAATTCCAATCAATGGGGTTCATTAAGAGTAGAAGGAAAAATGCTATTTCCTAAAGATGAACATAACTATTTAGGCTTCATTTATAACTATGAAAAATCAACCAAAAGGGAAGACTTTGGTCTTTTGTACGTTAAAGGGAATGGAAGTTATATAAGAGTAAATCCATGGAGAGATGGCAATGTTTCTCGACTTTTATATGAAGAGTATAAAATAAATCTAGAAGAAGATCAGGCTATTAAAATTGGAAAATGGCATACATTTAAAATGGAAGTCATCAATGAAATCTGCCATTTATACATTAATGATATGAAAAGGCCCAAAATAACCTTTGAACTCTTCGAACTAAAATCAGGTAAAATAGGATTTCAACCCAGAGTCACTGGCGGAGATGTATGGATTGACGATATCAAAGTAACCTCAATTAAACAGCTTAATTATAAGGGAGAAAATATTCCAACTATTAGGTATGAACCAGATTCATTAATAACAAAATGGGAAGTGTTTGGACCTTTAACTAAGCCCAATTTAGCAATTGAACAAGCTGTAAATTATGATGATATTTCAATGGATATAAATGGGGCAAGCCTTACTTGGGAAAATTTTAAAACAGATGCAAGAGGCGCGTTAATTACGGGGAGAATAACTGAATATCAAGGAGAAAACACCGTTGCCTATTTTCGTACATTGTTAGTTGCTGAAAAAGATAAAACTGTGACATTGCACTTTACAACTACAGATGAGTTGGCACTCTATTTAAATGGCAAAGATTCAGGAAGAGTTTATAGGGATGGCTATGTTTCGAAAGATAATGATTGGAATGCCTGGTATGATTTCTGGAAAAATCCCCAACATATAGGTAGACAAAAGAAGATTTCTCTTAAAAAAGGGGAGAATCAATTGGTAGTTAGAGTTAGGAATGGACAATTTGCCTCAGGAGGCTTCTTCGTTTATATGGAAAAGTGACGGATGTTTTCGAATAACTTTATCTCTAAACCATAATAACGAAAAGAGAAGAAAACATTTTTAACTCAAGCTAACAAAGAATAAACACAATTAAAACTGTTGCTTATTCAAAACATTGGCGGTAATTGGGTAATTAATTATCATCCAGATAACTTTACAAATAAATGCCTAATGAAAAAAACTTGTTTATTAATCGGCTTTTTTGTCTTGTCAACATGCTTTTTTTCATGTGATTTAAAACAGAGTAATTCTAAATTGAATACTGAAAAATGTGAATGCACTCTTGATTCAGCTTCTGTTGATTCGGT
>CAYMKR010000409.1:0-1671 GCA_964390865.1 uncultured Flavobacteriaceae bacterium | reverse complement strand
AAGCTAAGGAATTAGGTTTTATTTAATAGTATTATGAAAATTGTTATTGCACCCGATAAATTCAGAGGATCTCTCACCGGAATCGAGTTCTGTTGGATCGTTAAAGAGGCTATTTGGAAAATATTTCCTGATGCTGAGATTGTTGAAGCCCCTGTTGCGGATGGAGGAGATGGAACCTTATCAGCACTGGAGTCTCAGGTACCTCATGGAAAGAAAATTATAGAAGTACACGATCCTTTGTTCAGAAAAATTGAGGCGTCATTTTTATACAACGATAATTTTAAAATTGCATTTGTTGAAATGGCTGAAGCTTCTGGTCTCAGGCTTTTAGAATCAGAAGAACAAAATTGTTGTTTGACTACCTCTTTTGGAACGGGTGAATTGATAACAGCAGCTCTTGATGAAGGCGCTGAAAAAATTATTTTAGGAATTGGAGGAAGCGCAACCAATGATTGTGGAATGGGAATGGCTGCCGCTCTTGGTTACGAATTCATTGATGCAGAAGGAAAGGCGGTTGAACCTATAGGTAAGAATTTATCTTTGGTGAAAAAGATCAGAACTGATAAAGTTGATCCTCGAATTATGCAGACTGATTTTGAAGTTGCTTGTGATGTCATCAGTCCATTGTATGGTGAAGATGGAGCGGCTTATATCTACGGACCTCAAAAAGGAGCCAGTAAAGAAGAAATTGAGTTTTTGGATAAAGGCCTAATGGATTTTAATGAGGTTTTAATCGAGACTTTTAATAAGGATATTCATGATATTTATGGTGCTGGAGCCGCAGGAGGCATGGGAGCTGGGGCACTTACTTTTTTAAACGGTGAATTAAGGTCAGGAATTGAATTGGTAAAAGAAATGATTCGCTTTGATAAAAAAATAGTTGGCGCAGATTGGATCATTACGGGTGAAGGTAAACTTGATTTTCAAACCTTGACTGGGAAAGCTGTAAAAGGTGTTTCCGAATCAGCAAATGATCAAAAGATACCTGTTGCTGTTTTTTGTGGACGAATTACCCTGCCCCAGGATGCCCTTTCAAATATGGGGATACGATATTCGTCATCAGTTTTACTTGAGGCAGAAGATTATGACGATGCGATAAAAAATGGAAAAGTATACCTTGATAAAATGGCCACAGACTTTGCCTTAAAGTTGCAAAGAATGGGTTAAATCTAAGGATTAAGTGTTAGGGACTAAGGACTAAATGTTAGGGACTAAGGACTAAGTTTTCAAGGCAGAAGTGAGAAGGGTTTTTACGCCATGATCTATGGAGTCTCCACTCTTGAGAGGGGAAAGAGGCATTTATGACTTTTATCGGTTTAAAAATTAAGATTGCCTCAGGGGTGTGTTGAAATTGTGTTTTTAAAGGGTTATTAGTGACACTAGCGTTTGAGTGAGGGTTTCGGAACTTGATAAACGCTTTCAATGACGTGATTAAGATATAGTTCCGAAGCCCTCACTGTTGAATTGCCAGCAATGAACTATAAGTCCCTAATATGGGTTGAGCACTTTTGAACTTTTTATTAATCTACTATTTGTAAATGTAATCTTTTCATTTTTTCAATATGAAAGAATTGCTTAAATAAGTTCTTTATTAGAGAACTTTATTTATCTTTGCCTCATTCTTGAATTTATGAAAAGAATAATTGCAAAAAAAACATTGCGAGAATTTTG
>CAYMKR010000408.1:0-1672 GCA_964390865.1 uncultured Flavobacteriaceae bacterium | reverse complement strand
AAGAAGGGTTATAGTTTCTTTAATAGTGTTAGTCAAATCTTAAAATTTTGCCAAAAATACAAAGAAAAATAATTTAGTTGCACATGCAACCATGTTAATTTTTTCATAAAATAAATGAACGGGCTGAAGAAGAGGAGGTTAGGTTATGAAAAAAAAGTTATTGTCAAAAAAAATACCATCACGCCTCAGGCGTGATGGTATTTATTCTAAAATATTACTTTAATTTATTCGGCTAAAGTTCTCATATAATTAACAACGAGCCACATGTCTTCCTCATCTGGAATTTTCTTTTCATAATTTGGCATATCATCTCTTCCAAAGTAACTTTTATAGAATAAAGCCCCATCAGTCTGAGACTGAAATTCTGATGTAGAAAAATCTCCTAATTCGCCTTCTACTTCGTCCGCTTTTTTACCATCTCCAAAACCTTGTTTACCATGGCAAGACTGACAGTGTTTGCTATAAAGTTGTTTCCCAATATCTTTATCTTCATTCGGATCCGTGGGATTTTTCATTTTTTGATATTTTTCAGGTACTACCCAATCTTCTTGGTCAAATGCAGTGAAAGAAAGAAAGACAACTGAGAATAGCCCCAATATCATTAAAAATTTTAGTGTTTTCATACGCTTGTAATTGTTGATAAATAGTTTTAATAAAATTAATTCAATATACTTAAAATTAGGAATTTATCAAACCTGAGGAGCGATTTTTTTTATTTTCCAGAGCTTGATAATTGCATAAACATAATTGGCCCATGCTCCAACTAATAATATGGTAAGAACTATATACATCCAAATTGGCGCAGCCTCAGTCCATAATTTATTTTTTTCGGGTTCACGAATGTCATCAAAAACACCCCAATTGCTTTCAACCATTTGTAATACAGTGCCAAAATCATCATGATCGTCAACAAAGGCAAACAATTGAAAATCTCCATTGATATCACCTTGAATATCTTTAGTAATTTCAAATTCATAAGTTCCATCTTCTAATGATGCTTCTTCAATTGGAAGTCTTGACAACATACCTCCAACTGAAAATACCAAGTCCAGCTCTTCAACAGGGATTTGACCTCCAATGCTGTCAAGGGTTTGAGCATCAATAGAAACCATCTTTAAACTATCTACATCTGATAGATTCATAGTAAGAATAAGATCTTTTACCTGTAATGTTTTCTTTTGTTTCTTTAAAGATTCAGTAGCATCAAATTGGGCTGTGAAATTATAATACCCATCTTCGTCCATTTCTAAATTCATGGTTGACGGAACAATAATTTTGGCAATTCCTTTATTATCTGTTTTAATTTCACCGATTAGTAATAAGGTGTCATTACCTGAACTATAAAATTTAATCAAAGCATCGCTTACCGGGATTCGGTCTTTTCGATCTTTTTTATTGGCTGCTAAAAAACTAACTTCCAAATGCCTATTGTTATCTGCGTCTTTTAGTGTGCTAAACCTATATCTTATTTTATAATTAGACAACTCAAATTCTTGGCCAAAGACATTAGCTGAATAGCTAAACATCATTCCCAGAACGATGAATATTCGGGTTATAAGTTTAATGTCAGTTTTCATCTGTTATATCTTTTGATTTAGATTTAATTTTTTTATTGCTCTTCCGCTTCCCTTTTTTTGAACTTTCAGTCAGTTCAGAAATCGGAATGATTGGA
>CAYMKR010000407.1:0-1672 GCA_964390865.1 uncultured Flavobacteriaceae bacterium | reverse complement strand
AATTAAGTTTAAATTAAGTCAATAATTTGAATAAAAATTTTAATTTTGCGCAATTAATAAAAATACTGATGGCGACTTATAAAAAAAGAGGAAATAAAGTAAAGAAAGGTAATCAAGGAAACATTGAGGATCAGAGTACAACAGCAGAAGTGTTCAACACTTTAGATGAAACAGCTTCTAGATCTGAGCAATGGGTGGAAAAGAATCAGAAGATTATTTTCACTGGATTAATTGCCATAGCTGCAGTTATTGTTGCGTTCTTAGCCTACAATAAATATATTGTTGAACCAAATGAGAAGGAAGCAGCAGACGAACTTGCGTTCCCTAAAAGATATTTTGAAGAAGCACAAAACACGACGGCTGCAGTTGATTCATTATACAACTTAAGTTTGAACGGTGCTGATGGAAAATACGGTTTAGTAGACATCGTTGACAACTATGGAAGCACTAAAGCAGGTAATCTTGCTAAATATATGAGCGGTATTGCTTTTTTGAAAACGGGTGATTACGAAAGTGCTATCAAGTATTTAAGTGATTTCTCTTCAGAAGATGAAATGTTATCAGCTCTTGCCAAAGGTAATATTGGTGATGCTTTTGTTGAAATTGAACAACCCGAAGATGCCTTACAATATTACTTAGATGCAGCGAAAGTTAAAGACAATAACTTTACCTCTCCACTTTATTTGTTCAGAGCTGGAAATATAGCCATGGACCTAGGTAAGTATGGAGATGCAGAAAGCTATTATACCAATATTAAGGATGATTATTCTAAATCTGAAGAAGCTAAGAATATCAATATCTATATCCAAAGAGCTCAGTTAGCTCAGAACTAAGATATAATGGCAACTACAAATCTTTCTGTTTATGATAGTGACAGCATTCCAGATGCTTCTGGTATGCGGTTTGGGTTGGTAGTTTCTGAATGGAATCCTGATATCACTCAGAATTTACATGATGGCGCGGTAGCTACCTTACAGGAGCATGGCGCCTTGATTGAAAACATAACATCTATAAAGGTTCCTGGAAGTTTTGAACTAATTTACGGCTGTAAACATCTTTTAAGCAATAATAAGCTGGATGCAGTCATTGCTATTGGGAATGTCATCAGAGGCGAAACAGAACACTTTACTTTTGTTTGTGAAGGTGTTACTCAAGGAATTGTAGATCTCAATTTGACGTTTGACACCCCAACTATTTTTTGTGTGCTAACAGATAATACTAAGCAACAATCCTTAGAAAGATCAGGTGGCAAACATGGAAATAAGGGAATTGAATGTGCCGTTGCCGCTATTAAAATGGCTGTTTTAAAACAGGGTCTTTAGTTTCAAGCCCTTAGCTTTTCAATTGGCTTTTAACACAACTTTATTTGACAAGCTGATGTAATTTCAGTAATTTTGTTATGACTGAAAAATGAAGTACTATGTTCGGAAAAGCTTTTAAACCAAGAGCTCATTATGTATTTAATTACAAGCCTCGTTATTATGACGAGCGCAAAGAGCGGTTGGAAATATTAAAAAAGCAATACAAGAATAGCCAAAGCATTCCGGCTGATATTCCGAAAATAACAATTTCAAAAGATCAACTTAAATCAAATTGGCAAAGACACAAGAAGGCGTCTTCCAATAGAGCCGTGAACAAGCGACTTGCTATTATTATAACTGTTTTAGTTGGA
>CAYMKR010000406.1:0-1690 GCA_964390865.1 uncultured Flavobacteriaceae bacterium | reverse complement strand
ACAGCTACACGTTTTACACGTCAACGTATGTTCACAATCAATACCGAAAACATTGAGTTTTTAAAAGCCGTAAATCCGGATTCAATAGTCGAAGTTATTGGGCGTATAGAAAAAGTCGAAGCTGTTAAATTGAAAGTGAAAGTTGAAATTTATGTTGAAGAAATGTACGGCAAAGGGCGAGATAAAGTCATTGAAGGCGTTTTTGTATTTGCATCCTTAGACAAAAACAGACGCCCAAAAAAGATTGAATACGATCTTTTAACTAATTAGAATGGACTATTTACCTTTATGAAACACGCATAAAATAAAAAGCTAAAGCACACCCCAAGCATTTTCAAAAGGGGAGCTTCTTATAAGGAAAATTAGTAAATGAAAAGGTTGAGTGATCAATTAATGCCCTAGGTTAATAATACCTGGGGTATATGGATTAACATTAAGCCCTATAATGATCAGCTCTCCAATTTTTAATTGATTTTTTAATATCATTTTCAGACATTTTTTCTTTGATTGCTCTAGCCACCAATAGGGCCATTTCATCATCAGAGGCAAATCGTAATCCAACTATTTGACGTACGGTTAACTCTTTTGGTAAAACCTCTTTTGTCAATAAATAGTATCTAAATTTTTCTTCAGCATAAATCGCTCTATCTTGAGCTCTTAAGGCAAATGAACGGGCATAGTATGCAATTAATATCAATAATACAGATGCTAAAACAATTAATGAAGCCGAATATAGATTATCATGACTAGATTTCACCAGATTAACAATTGACCCAATTAGTAAAATTAAAGTGCCTAATAATGTAATACCGTGGAAACCTGTTACAAGTTTACGATGATTTGAATAATTCTGAACTTGCATATTTTATTTGTTTAATTAATGCTAAATATAATGATTTTGGAAGTGTCAAAGTTTTCCCCATACATGGCTCAGTAATCATGACTTGTGCTTAACACACTTTTAGCCATGACAAACTTCAAATGGACACATAGTACCTTTTTATCATTACAAAGTAAAAATACTACTTAGCAACACTGAGAATGCACTATGCGATCAACATAAAGTAGACTTATTCGAAAAATAGTTACAAGAGGGTTAAAGGAGGTCTGAGAGGTTCTCCTTTAATCTCATATTTGAAATTACCAAAAGTTATGATATTCCCTCAAGATTTAAAAAACAATTTGTTTACTTACTAACCAAGATATGTTCTCAAGATCTTGCTTCTAGAAGTATGCTTCAATCTTCTGATTGCCTTTTCCTTAATTTGTCTAACTCTCTCACGGGTAAGATCAAAGGTTTCACCAATTTCCTCAAGTGTCATTGGGTGTGCATCTCCTAAACCAAAGTAAAGTTTTAAAACATCCGCTTCTCTAGGAGTCAAAGTTTCCAAAGCCCTTAAGATCTCTATTTTTAATGATTCATGTAATAAACTTTTATCAGGATTTGGTGACTCTCCTGAGTTCAAAACGTCATAAAGATTAGAGTTCTCTCCCTCAATTAGTGGAGCATCCATTGATACGTGTCGACCAGAAATCTTCATAGATTCCTTTACTTCACTAACAGTCATTTCCAATTCCTTTGCAATTTCTTCTGAAGAAGGAGGTCTTTCGTTTTCTTGTTCTAATCTTGCAAAAGTCTTATTGATCTTATTGATCGATCCAATCTTATTCAATGGTAATCTTACAATCC
>CAYMKR010000405.1:0-1695 GCA_964390865.1 uncultured Flavobacteriaceae bacterium | reverse complement strand
TCATCAAAATTGGGAATGCCCAGCTTGACCCGGATCAAATTGAGATTAAAGTAGATGGCAACAATCTTATCCTAAGTGGAGGGAGTGATCAATCAACACTCTATGCTGTATATGAGTTTTTAGAAACGTATTTGAATTGTAAATGGTATAGCCCAGTGGTTGAAGAAATTCCTGAGTTAAAAGTAGTGGAAATTTCAAAGGACCTATATTATTCTTATTCTCCAGAGATAACAACTCGAACAGTACATTCAAGTTTATTTTATGAAAATGCAGATTTTGCGGCCAAACAAAGAGTCTCTACTGATGCCTTTCCTCATTATGTTCCTATTGCCCGTGTGCATACCTTCCAAAGATTCATTCCGGAAGAAATTTTTTATGAAGAGCATCCTGAGTATTTTGCCTTGAGGGGTGATACTCGATTACCCACTCAGCTCTGTTTAACAAATCCAGATGTCTTAAGGATTGTTCGAGATTCGGTTGCTTCATTTTTCGAAAAGTACCCGGAATCTACTGTGATATCTGTGAGTCAGAATGATAATCAACAATATTGTACTGATGAAAAATGCAAGAAGATCGATGATGCAGAAGGAGGCCCAACAGGTTCTATGATTCATTTTGTAAATGAGGTCGCCGAGCAGTTTCCTGATAAAATTATTTCAACCCTTGCTTATCAATATACCCGTAAACCTTCCAAGACTCCACCGGCTAAAAATGTCATGATTACTTTGTGTTCGATAGAATGTGACCGAAGTGGCTCGATAGAAGAAAAATGTACAGATTTTGCAGATGACCTCAGGGGATGGAATCAAATTTCAGATAATATTAGAATTTGGGACTACACAACACAATTCACTAATTTCCTGGCCCCTTTTCCAAATTTACACACCCTACAGAAAAACATAAAATTCTTTAAGGACAATAGCGCAAAATGGGTATTTGAACAGCATAGCCGTAATCCAAGTGAACTTTTTGAATTAAGGTCCTATTTAATGGCAAAATTATTATGGGATCCTAATAGAAATATGGACGAGCTAATCACAGAATTTACAAATGGTTATTATGGTGAAGGAGGAGTCTTTGTCAAAAAATATATTGATCATATTCATGCTGAGATTCAAAAAAATGAGGACTTCTTTTTATTCCTTTACGGAGATCCTTCTCAGGCTTTTAGTGCTTATCTCAATCCAGAATTATTGCAGGCATATGACACTTATTTCAATGATGCTGAGAAGGCAGTTAAAGGGAGTCCAGAATTGATTGAAAGGGTAAAGCGAGCGCGTATTGGGGTTGATTATGCCATTCTTGAAGCCAGCAGAAAGAACCTTTCAAAAAAATATAACTTAGTGTCCTTTAACGATGCGAAGCAGAAATCAATAAATCCTTTTGTTTTAGATAAATTGGATAATTTTTCGACTACTACAGAGGCATCAGAGATCACATTTATGAATGAAATGGGGTATACGGTTAAGGAATATACAGCAAACTATCGAAAAGCGTTTGCAGTTGCACTTAAACCAAATAAAGCTGTAGGTAAGAATGTGACCCTTTATACTAAGCCAAAGAAATATGCAAATGAGGATCCACAAGTTTTGACTGACGGAGCTTTAGGGGGTAATGGTTTTTATGCCAACTGGTTGGGATTTGAAGGCAATGATTTGGAAGCTGTTATAGATTTAGGAGAAGCAATGGAAATCA
>CAYMKR010000404.1:0-1701 GCA_964390865.1 uncultured Flavobacteriaceae bacterium | reverse complement strand
AACAGCCATTGACTGGTGAGGAGCTTAAAGAAATGGTCATCAAATCAAGAGAAAATCCTGATGATTGTCTTATGTGCGGATCTTAAATTGAATCTACTATAAATAAAAAAAGGAATCTAAATAGATTCCTTTTTTTATTACCTGAATTCGAAAAATCTCACATCAAAATATGCAATTCTTTAATTTTAAATAATATTATTCCTGTACTTCAATTGCAGCCAGGTCGTAGCTGACTCTTTTGGATCCAAGTACTATAGGGTTCAAAACTATACCCTTATTTCCAATAATAACATCTTCTAACTCGACAGATTCATATCCAATAAAATCAATTATCAAAACATAATCTCCATCCAATAAAGATAATTCATAGCTTCCATCCATATCAGTCTCAGTGCTGATATCCAGTCCTTTTACTTTTACAGTTGCAAATGCCAAAGGTGCATTATCACTTGCGCCATCAAGCACATTTCCTTTTACACTTATGCCTTGAGCCATTGCAAAACCACAAGTTAAAAAAGCTAGAAATAGGGTAATTTTTTTCATCGCAAATATTATTCTGCAAAGAAATAGCATTTTGAATCTTTCAAGGTTACCCAATTGTTAAGGAATTATAATAAATAGGTTAATTAATTTAAAGACAGGGTTGTTAATTAAATCGGTAATTAGTATGTTTATAATTGAAAATCAGTTTTATGATCAAAAGATGGATCTTCCTGATCGTTCTAGTTATCCTTGCTATCGTCTTAATCTTTAATCCTAACTTTAAAACGATTGCTTCCGGAGTGTCTATTCTATTGTTTGGAATGATCACCTTAGAGGAGGGTTTTAAGGCCTTTACCAAAGGACCTCTCAAAGCAATACTTCGAAAAGCAACTGATAAACTTTATAAAAGTATTTCATTAGGAGCCCTTGTAACTGCCATTATTCAATCAAGCTCTCTTGTGTCAGTAATCACTATATCATTCATTAGTGCCGGCCTCATCACCTTAGGAGGAGGGATAGGACTTATCTTTGGCGCCAATATAGGCACAACAGCAACCGCCTGGCTGGTAGCTGGATTTGGATTAAAAATAAAGATCTCTATTCTGGCCATGCCTATGCTGATATTCGGTATCATCTTCTCTTTCCAAAAAAGCAACACATTCAAAGGTATTGGCAATATACTTACTGGTCTAGGGTTCTTTTTTCTGGGGATCTACTTTATGAAAGAAGGTTTTGATGTTTTCAGCCAAGACTTTGATCTTACTGTCTATGCCGTACCTGGATACCTAGGTGTCATAATCTATACCGGGATTGGCATATTTATAACGACTATTCTTCAATCAAGTAGCGCTTCTTTAGCGCTAATTCTAACGGCATTATCTGCTAGTCAAATCGAATATGACAATGCTTTGGCAATGGCTATTGGCACTAACGTAGGGACTACTATAACCGCCTTGATCGGATCAGTAGGTTCTAATATTGCAGGGAGAAGGCTAGCCTTGGCTCACCTGATCTTTAATCTTGTGACTGGCTTAATTGCGCTAACATTTATTTATCCACTATCCAGGTTGGTTGACAAAATTTCTATAAGTCTTGGTATTGCAGGAGAT
The DNA here is from genome assembly GCA_964390865.1 of uncultured Flavobacteriaceae bacterium. Taxonomy (GTDB): domain Bacteria; phylum Bacteroidota; class Bacteroidia; order Flavobacteriales; family Flavobacteriaceae; genus Lutimonas. The sequence continues at coordinate 109 of CAYMKR010000404.1, read as the reverse complement.
GATTACACCCTTAAATTAGCCCTGTTCCATACCATATTTAATGTTTTAGGGGTCTTGATCATGATTCCATTGATTCATAAATTAGAACAGTTTCTTCTTCGTTTTGTTA
>CAYMKR010000403.1:0-1756 GCA_964390865.1 uncultured Flavobacteriaceae bacterium | reverse complement strand
TTAATGTTTTTGTTTTTCGGTAGTATTGAAATGATGGGTGCCCTGTCTATTGAGTCTTCAGGCCCAATTATGTCAAGGTCGTTACGAGATCTTAAAAAATCAAGTAGTTGATCCATTAATTCTTTTTCATGGTCTTGAAACAGCTTGTTTATGGCAATGCTCCTGTTTTCAGGACTAGTCTCTTGATCAAAATGATGTTCGTAAACCTTATCGAAATAGTCAATTATACCAGTTGCCGCAGCTATCTGTGCATGATCAGGCCCGGCAGGGGTGAGCATACTTCTTGTGATACCTTCTTTAAAATAGTGAGATTGATTTTCCATTTTTACAATCAGGTCTTGCGCCACATACATCAGACCCAAGTGAGGTCCATAGGTTTTATACAATGAAAACAGGTAGATGTCGCATTCAAGATCTTTTAAATCAGGGAAGCCATGAGGTGCATAGCCGACGCCATCAACCACCGAAAGCGCACCATGTTGCTGACAAATCTGACTGATTTCTTTGACAGAATTAACATGGCCTATCACATTGGAACAATGCGGAAAAGCAAGCATCTTTGTTCTCTCAGTAAATAAACTTTTTAGTTCTCCTAATTCTAATAATCCTGATTCAGCATTTACATGCCATTCTATGATTTTGATTCCTCGATCGGCCAAATTTCTCCATGCACCAGCATTGGCTTCATGGTCTTGACAAGAAAGAATAATTTCATCACCCTCGTTCCACATGGGCCTCATGGCATTGGCCAAAACATAAATATTTTGAGTTGTTGAAGGTCCAAAATGAATTTCATCGGCATCCACATTCAAATAGCCAGCTAATTTATCATAGGAGGCATCCATCAGCTTTCCGGCCAATGCTGATGCTGGATACGGGTAATGAACCTGAACCTTATTCTTCATGTAAAAATCAGTCAAGCGATTGATGACCTGTATGCAAGGATATGACCCACCGGCATTTTCAAAAAAAGCCCAGCCTTGTAGAGTTGGTTCAGTGAAAGCTGGAAATTGAGAACGAATAAATTTTAAATCAAGTTTCATAATAGGATTTAGGAAATTTAAAGTTAATGAAAATGGACAATTATTCTCTTGCTTAAGGTTATAAAGTAAAATTAGACTATCCTTTTTCTTGAAACAATCGCAGGCCACAGCTGTGAATGTTAAACTTGAATTAAATATGCCAAAGGTTTTCGACTAAATCCAAGTAATATGAGTATTTTTGCCGACAATTTGAAAATAGCAGAGATGAAGCGTATCAATGAATATAAAAAACTTTTCGAAGTTGAAGGGGCCATTAATTTGAAAGAAATAAAAACAACCTACAGAGGGTTGGTTAAACAATGGCATCCGGATAAATTTCAGAGTGAAGAAGAAAAAGAAGAAGCTGGTGAAGTAAGTTTGAAGATCATTGATGCATATCATTTTCTAGTAAGTATTGCTCCAGAAACCAAAACTTCGAATTTAGATGCCTTCACAACGACAATTTCTCAGTCGCAAGTGGCAGATTATTATCATAAAAGCCTGCTTTTAGAAGTTACTTTTACGGATGGAAATACGTATGAATTTTTTGGAGTGAACCGCAAACTCTTTATTAAATTCACCAATAGTAAATCGATAAATAATTTTGGAAAAAGAAATATTTTCAACTCTTACCTTTACCGAAAATCAAAGAAAGCATCTGTGATGGCTTAAAAATTACTCATTACTTATAGTGAGGGGGTCGGATGTGAGGGCTTCACTTCCGAGGGCTTCAC
>CAYMKR010000402.1:0-1798 GCA_964390865.1 uncultured Flavobacteriaceae bacterium | reverse complement strand
GATTACTTTTGCTGCAATCAATTTTCAAAAAAAATGACGAAAGAACAGCTAATTAACCAGATCAAAGCTAAAAAATCATTTTTATGTGTAGGCCTTGACGTTGACTTGGATAAAATACCACCTCACCTCTTAGAAACTGAAGACCCGATTTTTGAGTTTAACAAAGCAATTATAGATGCAACCCATGATATAACAGTGGCCTACAAACCAAATACCGCTTTTTATGAAGCATATGGTTTAAAAGGCTGGCAAGGTCTTGTGAAAACTATTGACTATCTCAATGAAAACTATCCTGAAATATTTAGTATAGCTGATGCAAAAAGAGGAGATATTGGTAACACCTCTACTCGTTACGCACAAGCTTTTTTTCAAGATATGAAGTTTGATTCTGTGACAGTCGCTCCATATATGGGAAGCGATTCCGTTGAACCCTTTTTAGCATTTCAAAACAAATTCACCATTATGCTTGCCTTGACATCAAATAAAGGTGGGCTTGACTTTCAACTCCTTAAGGATGAAGACCAAGTAACCCTTTATGAAAAAGTTTTGAAAACATCTTTAGAATGGACAAATAATGAGCAGTTAATGTACGTTGTAGGGGCAACGCGACCTGAGTATTTTCAAAAGATAAGAAATATTGTTCCTGATCATTTTCTACTTGTTCCAGGAGTTGGGGCTCAAGGTGGAGATCTTGAAGGTGTTTGCCAATATGGCTTAAACAAAGATGTTGGGCTTCTTGTCAATTCTTCAAGAGGAATCATCTATGCCTCATCAGGACAAGATTTCGCGGAAAAAGCCCGTGATAAAGCCCTTGATTTACAGAAAGAAATGTTGGAAATACTAGAGAATAAAGGGTTTTAATCTTTAACTGTTTTAAAATTTTTTAAGGCCTTAATCAGCAATTGATGCAGACCCAACATTTGTTCATAACCAAATTTCTTGCCTAACTGACCGATAAAATAAAGGGCTACCCAAATTACCGGCATAAGCAAACACATGATCATTGCAGAGGTATATTCCTGGTCCAAACTCCAATTGGAATAAAAGATCACGAAAAAAACAAAAAAGGCAATTGCCACAATGAAGTGCAGAAACATAAAAAACGTCCAGATTTTGGGCTTTGGACCTAAGATCCCTTTGACCACCGTATTGTTAGCCTCCTTTTCAATTTCTACATGTAACTGAGGGGACCAAAAATGTTCTTCCAATTCTGGCACATCTATGACGATATGATGACCAACTATTTGACTACTATAATTACAATTCTTGGCTTCCAAACTTTCCTTGAATTGTTGCAGAATTTCGTTCTCCGAAGCTTCAAACATAAATTTGAATCTGGGTTTTAAAAGAATGCGATTTAGCTCATCATCATGGATAGGATCATTCATGGCGTATAGGATATGACTTAAGGCTTTATATTTCAAGTTATAAAGTATAAATATAGGTTTTTTTTTAATCCTATTTAGCTGTTTTCAAGTTCAAGTTTATAAGCGTATCTTTGCACCGATTTTATTAAAAATAAACATGGGAAATATTGTAGCTATCGTAGGAAGGCCAAATGTAGGGAAATCAACACTTTTCAATCGTTTGGTTCAGAGAAGAGAAGCCATCGTTGATGCTGTTAGCGGTGTAACAAGAGATAGACATTACGGAAAGACAGATTGGAACGGAAGAGAATTTTCTTTAATTGATACTGGAGGTTACGTAGTTGGTAGCGATGATATATTTGAAGCTGAAATTGATAAACAAGTTGAACTTGCCATTGATGAAGCTGATGCAATCATTTTTATGGTTGACG
>CAYMKR010000401.1:0-1800 GCA_964390865.1 uncultured Flavobacteriaceae bacterium | reverse complement strand
GTTATGGACCGATGGAGGAGAAAAACGTTTTATTCGGAGAATGATCAAAGAAAGTAGAAAATTTGGAAAATCATGTTGCTGGTTTTCAACCATAGTATCCAAACAATCTAGTTTAAATGAAATTTATAATTTGCTCGATGAATTGGAGGTAGAAGAGTATAAAACTATCCCTATGGGGCAGGGAAACAAAACTACTAGAATTGTAGCTTGGACATTCTTGACACATGATGAAGAGAAGGAATGGGTTAAGGAACGATGGACAAAGGCAACAAAGGATTAAAACAAAATTTATAATAGTGACCATCACATGAAATTGGTTAAAATGAAAATAGTTGGTTCTTTTCTCTTGTTTTTGTCAATAGCCTATACAACCAAAAGTCAATCCAAGGATGTTAAAATTTCAGAGGAAAAAGAAGGGCGGTCATTGGTTTAGGGCCAATTTCGGAGCATTTAAAATCAAGATTTGATTTTGAGTGGAATCTTCAAGAGCAAGTAGCAAGAACTGCGACTTTTGAAGCAGAGAAAAAGAAGAAAAGTTAAAAAACGAGACATGTCTTTTGTGAAATACGAAGAAGTTATAGCCAGCCTTTACGATTTACAAGATCCTGATAAAGTTATTTTTAAGGAAAAAAAGTTTGGTGTTGTATCTCATAATTCTTTGGGGATCTATCATAAAGATTTGAAAGTCATAGCCAAGGAAATAGGAAGGGATAATTATTTGGCTATGGAGCTTTTTGACAGTGGTATTTATGAAGCACGTCTGTTGTGTAGTAAAATATTCAACCCTAAGGACCTGACTTCTGAACTCATGGAAACCTGGGTGGTAACTTTTGAGAATTGGGAAATCTGTGATAGTTTTTGCATGGGTTTGTTTGCTAAAAGCAGTTTTGCTATCGAAAAAATAAAAGACTGGACAAAAAGAGAAGCTGAATTTGAGAAAAGAGCGGGTTTTGCCATCATGGCGGCTTATTGCATGGCTGATAAAAAATCAGATAATGAATTGTTTGAGGGCTTGCTACCAATTTTGATCAGAGAGGCAAATGACAACAGGTTATATGTAAAAAAAGCAGTGAATTGGGCTTTGCGAAATATTGGGAAGCGAAATATTGATTTAAATCAAAGCGCCATAGCAACTGCTCATGAAATATTGAAGCTTGATAGTAAAGCGTCGCAGTGGATTGCTAAAGATGCCATCCGTAAATTAGAAGCAGACAACGTGAATATTCTAGATTACCCCAGAGCTAAATACAGGTAAGTGAAAATCAGTAGGGCATTAATATTTAACTTAGCGTATGAAGAAATTACTCAGCGATATTAGAGACTGCACGATTTGTTTACCGCATTTGATCAATGGTGTGAATCCGGTTTTATCAGCACATAAAAACAGCAAGATAGCCATCATAGGGCAAGCTCCTGGCACTGTGGTTCACAAATCAGGAGTCCCATGGGATGATAAGAGTGGGGAACGTCTTAGAGATTGGCTCGGTATTGATAAGTCAGATTTTTATGATGCGGAAAAGGTAGCTTTGATACCTATGGGGTTTTGTTATCCGGGCAAAGGTAAAAGTGGAGACTTGCCTCCAAGAAATGAATGCGCTCCCCAATGGCATGAAGCCTTATTCGACCAAATGGAAAAACTTCAGCTCATCATATTGATAGGGACCTATGCTCAATCTTATTATTTGAAAGAAAGAAGAAAAAAAACATTGACTGAAACGGTAAGGAGTCATGTTGAGTATCTACCTAAGTATTTACCCTTACCCCATCCTTCTCCAAGAAATAACATCTGGTTAAGTAAAA
>CAYMKR010000400.1:0-1813 GCA_964390865.1 uncultured Flavobacteriaceae bacterium | reverse complement strand
AAGTATTTAAATAAATTTTTCTACAAATACAGGTCAAGATTAATTCTTGGAATTTCAATCACAGTGGTTTCCAAGGTATTCGCGCTACAAATACCCCAATTAATAAAAGAATCCCTGAATATTGTTGAAGATTATAGCAACAATCAAATCACAGATTTGGAAATTGTTAAATCGCAACTTATTATTAATATTATCTATATCATTGGAGCGGCTCTGCTCGCTGGTTTTTTCACATTTCTAATGAGGCAAACTTTGATTGTGATGTCTAGACTGATAGAATTCGATCTTAAGAATGAGATTTTTCAGCAATATGAGCTCCTTTCTTTGAATTTTTATAAAAGAAACCGAACCGGCGACCTAATGAATCGAATTAGTGAAGACGTTGGGAAAGTAAGAATGTATTTTGGGCCAGCCATCATGTACACCATGAATATGCTTGTTTTATTTATCATAGCCATCACAAAAATGGCCAATATTGACACAAAACTAACCTTATATACACTGCTTCCTCTTCCGGTATTATCGCTGTCCATTTATTTTTTAAGCCGGATTATTAATAAGCGTAGTAACATTGTGCAACAATATTTATCAAAATTAACAACCTTTTCTCAAGAAACATTTTCAGGTATCAACGTGGTTAAGGCCTATAGCATTGAAGATTTTTCTTCTAAATCTTTTGAAGAACTAGCAGATACGAGTAAAGACAAAAACATATCACTGTATAAGGCGCAGGCATTGTTCTTCCCGTTGATGATTCTATTAATTGGGCTAAGCAATATTCTGGTGATTTATGTTGGTGGAATGCGATATATAAATGGTGAAATAGAAAATATTGGTATCATTGCTGAATTTATCATCTATGTAAATATGCTTACATGGCCCGTGGCTGTAGTAGGATGGGTAACTTCGATTGTACAACAAGCTGAAGTATCACAAAAAAGAATCAATGAGTTTTTAGAGGAAAAACCAAAAATCATCAACTATGAGCCTCATAAAACGAACATCGATGGAGAAATTGAATTTAAAAATGTATCCTTTACCTATGAGGATACACAAATAACGGCATTAGATGGGGTCAGTTTTAAGATAGAGAAAGGTAAAACTTTAGCCATCCTCGGCAGAACAGGATCAGGCAAGTCTACTATTGCGGCTTTGATTGCCCGCTTATACGATGTTGATCACGGAACTATTTTCATCGATGCTAAACCTGTGCGAGAGATCAACTTGGAATCATTGAGAGAAAGTATTGGGTTCGTGCCTCAGGATGCATTTTTGTTTTCAGATTCGATCAAGGAAAACATCAAGATTGGAAACGAACATGCTAGTGACGAACAGGTTACTCAGGCTGCTAAATCAGCGTATATCTATCACAATATAGAGGCGTTTAGCAAAAAATTTGAAACCTTAGTTGGTGAACGTGGAGTCACCCTTTCTGGAGGACAGAAGCAAAGAGTGTCAATTGCAAGGGCTTTAATATCCAATCCTGAAATATTAATATTTGATGATTGCCTTTCTGCAGTTGATACTGAAACGGAGGAGATTATTCTTCAAAACCTTAAGGAAGCAACAAAGGATAAAACGACAATCATTATTAGTCACCGTGCATCCTCTGTTAAAAATGCAGATCAAATCATCATTCTTGAAGCCGGAAAAATAGTGTCTGCTGGAACCCATGATGACTTGGTAAGCCAGCCAGGTTATTATCAAGATATTTATAATCAACAACTTGAAGAAAAGTTAACAAATCAGTGAGTTTCATGCTCATAAATGGAACAAAATAATTGTTGCATACGTTATTTAATTTTATAGATTT
>CAYMKR010000399.1:0-1823 GCA_964390865.1 uncultured Flavobacteriaceae bacterium | reverse complement strand
ACCAGCCACCTATGTCATTCGGAGATCGTATTTACCAAAAAATGAGAGGATATGACACTCCTGAACTGAACAAATTGGCTGAAGAAGGAATTATTTTTGCAAGAATGTACACGGAACCGGGGTGCACACCAAGTAGGTCCGCCGTCTTAACAGGTCAAAATGCGGTTCGTACGGGAACCTTTGAAATTGGTTTCCCGGTTGAATATAGTGGATTCTCAAAAGACAATGTTACTATGGCAGAAGTATTGTCGCAAGCAGGTTATCGAACTGGTTTCTTTGGGAAAAGTCACTTAGGAGATGTTGAAGAGTCATATTTGCACAATCAAGGGTTTGATGTAGCCCTATGGGCAGTTTATAATCAAGTAACAAGCCTTTACAATGTGCAAGGAGAAGCAGCAAATGCTATAATTGGGATGAAAGAACAACTACTTGCTCCAAACCCTTATCAATTAGATAAAAATTGGATTAACGATAAAGCATATGTCTTTTACTTGGAAGGTAAAAAAGGTGAATTAGCTAAAGAATGGCGCAATGGTTCTCAGGAAATAAAAGACTATAAAGATTTTGACACAGAATCTAGAGTTAGAGCGCTCGAATTCATCACGGAAAGTGTAAGTGAAAAGAAACCTTTTTATGTTGCATGGTGGCCTTTAATGTTCTCATTTATGCCGAACCCTCAAAAAACTACTTTACAAAGAGGATTAGTAGGAGAAGAATATCAACGTGTGATAGAGGTTGATATAGCTGCATTAAGAGCTAAATTAGACGAGCTTGGTGTTGCTGAGAATACCTTAATCGTGGCTATGGCTGATAACGGTCCGATGACTCATAACCCACCTCCGGGAGCTGGGTTAGGTGAAGGTATGTTTACAGGAGGTAAAGGAGATTTTACCGAAGGTGGTATTCGTGTTTGTGCTGCAGCTGTTTGGCCAGGAGTAATAGCACCTGATGGCGTTTCTGGAGATATCATTTCTGAAACGGATTTATTTACCACATTTGCTAGAATTGCTGGAGCTACAAAATACATTCCAACAGATAGAATTATTGACGGGATAGATCAAACGTCCTTGTTATTTAATGGAGACACTTATGGAAGACGCGATTATTTATTTGTTTATCAAGGTCCTCAACTAGCGGCAACAATAAAAGATCAGTATAAAATTCATTGGATTCATAAAGATCCATCACAAGCTAACTCAGGACTTACATCTGTGATTGATCTTTATAATGATCATCGTGAAGTTAGTCCTATGGTAGTACAGGCTTTTCACATGAAGGAGCCTTTTAAAAGGATGAGAGCAAGACATGAAGCTTGGTCAGAAAAATATCCTAATAGAGAACAAAAACACGGCATGGCTTATACCGGAATTTCAAATGCCAGGCCAGAGACAAAAGCCTTGGCAAAGCCACCTGTGAATATGAAGAAATTGCCTTTTGATCCAAATGGATTTATCAAGTATTATGAGAAGTATCCATATGATCCTTCAGGGGGAGCGAATCATTAATTTGACTCTTTGTAAAATCAAGACGAGTGACTAAAAACAGTAAATTTATTTCCTCTGTTGATTAGCTGTTTTTGATCAATTAGGATTCTACAATTATAGAAAAAAGTTTATAACAAAATTAAAATAATATAGAAATGAGAAATTTAAAAAAAATAGTGTTCTTCGGATTTTTGCTTACCTTTTGTGCAAGTTTTCAAAACATAAAAGCGCAAAGTATGTCAAACAGTTTAGGTATTTATGTGTTTCCTGCTAATGATCAAGACACAGCAACACAAGATGCAGATGAAATGGCTTGCTATAAATGGGCCATCAATCAAA
>CAYMKR010000398.1:0-1848 GCA_964390865.1 uncultured Flavobacteriaceae bacterium | reverse complement strand
TTATGTGATCAGGAGTGTATCCATTTTTAGCTAAAGACTCTATCCAATCATTTCGATATTCACTTGTATTCAGAACTTCGATATCTCCAAATCGTCTCTCAAATTCAAAAGTATAGTTGTCAATGGCATCTTTAAGCTCAACATTATTAATATAGGAATATAGTCCATTATTTTTAATTTCAAATATATTATTGGAAAACAGGTTGTTACATGGGTTAAACGAGCCCCGTCTAGACCGTATTAATTACTTGGCAACATTCGATGTTAGATAATTTGTATTTGTGGTTTGAAATAGAATGACCTGAATGAGAAGATTGTTAATCTTTGTTGCGCTATCGTTATTTTTTATGTTTCTTTTCTAACAAATTCAAAATGATGTTAGTTGATTCTATTAGTTCTGCATAATAATCTTCTAGGGAGACAACCTGGTAATAACGCACAACTAAAATTACCTCCAATTTTTTGTCCTTTAAAAACTTATTTTCGTCTATTGCCGATGTAGGTCTCGGATCATTTTTGTAGTATAACTCTAGGAACGGAAATCTACTATTCTTTTGAAAAATATCTGGATATTCATTAAATATATAAGGTGCAAAATTATTTTGCAAGTTAATATTGGAAATATGCTCTCTTTCTTTAGTTGTTTCAATTAATGCGTAATAATCAAGTATAGCTGTACGTAATTCAGTACTTAAAACTGGAACTTCATTAGATTGAGTGATTGTTTCAATAGCATTAGTATTTGGGCTAAACTGATATTCGTGCGTCAATGTTGACAAAAATTTCTTTATGCTATTATCTACTGGAATAAGAGTTTTCATTTGCAACATTGATGAATCTGCAGAATGAATATTTGTAATCATACTTTGTTTTAAGTTTTCCAATTGTGTTTGGTCTTCAAGTAAATTTTGTTTTAGAATTACCAGGTTACTATTTATAGACTTACCGATTTTACTTTGCTCATTCCAGTTATTTAGTTGTAATGCAATGAGTATCCCAATCACTACAAGAGCTATCTCTCCAATAGCATATCTAGCATACTTTATTGGCTTATTATCATCTGCCATCTTTTTACGGATTTTTCTAAAGAATGGGATCATCTTATAGGTTTGAAAACTAAATATAGTCGAAATGACTTTGATCAAAGAATCATGAAGGACGAACGGTATAAATTCAATTGCGGAAGTAGCTAATTATTTATCGAGAAGTAATATTCAAGAACAAGCACGTGCCAATTGGGAGTGGTGGGAAATGATAGTTAAATGGCAAGTTGTTTTTTATCTATCATAAAAATAGTGATTTGGGCGTTAATTGCTGTTTGGATGGGACTCGTGAAACCCACGTAAGAATCTGTTAATCAGTAAAATATTTGCACTTAAAGACAGTGACTTCTCATTTCATACATGAAGCTGTCGTCATTTTCCTTATATTTAGCATTCAACATCCAAACTGGACTTCTCTAATTAGCGTTAAGCCTGAAATTTAAATGATAGATACCCTCGACTTTACGGATTTAAGAACGTTGGCAACCTCGTTTTTGTTGATATTCCTGATTGTTTTTCTGAGATACATTCTTTTGTCGGGCACCTATCATTGGCTATTCTTTGTCGTTTACCGCAAAAGGTTCAGAGACAGGATTTTGTCAACCCAAAATCACAAAATCCACCAGATTAAAAGAGAGCTTTTACTTTCCGTCTGGAGCGCAGTAATATTTAGCATCATAGGATTGCTCCTATTGATACTTTGGCAGATGGGATACACAAAAATTTATTCTGACGTATTTGAATATCCCCTATGGTACATTCCATGCAGCATCATGATATTCCTCTTACTACATGATTCATACTA
>CAYMKR010000397.1:0-1864 GCA_964390865.1 uncultured Flavobacteriaceae bacterium | reverse complement strand
TTGCTGAATCCTCAAGCCCTTTTTGGATTTTCTCTACAACTACTAAATGGTCAATAACCTGATCAATAGTCAGGTTTTCTGGCAAATTGTTGAGTGAATCTATTATTTGAGTTTTGGTAATCATCTTGAATATATCTATCAAATACCAAGAATCAGGGTCATCAAGGAGATCCATTAAACGGAAAGAGGTCCGCTCATCCAATTTCGATCCGAAATTCATGGTTCCCAAGCATCCCATCCACATAATAGGTAGTTCCTGTCTAAATTGTGCAGGCATGCAGCAGCAGCAGAAAGATCAAACCAGCGCGAATGAGCGTTTTCATCCCTTTCATTACTTTCATTATTTACCTGCCGGTTTAACAAAATATTTGACCGTCAGTCCATTGGATGCATATACATCAATAAAGTGGCTGACTGCTTTTGCTACCAGGTTTAGTAACTCCTGGCCACGGGAGTGGGAATCGACCTATCTTTGCAATGCGCTTATTATCAGTATTCTATGGAATATAAAATACAAATTTTTACGCCCTTTTTCAAACCGCATTCATAGAATTAAGCAACAAGATTTTTCAAGTACACTTGTATTTTTCATCTTTTTTGGTGTTTTTTCAAGTGGATTTGAATTATTCGCTGTCAATTGGAGTTAATTAATTGACCAACTGTTTTATATTTATATCTATATCTATCATACTCGTGGATTTCGGCCTAATTTCCAACCTTAACAATAGAAATGAGCCATAAGGATTATATTTATAGCCCATTTTATAACTATATTTGGGCTATAAAGGCAAATGATATAACCCATGGCGTATAATGTTTGGAATTGGATGCTCAAAGATTGGCCTCGATTTACTTATGATGCAAAGGCTTTAGAAGTTCTGGAATATCAGTTTTCAGAAAACAGTGGAACTGTCTTCGGTGTATTGAAGCATGTACAAGAAGAATCAAAAAATGATTTTCTGGTAGAGATATTGAGCGATGAAGCCATAAAGACGTCCGAAATAGAGGGCGAGGTTTTAAATCGTGATAGCGTACAATCCTCAATCAAGAAAAACCTTGGATTGGCTGTTGATAAAAGAAAAGTTCCTCCGGCAGAATACGGCATTTCTGAAATGATGGTAGATCTGTATCTAAATTACAATCAAGCGTTAATGCACGAACAGCTTTTCTCATGGCATAAAATGATTACCAATGGCAGACGCGACTTAATTGATATTGGCTGCTACCGCACCGATGAAGATCCAATGCAAGTAGTATCTGGAAGACTGGATCTCCCAAAAGTTCATTTTGAAGCACCCCCATCCAAAACGGTACCCGCTGAAATGGAAAAGTTTGTTTCCTGGTTCAATCAAGTACATCAAAAAAACAAACAAAAAAATAAACAACAAAACATTTTACCTTTAGCTAAAGCAGGAATTGCTCACTTGTATTTTGTAAGCATCCACCCGTTTGAAGATGGTAACGGAAGAATTGGGAGGGCTATAGCTGAAAAGTCAATAGCCCAAAGTACCTTGCGCCCATCATTGATCTCACTTTCCTCTGCCATCGATGCAAATAAAAAGGATTATTATTCTTTGCTTGAAAAAAGTAATACAACACTCGAAATTACAGACTGGCTCGTCTTTTTCGCAAAGACAATTTTAGATGCACAGGAGCATACCTTGAAACGTATTGATTTTTTGATAGAAAAGACTAAGTTTTTTGACCGTTATTCTAAGCAACTAAACGAACGCCAATTAAAAGTTATAAAGCGACTTTTTGATGCCGGACATGAAGGTTTTCTAGGTGGTCTAAGCGCTAACAATTACCAAACAATAGCCAAAGCTTCAGCGTCAACTGCCACAAGGGATTTACAAGATCTAAT
>CAYMKR010000396.1:0-1867 GCA_964390865.1 uncultured Flavobacteriaceae bacterium | reverse complement strand
AAATTCTTATAATCAGCTGCAAAATTACCTGAATGCCAAAAACCAAACTCATTGGCAAGAGCTTTTATTGGTGCATTTCTTGTGTTTTTTAGCTCCCTTCGAACTTTATTTAACTTATAATTAGAAATATACTTTTTTGGTCCAAAACCGACTTTATCATTAAACACATAGCGCAAATTACGTTCGCTAATTCCTAATTCCTTGGACAAACTTAATATATTCATATTTTCACGAATATTAGAATCAATAAAAGATTGGGCCCTTTTAAAAATAAGATTTCGAGGTTTTCCAGATTTTATTATACACTGATTATTCATATTACAAATTGATGTTATAATTAATCTTGGTAATTCATAATTTAACACTGACTCAATAAGAATTTTTGAATTAAATATATTCGTTAACAGTTTTTGAATTTCAGTTGCGTAATTTTCTGGAATCTCAATAACCTCATGAGTTTTAGCAACTATTAAAAATTTTGGAAAACCCAATAGAGCTGACATTTCTTCTAGGTACTGGTTCGAGATGGAAACCGAGTATGCTAAAAAACTTGATACGGTTATACTTTCATGCTCCATGCCAAATTTCAGAATCCCAATACTGTTTCCTGTCAAATCATGATTTCTCCAATGTATCTTCTGCTCCATATTCCCTGGAATGATAAAGATTGTATTTCCTTCATTACCACTTCCTCGTTGTAAAACAGTTCGATTCATCTTGTGTCTGGCAATACTAATTGGACCATGAACAATCTGAGATAAATTTCCTTTAAAGCCTCCTTTATCCAGCTGATTCTGTTCAAGTTTTCCTTGCTTGATCATTTCAGAGAAGTGATCAAAGTCGTTAAATTCATAATGTTGAATAAATATTTTACTTTCCAAGTTGCCGTTTTATGATCTTTTAAACTCTAAACAAATCTTACATTTGTATTTATTTGAGAATCGAGAGCCTCAAATAAATTTGCTATCCAAAGATATAGTAAACATTTTTAAAACTTAAAATTATATTATTATGAACTTCAAAAAATCAATTGAAAACCCAAACAAGCTGGTTTCTCGATTTTGCAAATTACTTTTCATAGCGCTAATGGTATTATTTACCTTGCCCTCAATGGCACAGGAAGATTCCGACAAAGAAAAAACCTGGAATTTCACAGCAGCACCCTATCTTATCTTACCAAATATGAATGGAGATGTTGGGCTTGGAGGTCAACAGGTTACTGTAGATGCAAGTTCTAGTGACATTTTTGAAAACCTGGATGGTGGATTGATGTTGTTTTTTGAAGCCTCAAATGATAAATGGGTTATTAATTTTGACCTGCTTTATATGAAACTTGGAGCAACCGGAGAAACTCCATTATTAAGTAGAGAGGCTGATGTAGAGATTAAGCAATTAGGATTAACTTTTAACGGATTATATAAAGTAAATGCATGGGCATCCGTAGGAATTGGATTCCGGATAAATTCTATCGATCAAGGATTTGGTATTCCTGCACTTCCAGGCCCGGGACCAGGTGATATAGCACTCCCAGCTATTGATAGGTCAATGAATAATACATGGGTAGACCCATTAATAGTTGCAAGGGTTATGACCCGATTTGACGAAAGCAGTTGGAGATTAGGTATATTAGCTGATATTGGAGGGTTTGGAATAGGATCTGATCTGGCCTGGCAATTAAACCCATTTGTAGGCTATCAGTTCTCAAAATTGTTTGAAATTGATCTGGCGTATAGATGGCTTGCAATGGATTATAATACAGGAAACGGTCAAGACTATTTTCTATATGATATGGTTATTAGCGGTCCTGAGATAGGATTGTTATTCCATTTCTAATATGAGTTTATTTGAGAAAATGATTAATTATTAA
>CAYMKR010000395.1:0-1891 GCA_964390865.1 uncultured Flavobacteriaceae bacterium | reverse complement strand
TAGTGCTCATAAATTTTATAATTTTGTTGTACCTCCCATTAAGTAGCAAATAAAAACTACCGCCAACATTTTGTATAAGTAATGGTATGGAAAGTGACAAACATCAAGGTTTGTAGCTCGCTCAAACTTCATCACAGTTTGACACGCTAGTATCGCGGAATTTGCCAATACTCATACAATTTAACGTTTCCTGCAACCTGCCAAAAAATACACGAAAATCATTCAAAGGAAAGTAATACTAATATCAATCTTTATTTTAGGAATTATATCATTAATTTCTTGTAATAAAAAAATATTGAGTTCACCTCATTCCATAGCGAATACAAACTCTAAAACAGCTCAAAAAAAGCCTTATTTAATTTTAATTTCTCTTGATGGTTTTCGTTGGGATTATGTAGAAAAATACAATCCGCCAAATTTGAGTTCATTCATTAAAAATGGTGTTAAGTCAGAATCATTAATACCATCATTCCCGACTAAAACTTTTCCAAACCATTATACAATTGCAACTGGACTTTATCCTGACAGGCATGGAATAATAGGAAATATATTTTATGATTATAAGAAAGACACACTATTTAATAAGAGAAATCCTAAAATGGCAGAAGACGTTAGTTTTTATGGCGGTTCACCGATTTGGGTAGAGGCAAACAAAGTAGATATTGTAACTGCAAGTTACTTCTTCGTGGGAACAGAAGCAAATATTAAAGGAATCAGACCAACGTACTATTATAAATTTGACAATAGTATAAAAAATGTGGTTCGAATAAATCAAGCCTTAAAATGGCTGAACCTAAATGAGAAAAATAGACCTCATTTGATTACCCTATATTTTGGTGATTTAGATAAAGTTGGACACCGATTTGGCATCAATGACGAGGAATTAAAAAAAGCATTGCTTGAATTGGATAAAAATTTATGTAATTTGTTTGAAGGTGTATCAGAAACTGGTCTTCCTGTAAATATTATCATAGTTTCTGATCATGGCATGATAAATCAATCTACCAACAAAATAATTCCAATAGATTCTATCCAAAATGATGACTTATTTATGACCATTGAAGAAGGTACGATTGTGAATATTCATCCAAAAAAAGACGTTGAAGTAGATTCTATACTGCAATATCTAAGACAAAAAGAAGATAATTTTAAAGCTTATAAAACTGAAAATACACCAGGTTTTGAGTACAGCCCAAGAAATAAAAATTGGGGAGAAATACTATTAATACCAGATTTTGGTTACTATTTTTGGAATGAGAAACGCAAAGCCTCACTTATCAAAAATGGTGTGACAACCATAGGTATTCATGGTTATGATAGCAAATACAAAGAAATGCATGGAATATTTTATGCAAATGGTCCAGCCTTTAAAGATGGCTACGAGATACCCTCTATAAAAAACATTCATATCTATCCATTAATGTGTGAGATTTTAGGATTGAAAATCCCTGAATCCATCGATGGAGATATAAATCAAATAAAAAGTGTTTTAAAAGAAGAGGAGTCAATTAAGAATAAAGGCAGCAGGTAAGACCGTGAATAATTAATTGCTTCTAGCTTACTTACGAAAATCCGCGAGGATTTTCTACCTGCCCTCCTCCGGCGGGTAAACCGACAAGACAAGTATAATTCTAAAGATTTATAACGCAACTATGTAAAATACCCACTTCAGCCACTGCTGCATATCGCAATTTTAGAGACGATATTAATCAAGTGAGCACATAACACCTTTTCGTCATTACTGTGCAAAAAGTGCCATATAGCAAGACTGAGAATACTCCATGTGATCAATACAAAGTAGACTTACTTGAATTGGAGTTTAGAAGATGGTTAATTCATGGCTGAGAGGTTCTCCTAAACCCCTGTATCAATAATTAATTTTACTAACTTT
>CAYMKR010000394.1:0-1896 GCA_964390865.1 uncultured Flavobacteriaceae bacterium | reverse complement strand
AAATCATTGATTCAGATGATTTAAAGGCCCATTTATATGTAAGCCCTGAAGATGGATATCACGTTCGTATCGGAAGTGCTGAATATTTTGAAATTCTATTTGACAACAATAAATTCAAAGAACTTGATGCGAAATTAACTTCAAAGGATCCGTTGAAGTTTGTAGATACCAAGAAGTATACTGACCGTATTAAAGAAGCCCAGAAGAAAACAAATTTACACGATGCGGTTAGAACCGCCGTGGGTAAATCATTAGGTAAAAACTTAGTAATTGCCGCCATGGACTTCAGTTTTATTGGAGGTTCAATGGGCAGTGTTGTTGGTGAAAAAATTGCCAGAGCAATTGATTATTCTATAAAGAACAAAATGCCGTTTTTAATGATATCAAAATCTGGTGGTGCTAGGATGCAAGAAGCGTCATTGTCATTAATGCAATTGGTTAAGACCTCTGCAAAATTGGCTCAATTAGCAGAAGCTAAAATCCCTTATATTTCATTGTGTACTGATCCAACTACCGGAGGAACAACAGCATCTTATGCCATGCTAGGGGATATTAATATTGCTGAACCTAAAGCATTAATAGCGTTTGCTGGCCCGAGAGTTGTGAAGGATACAACAGGGAAAGACCTTCCAGAAGGATTTCAACGCTCAGAATTTCTTTTGGAGCATGGTTTCTTGGATAGAATCGTAACGAGAAAGAACCTAAAAGAAGAAATAAACTTATATATTGATTTGATTGAAAATAACCCAATAAGAAAGTAAAATATCAACTATAAATAAAAAAAGCCTCCTTTTCAAAGGAGGCTTTTTTTATTTATGTTTTTATCGATGTTTTCTTTTCAATTCAATTACAGTTTCAACATCTCCAATTGTTAAGGTAGCCAGATCATCGCATTGCCCATCACCATAATCTAGGAAAGAAGTTCTTCTTTCTTTTGTTATCTCTAATTTACCACTAACAATATTTTTGCAAAAAGCTTCACGTCTTAATGCTTCGGTAATTAATAGAGTCTTTGTTTTTCCATTTTTTTGGGAAATAGTGCTAGTCCCTGTGATTAGATAAACGTTATCTGACCAAATTTGATTATCAAACCCTTCGACCCATTCTCTTTTACGGTCTGATTTGATTTTAGTAACCAAAGCATTCTCCAAGGTAATGTTTAAATCTTTTTGAATAAGAGAATAAGGAGGGCTTTCATCAAAACTTTTTATCCGTTCTCTAGATATGCTACCTTCTATTTGTCTCTCATTAAAAGTAAAATTTTCAAAAGTTTGCTCTATCATCATTTTACCATCATCTGTATTAGGATTTATTTTAATAAGGATCTTGCCAGTTAGAACATTATCAAATTCTGTTTTGCATGATTCTCCAAAATCTAGAGTTAAGATAATACTATTGCCAATTATATTTGCTGTTATAACGGCACATTCAGGGATTTTATGAGGACTGATATACAATTTCGAATTGTTGTTTTTTAATAAATCAACTTGATCCAGATCGAATGAAAGACTTTCTATCATATCATCAATGTTTTCTTCAATCGTTTCAATTTCTAAAATATCAGCGGTCTCACTTTGTATGGCGGCAGAAGTTTCAGTATCCGAAATACTGTCATTAGTATCGCAGCTCAAAGTCAATAAAAGAATAATTAAAGGAAAGACTAAGGGTTTGCTAAACAGATTGTAAATTTGTTTTTTCATAGGAATAAAAATTTAATACTATTAATAATAACTGCCCGAATCGGATTTTATTATTTAAGACTCATAATATATAATAGGGTTTAATTGCCTGATAAAAAAGATGTTAAATTAAAATGTTGCCAATCAAATAAACATTAGTACCTTTGCGGCCTATTTAATAAATAGTACATAAAAATTATTAATTTAAACTTTAATG
>CAYMKR010000393.1:0-1904 GCA_964390865.1 uncultured Flavobacteriaceae bacterium | reverse complement strand
CCAGGTAATAACAGATAGGCCCATAAAAGAAGTTGAAGCCCAATTTGAAATTACACTTCCTTCAATATCAGTTAGCACAGCGAAATCATATGAACCTCCATAATATCCAATGATAAGTATTCCAATCAAAAAACCAAGATCTGCAAACCTTGTTACAATAAAAGCTTTTTTCGCGGCCGCTACAGCGGATGGTTTGGTATAATAATAGCCAATAAGAATGAATGATGATACCCCAACCAACTCCCAAAAAATATAAATTTGAAACAGATTAACAGCCAAGACAAGTCCCATCATTGAAAACGTAAATAATGACAGAAATGCAAAGAATTTTGTATATCCAGGATCTCCTTTCATATATCCTCTGCTATAAAGATGCACCATAAACGAAATTGTGGATACCACAACAAGCATCATGACCGATATTTGATCAATCAATACACCCATATCAATATACAATGTGTCTGTAAAGTTCATCCAACGCCATTGCGTTGTAAAGGACTGATATACCTCTCCAACTTTTCCAACAACTAAGAAATACTGATAAGCAGTATAATAGGATAACACAAGGGTAACCAAAAGACCTAAAGACCCTATCCATCCAGATACCGCCGGTTTGATCCTATTGTAATTGATTCCAAGAAGCAGGAAAACTGCCAGAGGAATGAGAGGAATTAAAATTGCATAGCTAAAATCCATAATTACATAATTTCATTGAATGATTAGATCAATATTTCAGTATTTCAGTATCCTTAACTTCAACAGAAGCTATCTGTTTATATAAATTTATTATAATGGCAACTGCAAGAGCTGTTTCCGCAGCAGCAACAGCCACAATGAAAACTGAGAAAAATACACCTTGAAGATTGTCTGGAAACAAATACTTATTTATGACCACAAAATTAATGGCCGAAGCATTCAGAATCAGTTCAATTGACAACAACATTGTAATCAAATTTTTTCTTGTCAAAAATCCATAAACCCCGATGAAAAATATCGCCGATGTCAGGGCTAAAATCTCGTATATACTTATTCCTTGTATCATTCAGCTCAATTTATTGTTCTAATCTTTTTCCTTTAGCAATAACTATTGCTCCTATCATGACTGCTACTAACAATACACTAATCACTTCAAAAGGCAGGATAAATCCACCAGCTTTATAACTCAACATTCCATGCCCAATATCACTTACTTCAATAGACTCATAATTCTCAATTTCATTAAACTCGTACGTGAATATGGCATATACTGTTAGTGCAAATCCTGCAACACTTAAAATTCCAGATAAAACTCGTTGTGACATTTTTGAGACTTCGAGTCTTAATTCTATATGGTGTACAAGTAATACAGAAAAAATAATCAATACGACCACTCCCCCAGCATAAACAGCAAGCTGTATGGCCGCCATAAAAGTATAATCCACCAAAAAATAAAGCCCTGCGATCCCCATCAAGACAAACAGGAGGTAAATCACAGCGCGAAGCATTTTTCTACTAGTAACAGCTTTGATCGCAAAAACAATCATGATCAACGCTATGAGATAAAATACAATTCTTTCCATAATACTAATCTTCTACACCAGCTTTGATCACTGAGCCTGGTTTGTTCAACACTTTAGTAAGTTGTGATCTATCGTATACTGAATTTTCAAAATTTTGAGCCCATTTGATTGCGTCTGTCGGACAGGCTTCGATACATAAACCACACATTGTACACATCGATAAATGATAGACGAATTTATCAATCTTTTTCTTCTTTTTTCCCGATTCAGGATCTATTCCTCGATCCCAAACAATCTCGATAGTTCCATTAGGACATGCAATTTCACATTTCTGACATCCAGTGCAAGTATGTTCATTATTCTCGTCATGTGGCATTACAACTTCTCCTCTAAACCTGTCAAACA
>CAYMKR010000392.1:0-1905 GCA_964390865.1 uncultured Flavobacteriaceae bacterium | reverse complement strand
TGAATTTGCTTTAAGAAATCATCAAACCCAAACTGATTTTTGGCAATTTTCTTTTGAATTCTTCTCGCTTCTTCTTCGTCATATTGTTCCTGGGCACGTTCCACAAGTGAAACAACATCCCCCATTCCCAAAATTCGTTCAGCCATACGGTCAGGGTAAAACACGTCAATGGCTTCCATTTTTTCACCTGTACCAATAAATTTTATTGGTTTATTAACCACTGATTTAATCGATAGGGCTGCTCCACCTCTTGTGTCACCATCCAATTTGGTCAATATAACACCATCAAAATTAAGGATATCATTAAATGATTTGGCAGTATTTACAGCGTCTTGACCCGTCATTGAATCAACGACGAAAAGTGTTTCTTCAGGTTCAACCGCTTTATGAATGTTTGAGATTTCATTCATCATCTCTTTATCAACGGCCAATCGCCCCGCAGTATCTATGATGACTACATTTTTACCATTTGCTTTGGCATGCTTGACAGCATTTTGAGCAATTTCAACAGGATTCATATTCCCCTCTTCGGCATACACTTCAACTCCAACCTGATCTCCAACAACTTTTAATTGATTGATCGCAGCAGGTCGGTATACATCACAACCAACTAATAAGACGTTTTTAGTTTTTTTAGTTTTTAAATAGTTGGCTAATTTTCCTGAAAAAGTGGTTTTACCAGAACCTTGTAATCCTGACATTAAGATAACTGTAGGGGATCCTTTAAGATTTATTCCTACGGTTTCTCCACCCATTAATTCGGTCAGTTCGTCTTTAACGATCTTAACCATCAATTGTCCTGGGTTCAGTGTTGTTAAAACATCCTGACCCATAGCCTTTTCTTTTACTGTGTTCGTAAAAGTTTTGGCTATTTTAAAGTTAACATCGGCATCTAATAAGGCTCTTCTGACTTCCTTTAAAGTCTCGGCTACATTGATCTCTGTTATACTTCCATGACCTTTTAGTACATGAAAGGCTTTATCTAATTTATCACTTAAACTATTGAACATACTTTCTAATCAGATTATATAATTTCCTGTTATTTACAGCAGGCAAAGATAAGAAATTACTAGCAAGATTTTGTTAAGAAAAGCATGTATCGTTATTTACATTTCCGATTTTTCAAATCGGATTGAAGTAGTATTGACACAGTAGCGTTTTCCTGTTGTATCAGCAGGTCCGTCATCAAAAATATGTCCAAGATGTCCATCACAGTTTGTGCAGATTATTTCGGTTCTCTTCATACCGTGTGTTTTATCAACAACATATTCAACAGAACCTTCAATGGCATCATCAAATGAGGGCCATCCACAATGAGATTCATACTTGCTCCCAGATTCAAATAACTGTGCATCACAAGCAGCACAATGATAGGTTCCTTTTTCAAAGTGTTTGGTATATCCACCATCCCCAGGGCGATCAGTCCCTTTTTCTCTTAACACAAAATACTGTTCATCAGTTAAGACCTGTTTCCATTCTTCTTCTGTTTTATTTACTTTTTTCTTCATGGTAGTGTTTTCTTGGGCTGAAATTACCTGACTTAGTAAAATCAAGCATAGTAGTGCTAATGTTTTCATTGTATAAAATCTATTATTCTGCGTATCACAAATTGGTTTTTAAATATTTTGTGATGACCTAATCCATTTGTAATTAATAATTCACCTTTTTTCAGGTTTTGACGTATGGAAATGGCACTACTTACATTTACATATTTATCATCGCTATCATGAATTACAAAAGTGGGGATATTTATTTTAAGCGCCTTGTGTTCAGATGTTAAGTCATCCAATATAGCGTGAAATTTTTGCTCATATAATATGCGTAATTTTTCAGCGATCACTGGTTTTAACTCCATTTTTTCTACGAAATATCGGAATATTCTCGGTATCGAATTATCGGCACCAA
>CAYMKR010000391.1:0-1906 GCA_964390865.1 uncultured Flavobacteriaceae bacterium | reverse complement strand
CAAACCTCATGATAAAAGGTTTGGCAGTAAGGTTTGCACAATCTGTTCTGTTGACCGTAGTAGCATGAACCTTAATTAATACATCATTGTCTTTTAAAATTGGTTTTTCAATATTCTCGATTTTTATCTGGTTTGGTGAACCATATCTTCTACGTATTGAGGCTTTCATTTTGTGTATTTTTATTTTTCATTCTTAAAAGCCAAATTTTAAATATTTCCCTCTCGGGTAATCTGACGATTTGGCGGTGCTGGTAAATAGCGCTTAACTATCGTAAACCACCAAACACCCTGTTTTACTATATTTTTTATAGATTTTCAATTTTATTATCAGTTAGCTTTTGAATATTCTTTGTAATTTTTTCTATATCCCAATCCCACCATTTTAACTCTAAAAGTTTTTCTACTGTCGGTCTTTGAAATCGCTTTTTAATTTCACTTGCTGGGTTTCCACCTACAATAGCGTATGGTTCTACATCTTTAACTACTGTTGAATTTGTTGCAATTATTGCTCCATCACCAATTTTAACTCCAGCCATAATTGTTGCATTATGTCCAATCCAAACATCGTTTCCTATAAGAATATCACCTTTATTTGGATAAGATTTTCCTTCCATGGCATTTTCCCACCCATTTTCAAATATTGCAAAAGGATAAGTTGATAATGAATCAGTCAAATGATTCGCTCCATTCATAATGAATTTAACTCCGGAAGCTATCATACAGAATTTTCCAATTATTAATTTATCACCAGTAAATTCAAAATGGTATTTTACATTCTTCTCAAAGTTTTCAACGTTTTCAAAATCATCGTAGTAAGTGTAATCTCCAACTAAAATATTAGGATTCTTAACGATGTTTTTCAGAAAACAAAGCTTGTCATAATTTTCAAGCGGAAATTTCACATTCTTATTAGGTCCTGTCATAGATCTTGAATTTCAATTTTTAAGTTTGTTTTAAATAATGTACAACGGGCTTGTATATGGTTTATTGGGTGTTTTAAGCGCCTAATTTAGCAAATACAAACTAAACAGAAAATCCGTTTGATTTTCGTAAGTAGGTTAGCAGAAGCAATTATTAACTATGTTTTATACACCGTGTTGTACAATGGATTTTATGGGTGCCAATTCTCCTTGTCTATCCGAAAAATGTTGAAAGCGTTTAATTTTTTTTCAAAAGTCATTCCATTTTTTAATGCGACTCTTTCAGAGCTTAAGTTATCGATATGAATCATTGAGATTAATGAATGAGCAAAATCGTTCTCAAAAGCATAATTTTTACATTTTGTTGCAGATTCAGAAGCAAAGCCTTGATTCCAAAACTCGGGAAGTATGGAATAACCGATTTCTAATCTCTCGATATTTTCAATAGTTTGGATTAGAACACCACTTTGACCTACAAGTCGGTTTGTTTTTTTGTCAATAAGAACATTCATTCCTCCCAAATCATTTTCATATCTATGAAATACTTTGTCAAACCATATCTTACATAATTCAGATTCTGAAAGTTTTTGGTCAAGATCTAAATATTTTGCAATATTTTTTGCTTTAAATAAATCCACCCAAATATCGAAATCTTCTGATTTCAGTAGTCTAAATTTTAATCTCTCGGTTTCTTCTCCTGTGAGTAAGTATTTCATGTATTTAAGATTTCTATCTAAAGGTTATAATGCGACACAACGTTTATGTATATGAATAGTGCGGTTTTGTCTGCGAGGATTTTCCGAAGGAAAATCAGACCTAACAAAATTGCACTAACCTTAAATTCAGCACGAACTACCGAATTACTTGTTACGGTGTTGGCGGTTCTTTTTTATTCTACATGTTTTGTCCAAATGTCAATAGATTACTATCAGGGTCGAGTACGGAAAATTCCTTTTGTCCCCAAGGTTTAGTTTCCAATTGTCCAT
>CAYMKR010000390.1:0-1936 GCA_964390865.1 uncultured Flavobacteriaceae bacterium | reverse complement strand
CTTTAAAGATTAAAAATATACTATGAATTTAAATTTAGCAGTACTTATTGATGGAGATAATATACCCTCTGCCCATGTAAAAGAGATGATGGAGGAAATTGCGAAGTATGGAAACCCAACCATTAAAAGGATTTATGGAGATTGGACAAATCCTCATTTGTCAAAATGGAAAAATCTATTACTTCAAAATGCAATTACACCGATTCAGCAATATGCCTATACCACGGGGAAAAACGCTACGGATTCAGCGATGATTATTGACGCCATGGATATTCTCTATTCTGAAAAAGTAAATGGTTTTTGCCTGGTTTCAAGCGATAGTGATTTTACAAAACTAGCTACTAGGTTAAGAGAGGCGGGAATGCAGGTTATTGGGATAGGAGAAAAAAAGACGCCTACGCCTTTCATAGTCGCCTGCGATAAATTTATTTACATAGAAATCCTTAGAAAACAACACATAAAGAAGGAAGATGTTAATAAGAAGGATGAAATTGAAGAAAGCATTGATAGAATCACTCCAAAAGTAGTTAAGTTATTATCTACTACTATTACTGATTCATCTGATGAAGATGGTTGGGCATTTCTAGGTGATGTAGGAAGTTTAATTCAAAAAAAGCAACCTAATTTTGATTCGAGGAATTATGGATTTGAAAAATTAACACCATTAATTAAATCTATAGGAAGTTTCGAAATTGAACAGCGTGATAATCCAAAAAGCAGGCACAAATTAATCTTCGTAAAGAATAAAGAAAGGCATGTGACAAAGGCCAGAAAATCATAGTCATCATGATGAATGTCAGGGCTTTTAGTCAAACCATTAGCCAATAATAAAATGAAGACGGAGCGTCATTTTTTATGAAAATAAAGCTACCTAAATTCTAACAAGTCGATATGATGCGAGAAAACAGCATTGCTAAAGTTTGTTTTTTCGAAGGTCATGTTTACAAGATTTATACTGATGTTAAAGAAAGAGTTCTCAAGTGGGTTTTGTATCAGATTATTTGAAGAAGCAATAAGAATATAATTAAAATATCAGCTTGTTGTTTTAATATAAAGAATTCCCCAATAAATTTTTTTTTAACCTCAAAAATTATATTTTTTCTTTTTTTAATTGTTTTTGTTTCTTGCTCGACAAAAAAAGAGATTCAAGAAATTAACGCAACTAATCTTATTGAAACACGTTATGTGTAACATAACAATATTAAAAATCGAATGAAAAAGTACAAAAAACTGCAGAAACCGATAATTTTCATAGGAACAGGTAGGTCGGGAACAACAATTATTTCAGAGATTTTTGATCGACACCCTGATTTAGCTTTCCCCAGTAATTTTCAAAAAAAGTATCCTTCTAATCTTAAAATAAATCTGATTAGATCATTAACTGATAATTTCATGTGGAGAATACGTGGTCAAAAACCGCAATTAAATAAGGTGTCCCCCCTAAATAAATATATTTTTCAACCCTCTGAGGCGTACCCAATGTGGAATTATTTGACCGGAGATGATTTGGATTTCTCGCGTGGATTTCTTTTTGAAGAAGATCTAAGCGAAGATAGGATTGAATTTATTCGGTCATACTTTAATAAAATGGTAGCTTATCAAAATAGAGATAGGTTAACATTTAAAATAACTGGACCTTCGAGGATATCGTTCTTATTAAAAATATTTCCAGATGCGATATTTATTAATCTCAAAAGAGATTTAATTCCTACAATTAATTCATTCCTTAAAGTGCATTTTTGGAATTCCAGAGGAGCCAAGCAATTATGGTGGACTGGTGTATATGATAAAAAAGAGATAGAATGGGCAAGGGAAAATGTTGACAATCCCGCTTTAATAACCGCATTTCAGTTAAAGAAAATACATCAAATGACTGAATTAGAGGTGAATAAATATCAACCTAAATGTTTAGAAATATATTACGAAGATTTCGTAG
>CAYMKR010000389.1:0-1977 GCA_964390865.1 uncultured Flavobacteriaceae bacterium | reverse complement strand
CAGAAAAATAAATGAGTCTTGAATTCCTGCCTCGCCGGCAGGCGGGTTTAGCTCTTTTGTTGCAAGACAAATGAAGCGATAGCGAATTCACGAATTCCTTAATTCAAATAGAAAATGGATGAGTAAAAGAGCAGAGAATAATATCTTAAGAATTTCTTCATAGCATTATGAAGAAATATAGCTTAAGTCAAAGAAATTAATCCGATATAAATTTTATTCAATTCATTGTCATTAAAAATAGGATCAAAATATTCAATATAGGCGTTTAACTCTTTTAGAGTTTTAATTTTTACATGTTTGAATTGCCCCTTGGGTTTCTTGTTAATCATCACGACAATATTTCGAATTGGGATCTGTTTGTTTGCACCCCAAACATGCTTTTTTAAATTCACATTTCTTCTACTTAGAAGAACAAAAAGGGCATAGCTGGATCTGTTTATTTGTGCAACAGGTGACCGGAAATTTGCAGAATTTATTGACCTTCTGCTCCAGTTTTTTGTTTCTAAAATGAATATCCCAGCCTTTGAAATTAACAGGTGGTCTATTTGAATTGAATGAATTCTACTCTTGTCTTTTTTATAATAAAGAGGGCTGTCAAGCGCTAATGAGAAATTGTTGATTAATATATAATCGTCAGATAGTTTCTTTATTTCATTAACTACTAAATTCTCTCCAATAGCCCCGGCAATTAGAGGACTTAGATTGGTAACAACATCTTTAATTTGCATAAGATGTTTCATATCTTTTTCACTTCGAGTGAGCACTTCAGTATCTTTTTCAAGAACAAATCTTTTCAAACTTTGATGGTCTTGGTCAATTTTCTTTTCTATCCTGTTTGTTGATTTCTGAAGTATGCTATCGTAGTTGTTTTTCAAATAATTAAACCTTGTTTCAAGCAATTTTGCGATGCCATTGGCGAATAATTTTTCTAAATAAGACTTGTTATATTCCTTTTTAATGCGCAACATACCATTAAAGTTGGCGATAATCTTTCGATTCAGTTTCTCCAAACTTTTATTTCTCTGGCTTTTTAAAACATATTGATTAAGACCAATGCGCTGTTTTAAGTCGTTGATGTCATTGGCTAATTCTTTTTCATAACCATTTTGGATACGTTTTTCCTCTGACTTGTAATTTTTAAGAAAGTCACTTAATTCATTTACAGAATTGAACCTGCTGATACCCTGTGAATCAAGGGTTTTTCTAATTTGCTTTAGCGAGTCAATTTGTCCATGAATTTGTGCCATATGTATACTGGTTTATAGTTTGAATGATGCAAATTTAAGTTCAACTGTCTATTAATCAGACGACATGAGGTGTCACAAAATCTATTTAAAGTTTAGGGAGATTTGATTTTTGAATATGGAATACCTGCCTCGCCGGCGGGCGGGTCGAACAAGGATTTTTGAATAACGAAGTGAGCTACTACCTAAGAATATTAATTAGATCGAATCTTTTACGGTAGTGTAGTTTGAAAAGCGCGTTAAGAAATTCTGAAACCTTGTAAGAAATTTAGCGCTTTTTAAACGGTTTTTCAGCGTTCGTTAGAAAAGCTGAAAAAACACCTTCGGAAAAGTCTCCTTTTTTTTGGTTCGTTTTTTTTGGAGAAGCAAAAAAAATGAACAAATAATATTGCATCAAGGCAAAAGGACAAAGAATAATATCACACGAATTTTTAATTCTTAAAATAAAAGATTAATTTTATAAGATCATTAAGAGTCAATAAAATGACAGCAACCGAGTGTAACACCACGGTGCTTTAACAATGAGCCTTTATAAAGGAAAAATGTTACTAAATAAACATTCCATTTTAGCTTTTTGTACTCCTAATGATATAGTATTCATCATTTAAAACCTATATCATGAAAACTGAAAAACCATTACCCCTGCCTCGCCGGCAGGCGGGAATCAGACTGTATGAAAAGTACATGTCAAGTTTTGACAAATGTACCGATCAGGAAATTATCAAAGCCTTTA
>CAYMKR010000388.1:0-1999 GCA_964390865.1 uncultured Flavobacteriaceae bacterium | reverse complement strand
CTTTAGGCGCAGATAAAGTTATTGACTATACAATAACTGACTTTACTCAAAACGGAAAGACTTACGATATAATTTATGACACGGTTGGGAAAACGACATTTTCTATGTGTAAAGAGTCTTTGCATAACAAGGGGCGCTTACTTTTGGCTGCTGCTGGGATGTCACAGTATTTTCAAGTTCTATCTACTTCCATGGCTCATAAAAAGGTGGTTGCCGGAGTCGCAGTATTTAATAAAAATGATTTAAATATTATCAAGGATCTTATTGAATCAAAAAAAATAAAGCCAGTTATAGGTAAACGTTTTCCAATAGATAATGCAGCTGATGCTCATACTTACGTAGATTCCGGACATAAAGTTGGCAGCGCTGTGATAACTATCGCACCATAACAAAGAAATCTTTTTCTTTTGACCACAGTGTATGTATCAACAGAAAAAAGATCTATTTATCAATTATTTTTGTTAGCTAAATAGGAATGGGTTAAATTGTGTTCATATAATTTAAACCATGGATTACTTTTTTATCATATCAATATTAGTGAGCATTTCAGCCATTTTTGGATATATCAATGTGAGGTTCTTAAAATTACCAAATACCATTGGTTTAATGTTGATCACCATATTATTTACCATAGGTGTATTTGTTTTGAGTTATTATGATTCTTCTATGTTAAATGCGGAGAAATATATTATAACTCAAATTGATTTTAAGGAAGTGCTATTAGATGTGATGCTTAGTTTTTTACTCTTTGCAGGTGCTTTACATACCAACTTTAACCAATTGAAAGTGCAAAAATGGCCAGTTTTTGCCTTTTCCACTATAGGTGTAGTGTTTTCAACATTTCTTGTTGGTTTTTCAATGTACTACCTTTTGCCGCTTCTAGGGATGGAAATTAAACTCATTTACTGCTTGTCATTTGGGGCCTTGATTTCTCCCACCGATCCTATTGCTGTCTTGAGTATTTTAAAGCAAGCCGGTGCACCTAAAAAATTGGAGACAAAAATTGTGGGTGAATCTTTGTTTAATGATGGAGTAGGAGTTGTTGTTTTTTTAACCATATATAATATCGCTCAGTTTGGTACAGAGCAAGTAGATGCCATAGACGTGATTAAACTTTTTAGTAAAGAAGTTTTTGGAGGTGTATTACTGGGTATGATTCTGGGTTGGGTAACCTATAAGTTAATGAAATCTATTGATGACTATGACATTGAAGTGATCATTACACTTGCAACTGTTATGGGAGGTACCGTTATCGCTCATAAATTACATTTATCGGCTCCTTTAGCCATGGTAACTGCAGGATTAATTGTAGGAAATGATACTGTTAGAAATTCGGCCATGTCAAAGGTTACAGAAAATTATGTGGATAAATTTTGGGAATTGATCGACATCTTGATGAACACTATCTTATTCGTTTTAATTGGGATGGAAATGCTTGTGCTTTCTTTTGAAATGAATTATTTCGTGGCTGGAATAATTGCCATTCCTGTTGTGTTAATTTGTAGGTATTTATCTCTGATTCTTCCTGTTAAGTTTTTCGAAAAGCGATTGGATTTTGTACCGAAAACCAACCTAATTATGACCTGGGGAGGCTTGCGAGGTGGTATTTCAATTGCATTAGCTTTAGGGCTTACCCAAGATATGCATCGTGATTTATTCTTAGTGATCACTTATGTAGTGGTGGTATTTTCTATTATAGTGCAAGGACTAACAGTAGGGCATTTGATCAAAAAGGTTACAAAGAATCTAGATCCTGTTTATTTGGATTAGTATTTGCCAATATTTTAATGGCAAATTAGCTGGAGAAGCTGATATCAATTAATACCTGAATAATATCAATCATTAGATTTAGAATATAATTTCAACATCATCATCAATGAATTTTAAATACGCTAAAGAGCCAGGTCAAGGCAATTTGTTTTTAACAGATTTTAATTGTGCTTCCCTTGATAAAAGGCTAGGCACAGGAGACTTTTACAAAATTATTTGGGCAAGGGAA
>CAYMKR010000387.1:0-2021 GCA_964390865.1 uncultured Flavobacteriaceae bacterium | reverse complement strand
ACGGTCATGTATATGAAATGTTTGGAATTTTAAAGTGAATTCCTATCAAGCCGCCATAAGGTTAATTAAATGTACCGACTTCAACATTAGAACTTTCAGCCAAATGTTTTAAACACAGTGTTGCCAGTAGTTATTTCTTACTAAGGTTTTATCTGAACTTACTCTAGTCAAGATTGTATAAATGGCATATAACTTTTGAATATACAAATTTTTAATTTCTTAATAACTTTAGCTTGGAGGAGACAAGGCTTATTTTCACTTAATCTTAGCAAATGCCGAACTAAGTTTTATCCCTAGTTCCTCAGCACTGATATTTTTTGCTATGATCATCCCTTTAGGGTCGAGCAGAAAATTTGATGGCAATGTAGATAAAGCGTAAAGTTTATAAATGGAGAGATCAGCGTCAAGGATTTGTTGATGACTTAATAGACCATCTTTTTTTATTGCTTCTTCCCATTGAGTTGCATCTTTATCGATACTGATATTTAATATTTCAAAACCCATTTTATTGAATTTCTCGTATTGACTCACTAGCTTTGGGTTTTCGAGCCTACAGGGGCGACACCATGTAGCCCAGAAATCTAACAGTATATATTTTCCGTTAAAATTGTCCAAATTAATACTAGAGCCTTCGAGGGTAGTAGCATTAAAATTTGGCGCTTTTTTCCCATTGGCTAGTTTCGAAAAATCGCTAATCCTGGTTTGCAACGCTCTGCTCATTTTACTATCAGGATATTTTTCGTAGAATCGTTCAGCCATTTCCAATATAAAATCATGATTTACATTCATGTCAAAGTAGGGCAATGCATCAAATGCCAAAGCAGAGGCTCCCATTTGTCTAACGGAATTCTCCATTGCCTCAATAAATTTCGGTAAAATTTCATTTTTCTTTTTTTCCAATTCGATTAAAGTGGGTTGGTCATTTTCCTTCATTGCTTTATCAAATTCTTTCATCATTTCCTCAAAATATAGACTATTCAGCTCTTGAATGCTATGTTGAAAATCTGAGAGTTGCGATACTTCAGAATCTAAATTAATTTTATCACCAAATTGTATAGAAACAATACCTTCTTTTTCTACAGCAACCCTAATTTCTTTTCCAATATCTGGTTGAATGATATATATTGAAGGTTCTGAAAATGGATCGATTAAAGTGTAGGTTTCATTTGAAGAAATCGTATCAAAAATTTTAAGGGGGCTGATTTTTTCGAGCTCAATATTATATTTAGATATTTTAAGATTCTTAATTGCATCGGAGTTAATCTTAATGTTAAAGGTAGAGATTGCGGTTTTTTCTTGATTTTGACAACTTATAAAAAGGCATGTACAAAGTAAGAATGGAATTATTTTCATGATATATATAATTTAGTTTGAGCAAACCTATTTATTATATTTGTTGTAGAAGTTCTCATTCGCGTATCAAAACTCATTCATACATAAAAGTATTCTAAGAAATACTATTATGTATGATTAACGTGATTTGTATTTGGTTGGAGTAGTACCGGTTTTTTTCTTAAATGCCTTATAGAAAGAAGATTTTGAATTAAAACCGACTTCATACATTACTTCTAAAATAGTTTCGTTTGGGTCGGTTGGATTCAGTA
The DNA here is from genome assembly GCA_964390865.1 of uncultured Flavobacteriaceae bacterium. Lineage (GTDB taxonomy): Bacteria > Bacteroidota > Bacteroidia > Flavobacteriales > Flavobacteriaceae > Lutimonas. Next base: position 417 of record CAYMKR010000387.1, on the reverse strand, counting down.
GTCTTTGTTTGGCAAAATTCACCCTATACGTATTAATGAAATCCACAAAATTTTGGCTGTAATGGTCATTTATCAATTCGGAAAGTGTTCTTTTTGGCATGTCAATTTCTTCGGCAAGCAATCCTATGGTAAGTTCAGGATTCTTGTAGGACGCCGCCGAGTTAAGATGATTTTCTAAACATTCGATTAATATTTTATTTTCTGGGAGTAAGGTATTAAGTCGATTCCTGTTTGACATTGATGTTGAAAGTTTTAGATCTTCAAAATTAAAACCTGTTCTCGACTCAGTGGGTTGTATAAACCCTTTAAAATACAGCAAATTAATGGCTCCCAAGACTAACAGAAAAACGATGATTTCAAGTCTTGGTACTTTTTGAATGAGTAAGATGGAAACAATTTGAATTCCGTCTATAAGAA
>CAYMKR010000386.1:0-2039 GCA_964390865.1 uncultured Flavobacteriaceae bacterium | reverse complement strand
CTAGTTTTTTGTATCAGTATATCTCTACTCCTGATAGTATGGGAGAGTGGTTTGCAGATAATGTGAACTCTAGAGGCAAGCAATACACATTTATGTGGGATGATTCTGAGGAAGTTGCTGATAGGATTTCTCAAAAAACTGATGTTTATATTAGATTCAAATGGGAGGAAGATGATGATGAAGATTCATATTTTGAGTTGAGGATAGAGGTTGATGATCTTACTAAAGATGTGTCTCTATTAGTAATTGATTTTGCGGAAGAAGATGAAGTTGAAGATTCAAAAATGTTTTGGGAGAATCAAATTTCTGAATTAAAACATGTTATCGGAGGATAATAGTTATTATAAACAATCTTAAAGCCTTGATCTATCAAGGCTTTTTTTATTTTTTCGATTTAAAGATATTGGGTTATGGTCAATCAGAACGGTAGTATAATCAGATTGGATGAAATAAAGCTAAATCAAGAAAACAGAGCTTTTAAATACGGTGATGGCGTTTTTGATACGCTAAAATGCGAAAATGGAATCCTTTATTTTTTAGAGGATCATTATTTTAGGTTGATGTCATCTATGCGGATGTTGAGGATGAAGATACCAATGGAATTCACCCTTGATTTTTATGAAAAGCAAATAAGATTAACATTATTGGCCAATGACTTAAGTGGTTCTGCAAGAATTAGAGTGAATGTATTTAGAGAAAATGGAGGCTTGTACACACCTAAATCGAATAAGGTTCGTTTCTTGATAGAAGCAAGCGCATTGAATACTAAAATAGATGAACGGGTAGAAATTGAATTGTTTAAAGATTTTCCTTTAGCATCGGGCTTATTATCTACTATTAAAACGAACAACAGAATTATCAATGTTTTAGGGAGTATTTTTGCAAAGGAAAACAATTATCAGAATTGTATTTTAATCAATGAAAAGAAAGAATTGGTTGAAGCCCTCAATGCAAACTTATTTCTGATTAGAGGAAATGAAGTGATGACACCCTCACTTGAAACTGGTTGCATCAATGGAATCATTAGAAAAAAAATAATTGAAAAGCTGAAAAAGAATGGTGCTTTTATAGTTAAAGAATTGAGTATCTCTCCTTTTGATCTGTTAAAGGTTGATGAAGTATTTTTAACCAATTCAATTAATGAAATACAATCAGTCGACAAATATCGAAAAAAGCTGTTTAAGAAAGAAAAGACTGAGGAGATTAAAAGGCTTTTTTATTCGAAAGTCGAAAACTAAGTTAGTTTAAACTTGGATCTTTTGGAGCATTGGCCCAGAGCTTGTAAATTCCACCAAATTTCAACAATTCATTCTTCCAGAAGTTATTGGGATTGATCGTGAATAGATTCTTGAATTTATTCTCAACGATTAACCATGATGTTGTTTGTAATTCTTCTTCAAGTTGCTTTTGACTCCAGCCAGAATAACCTAAAAAGAATCTGATATCCTGTTTTGAAAGAATATCATCTTTTAAAAGGGATTGTATCGCTTCAAAGTCACCACCCCAAAATATCCCATCAGCAATTTCAATACTATCAGGTATTAATTCAGGGACTTTATGAACAAAATAAAGATTGTCCTCAGAAACGGGTCCTCCATAATAAACTTTAAGAGGTGAGTCAATGTCAGGAATTAGATCACTGATAGTATAAGGTGATGGTTTGTTAAATATAAAACCAACTGAACCACCTTCGTTATGCTCTGTGAGAAGGACAACCGATCTATTAAAAGAACTATCACTCAAAATAGAAGGCTCTGCAATGAGTAATTTACCTTTTGTTGGTTTTAAAGTTGTCATAATAAATAAGTTGTGAATAAATGTACAAAAAATAAGTTAATAAAAAAACCCTCTAAAATAGAGGGTTTTAAAATTATTTTTTGTCGAACTTAATTAGTTCACTGAATCTTTTAATTCAGATCCTGCTTTGAATTTCACAACTTTTCTAGCGGGTATTTTAATAGTTGCACCAGTTTGAGGATTTCTTCCATCTCTTGCAGCTCTATCTGAAACTGAAAAAGAACCAAAACCTACTAAAGATA
>CAYMKR010000385.1:0-2039 GCA_964390865.1 uncultured Flavobacteriaceae bacterium | reverse complement strand
CCGCTTTTTAATACCACCAAGATTCATGCTGAAAAAGCCGTTGAATTAGCACTAGACTAATTACCTCTTCGAATGAAGTGACAGTTGAATGCGCTTTCGGTTTTTGTCAACTTCTAACACCTTAACGATTACTTGCTGGTGAAGACTTACAATTGTATTTACATCTTTCACAAAAGTATCAGATAGATTTGAAACATGGATCAATCCGTTTTCTTTGATTCCAATATCGACAAAGCATCCGAAGTTTGTGATATTATTAATGATACCTGGTAGCAATTGTCCTTCCCTTAAGTCATCAATACTTTTTAAATTCTGATCAAAACTAAAAATTTTGGCCTTTTCTCTTGGATCAGAGCCAGGTTTTTCAAGCTCATGAACAATATCTTTTAAGGTAGGAAGACCAATTTGATCTGAACAATATTTTTGAAGATCAATTTTGTCTAGGAGCGACTTGTTTCCAATTAAATTGTTCAAATCCATTTTTTCATCCTTTGCCATTTTCGCAACAAGACCATAGCTTTCAGGATGAACGGCAGAGTCATCTAGAGGATTTTTGGCATTTTTAATTCGTAAAAATCCAGCAGACTGCTCAAAAGCTTTTCCTCCAAGTCTAGCTACATTTTTAATTTCCGAACGTGATTTAAAAGCTCCATTTTCCTTTCTATAATCTACAATATTTTGAGCCAATTTATCCCCAATCCCAGAAACATGGCTCAAAAGAGGAACACTAGCAGTATTAATGTTTACCCCTATGGTGTTTACACAACTCTCTACCACAGTATCTAGGCTGTCCTTTAATTTATGTTGGTCAACATCATGCTGGTACTGGCCAACTCCAATTGATTTGGGTTCAATTTTTACTAATTCTGCTAAAGGATCAGCGAGCCTTCTTCCGATTGATACAGCTCCTCTAACCGTTACGTCAAAATTCGGAAATTCATCGCGGGCAATTTTGGAAGCAGAGTAAATAGATGCCCCAGCTTCATTGACTATGAAAACCTCAACATCATTATTAAAACGTATGTTTTTTACCAATCTTTCTGTTTCCCTTGAGGCTGTCCCATTACCAATGGCAATGGCATCTATTTTGTAGGCATCTACCAGTGAATTAAGTTTTTTCATTGCTCCTTTGCTATCATTGGTAGGCGCATGAGGGTAAATGTTTTCGTTGTATTCTAACCTTCCTTGGGCATTTAAACAAACAAGTTTGCAGCCAGATCTAAAACCAGGATCTATTGCCAATATCTTTTTTTCTCCTAGGGGTGCTCCAAGTAATAGTTGCCTTAGGTTTTTTGAAAAAACCTGAATGGCATTTTCGTCAGCTTTTTCTTTTGCGGTTTGAAGAACCTCATTTGAAAGTGAAGGGAATAGTAGCCTTTTGAAGGCATCATCTATGGCGAGAGCAATTTGAGTTGCGCATTCAGAATGACTGTCAATGATTCTTTGCTTGATTTCATTGAGTACTTTGTCTTTATCGATATTTATGGTGATGCGTATATATCCCTCACGTTCTGCTCTTAAAATAGCCAATAGACGGTGTGAAGGACAAGACTTGAGGTCCTCTTCCCATTTAAAATAGTCTGAAAATTTTATTGCTTTTTCTTGATCAGCTTTTGACTTGACAACTTTAGTCTCGATACGGGCGAATTTGTTTAAATGCCAGCGCACCCTGTTTCTTACACTGGCACGCTCATTAATCCACTCAGAAATGATATGTCTGGCTCCTTCAAGCGCTAATTCATGATCTATCTCTACTGATGTATATCTAGATACGGTTTGTGATAAGGTATCTGGTTTTTGGCTCATGATTATTTTGGCCAGAGGTTCTAAACCATTAATTCTAGCGTTTTCGGCCTTCGTTTTTCTTTTTTTCTTATACGGAAGATATAGATCTTCTAAAGTATTCAGATCAAAGGCAGCATTGATTTGTGAGCTTAACTCAGCTGTAAGTGCTTCTTGCTCCTCGAGGGTTTTGAAAATCGTAGTTTTTCTTTTTTCGAGTTCCTCGAACAGTTTTTTGAATTCGACTATCCGGCCTA
>CAYMKR010000384.1:0-2043 GCA_964390865.1 uncultured Flavobacteriaceae bacterium | reverse complement strand
TAACTTTCGTGGCACATTATCAACTGCCGGAAAGTGATGAATACTATACACACCGTAGTGGGCGAACCGCACGTGCAGGTAAAGAAGGTGTTTCAATGTGTTTTGTAAACGCTTCTGAGGTTCATATTTTACGGAACTACGAACGTACCTTAGGCATCAAGTTTCACCAAATAAAAGAGGTACGCTAATCTCATCTCATTCCCAGAATTTTTCCAACAATAGTACCTATCGATGATGATAATCCTGCTAATACCCTATAAAAATAATGGCTAATAAAGGCTTACTTTTAAAAACACTTGCGGATTTCTACCGGCAGGCAGGTTCGTTTTATATTTGCTAAATTAGTTGCTTAAAATACGTAACTATTCTTATACAAACATGTTGCCTGTTATTTATCAAACACTTACTGAATGGAATTAGACTACATAGAAAACATAAATGAATTTGGAGAAAACGTTGTTAGATTATACAACTTTGATAAATTTCAAGTTATTAAATTTAGAGAATTAATTAAAGATACAATTGTAAATAGAAAACAGAAACTAGATCTATCACAAGTTGATTTTATCGAAAAGCGCAATTGTAATTTAATTCTTGGACTATTTAAAACAGATGAAGGAATTCTTAGTAATGATAATAAAACTTTTTATTGTGCGCTAACATTAGAAAGCTATAATAATATGTTGATTCTTTTAGAACCATTCTGTGAGAAAGAAACCAAAGGTTATCAGTATTTATATGACATTGATAATCCTACTGACTTTTTATTTACGCCTGCGGGTACTTGGTAAGCAAATAACCATTCACGAGCACGCTGGCCTTAATTAATTCTAACAAAAGCATTTTCTAAATGAAGCAAAAAAAATTACTCGTATTTGTCCTGTCAATTTTGGACGCAGCCATCAAGAGTGCCAAGACTAAAAAAACGATTGAAATAGAAAAATAACTACTACCAAAAACGGTTCCTTTGAAGTGCACTAGCTTGTCCTCAAAGTCACGCAAAGCTATTCAACAAAATGCGCAGTCCTGCCAGCCCTCCTCCGGCGGATAAACCGGACGGACAAGAAAACGCCCTTTATTCTAACATTTATCCTTCATTCATAGACTTTCTAAGTGATATCCATATTTTTTTTATAAATCAGATAGCCCTATTATTAATGATTGCAAACGTGATCTTCACCATGTTTTTCATGATGATGACAACCTTCTCCTGAATCGTCAATTTTGCCCTGCAAAAAGTTTTCGACAAGTTGAGGTACATCACCCGAACAACCACGATAAACATCAATACCATGATTTTTAAGAACGTTTAACGCACCATTACCCATGTTTCCGGCAAGCATTATTCTTACGCCTTTTTCTTTCAAGATGGCTGCAATATTGCTTTTACAACCGCAACCCTGTGGCGATGGCAACATTTCAGTTTTTTCAATTTCTCTGTTTGCATTAACTGTAATAACGGTGTACGCTTTGCAATGACCAAAATGGTCATCAACAGCATTACCCCTTGTTGGTACTGCTACTTTCATTTTTAGTTTCTTTTTTTTTTAATAAATATAATTGATGATGATAACCTCCTTGTCGCAACATTTTTTTTCCACATTGCGGACATTTATTTTCTCTGCATGGTTTCCCTTTTGCGTGCGGTATTCGTGTGTCGCAATGCACACAAATACATGAATCACTTAAAATTATCTTTTCCATTATTTTCGATAGTTTTGTTTAATCTTCGCAATGCTTTTGAGTGGCAATAGTTACAAGATTCAGTTTCAGTTTTACTAATGTTCAATTTCATGCAATGTTCGCATCTATACCAACATTCGTCTGTTTGATAGTTACCTCCTTCAATAAATATAGCTTTGCCCTCTACAAATGCTTGGGCAATAGTTTGCCTTGCTTTTCCGTATATTCTGGTAAAGGTGGGACGAGAAACATTCATTTGTTCAGCTGATTGTTCTTGAGTTAACCCCTCATAGTCCGAAAGTCGCAATGATTCATATTCTTCATACAACAAAATAAGGGGTTCTAAATTGGTCATTGGTA
>CAYMKR010000383.1:0-2050 GCA_964390865.1 uncultured Flavobacteriaceae bacterium | reverse complement strand
TCTAAGGAATTAACAATTGAGATTTTGTTAAACAGGATGTATGATAATCAAATCGCATGAACTTATTTTTGAGTGAAAAATAAACTATTAGAAAAATAAAAGGTTATGAGAAAGTTATTTTTAGCATTATTAACTGTTTGTTTAATAATGTCTTGTTCAAAGGAAGGAAACGAAATAGAAAAACAGTTTGATAGTGAAAAATACCCCCAAAAATGGACTCTTATTGAGATGTCTGGTCAAATTCCTAATTCAGAGGCAACAGGTGAAAATATGGAGTGGCAGGAATATTATATCCTAAAGTCGGATGGAACATTTATTAAACATAGAGAGTGGGATGGAATTGATTCTGATGCCACTGGAACGTTCTCTTTCGTTAATATAAATGAGGACAAATTTATTGAATTGGTTCATGCTATAGGTAGCGATATTGTGGGAAGTTGCTATGGGAATCAAAATGAAAGCCTTTGGTTAAAATCCGATAAAAAACTTACCGGGACTTGGTCTGCCTGTGATGGCCCAGGTTTAGTGTATGAAAGAATAGAATAACTGCTGAGAATCATACACAACACGTTATCTTCAATTGTTCAAAAATTATGGATGGAACTATTAGTTGTGTACAAATTGCGCTTTTTACCTTTATTATTCTTATTAATTAAACCTTAGTTTCTACCAAAATCTAACAATGAGTTAAACCCGATGTTGCAGTGCCTTTTTTCTCCACCTGTTTGGTGTTTCCTTGATTACTAACAGGCTTTTCTATTGTTTTTCCAAGATGTATTTATCTCCGATAGAGTTAGTCAATGTCAAAACATCATTTTTGAATCTGAAATTCCAAGTGTCACTCAATATTAGACTCCAATCAAATTCCGCAGTCCAAGCACATTGATTTTTAAACTGTATTGTACTGTCCGAAAATGAGTAGTTGCCGTTACAAATAGCAGGAAATTTTACAACATCACTTTCTCCAGAAAAACCTGTACTGTCCAAAGTCAGTTCCACGTTCGATTTCTTCACTCCTCGCTGAAAAGTTCCCGTATACTGTCCTTCGATAGTTCCTTGGCTCTCATCATCATTGTTGCAGCTAAGAATCGAGATTAATCCAATTATAATGACCAAAATTTTTGCTTTCATATCTTCTTTTTAAATCAGATTATACTTCTGTCAAAAGGTTGATTTAAATGCGCTACAACCGCTCAATTTACTACTGTACCGGCTATGATTTTTATTCTTTGTTATGGGCAGTTTTTAATTTACCATCCAAATGCGGTAATTTGGTCACTATTATTGAATTGTAGGTCAAAACACGGAGTTAAATCCATAACCTTACCATCTTTAGATTCCAAAACAATATCGTAGCTCATATCCCCATATTCCAAAATATGATTCAATTGATAACCCGAAAACTCCTTTTGCATATCTTTAATCCACATTTTAAATCTTCTTTCCCTTTCTTTATTAGGTATGTATTTTTCAATGAAATCATCAATATTCTCATCAGGTGTCAAAATTAGTTTTACAAATTGATGGATGATTTCAAGTTGTTTGTTTGCAATATCGTCGCTTGCATGTTTGATACTTTTCATTTTAGGTACAACTGGGGTATAATTTTCATTAAAAAGAAGTTGCTCTATTTCCCATGATACAATCTGAGTATCGTATCTTAATTCATTGGTCATATAAATGATTACAGTATTTTCCTCTGGCAGTTGTATGAAATCGGCATAAAAAACACCATTTGAACCGTTGTGTGCTATAATTTTTGTATTCCTATCACTATCTAATATTGTCCATCCATAGGCATAGTGTGAATCGCCTGATTCATTTTCTTTTACGTGGGGAAAAATGAGTTGTTCAAATGATTTTTTGGATATTATTTTATTTTCTTTTAATGCGATATACCATTTGTATAAATCAGATGGATTAGATAGTATTCCTCCATTACCTTTTAAATGCCATGATATTTGATTGGAATCTGACTGCCATTTTATGAGATGTGTTCCCCAATCTTCCCCACATTTATAACCATGGGCAATTTGAGTTGTATCCCATT
>CAYMKR010000382.1:0-2079 GCA_964390865.1 uncultured Flavobacteriaceae bacterium | reverse complement strand
AAATTACTTATTTTTGCAAAAATAAGTTTAAAAAATGACTATTAAAGAATTACAAGAAGAAATTATCGAGGACTTCGATCTATTCGATGATTGGATGGAACGTTACGAATTTATTATAGATAACGGTAAAACGCTTCCCAAAATTGAAGAAGGAAATAAATCTGACGACAACATCATTAAGGGCTGCCAATCAAAAGTTTGGCTACATGCTGACTACAACAGCGGAAAGCTCCAATTTTCTGCGGACAGTGATGCCATTTTAACCAAGGGTATTATTTCACTGCTCTTAAAGGTCTATAATAACCAAAGCCCTGATGACATACTGAACAATGATCCCTATTTTATTGATCAAATTGGTTTAAAGGAACATTTATCTCCTACGCGTGCCAACGGGTTACTTTCTATGGTAAAACAAATTAAGCTTTTCGCCCTTGCGTATAAATCTAAAAACTCCTAGCAGTGGATATTTTGTTGTGAATTTGCATTAGCTTATATTTGCGCTTATTTAGAATGATTTTAAAGTACAGCCATGAACAATAAAACAAAGGAAGATCTCGGAGAGAAGATTGTGGAAGTTATCAAAACGATATTTGATCCTGAAATTCCGGTAGACATCTATGAATTAGGATTGATTTATGATGTTTTTGTAAATGAAGAAACCGATGTTAAGGTATTAATGACTTTAACATCTCCGAATTGCCCTGTGGCAGAAACGCTTCCGATGGAAGTTGAGGAAAAAATAAGGTCACTTGAAGAAGTAAGAAATGCAGAAGTTGAAATCACTTTCGATCCTACTTGGACCCAAGATATGATGAGCGAAGAGGCGAAATTAGAACTCGGTTTTTTATAAATATTGATCCGTAAATAAAAAGTAATGTCAGGAGAGATAATCAATAGAGTTGCCAATAGCAAACTTATAACACTTGATCTGGAGGATTATTATCCGGTGGGAGACAGAATGCTATTAGACATAAGCGATTGGTTATTTGAAGGCATTATTTTAAAGGAAAAAGATTTTAGAGAATCTGTCAAAAACCATGACTGGAATCGCTATCAAGATTGCTATGTTGCTGTTACTTGTTCTACTGATGCCATTATTCCTTCCTGGGCATATTTGCTTATTAGTGCGTCATTAGCTCCATATGCCAAGAAGTTTACCATAGGTGACTTAGACCTACTTGAAAATCTAATCTTTCAAGAAATTATTTCAAAAATTCCGCTTGCCCAATTCGAGAATGCCCCAGTTATTATTAAAGGCTGTTCTGAAAAAAGCATTCCAAATTCAGCCTTTGCTCAACTTACCCAGAGATTAGTTCCTGTAGTAAGTTCTCTGATGTTTGGCGAGGCCTGCTCAAGTGTTCCTTTATTTAAAAAGAAAAAATAGAACCATTGATTATTGTTCTATTTTGATTATTTTTGCACCAATAAACCTAATATTTTTCCCCATGAATAAAATCATACTAGCCTTATCCTTGATTATAGGATTTAGTAGTTTAAATGCTCAAACAAAAGAAGAACTTAAGACTTTACAGAAAGAAAAAAACGATTCTATCGGTGTACTGCAAGGTAAAGCTGATGCTATACAAGCTGAAATAGATGCTTTACCAGGATGGCGTCTAAAAGCCACAGGAACCATCGGTGGTAGTATTTCAGGATTCAACAATTGGTATTCAAAAGAAACTCCAAACTCCTCAGTAGGAAATTTTGGGATCAACTTGAACGCTTATGCGGATTTAATGGAAGATAAATATTTTTGGAAAAATGCTACCAATATCAATATCGGTTGGGTAAAGTTTGATAACAAAGATGACACTTCTGACAGTGAAGATTATGAAGTATCAACAGATGTTTTCAGCCTGAGCTCTCTGTATGGTTATAAAATTTCAAAGACTTTTGCTGCATCTGCCTTGATGGAATACAGATCGACATTGGTAAATAATTTCAACGACCCAGGATTCTTAGATATTGGTGTCGGTGGTACCTGGACTCCTATCAGTAATTTAGTTGTTGTAATTCATCCTGCTAACTACAATTTTGTTTTTAGTAGTGGAGATGCACAATATGATTCTACTTTTGGTG
>CAYMKR010000381.1:0-2080 GCA_964390865.1 uncultured Flavobacteriaceae bacterium | reverse complement strand
TTTCCAAGCGTGCGCCTTAAGCCACTCGGCCACCTCTCCAAAATGTCAAAATTTTATATGAGCAGCAAGTAACAAAAAAATATTTACTTGTAAAAACTTTTAAACTAAAACTAGTTCATTTCTCCACGAATTGATGTCTCAAATTCAATTTTAAATTTTTTAAACGGCATCTTCTTCCCTAAAAGCAACTTTAATTTAGCAATAGCAGATTCCGTTGTAATGTTTTTTCCACTTATAACTCCAATCTTTTTCAAATGAACACTAGTCTCGTAGTGCCCCATCATTACACCTCCACTTATGCATTGCGTAACATTGATGATAGGTATTTCTTTCTCGATAGTTCTTATAAGTAATTCGGAAAACCAATTAGCTGTAAGTGCATTACCGGCTCCATAAGTCTCTAAAATGACTCCAGCAAGGTCAGGGCAATTTAAAATATGAGAAACTATACTTTCACTTATTCCCGGAAATAGTTTTAATATAACCACCTTAGCGCTTAAATTCTTTTGAAGAACTAATGACTTTGACTTATCCGCTCTGATCAAGTTTGACTCATGAAAATTCAAATGTACTCCACTCTCTCCTAAATGAGGGTAATTTGCTGACTCAAAGGCTTCAAACTGTTCAGAACTCACCTTGGTTGTCCGGTTAGCTCTATACAATTTATACTCAAAATAAAGACCTACTTCTTGTATTATCGCCTGCCCGTTTTCACGAGCGGCTGCCACTTGAATTGCAGTGATCAGATTTTCCTTTGCATCCGTTCTCAAATCTCCAATTGGTAATTGAGAACCAGTGAATATCACTGGCTTACTTAAGTTTTCAAGGATGAAACTCAAGGCCGAAGAAGTATATGACATGGTGTCAGTCCCGGTAAGAACAACAAACCCATCAATATCCTCATATCGCTTTTCGATAATCTCAGCAATCTTTATCCAATATTCGGGAGACATATCCGATGAATCAATAGGGTCCGGAAAAGACGTGGTTTCTATCTTGCAGTCTAACAATTTTAACTCTGGAATCTTTACTTTGATATTCTCAAAATCAAAAGGTTTGAGGGCGTTTGACTTATAATCCTTCACCATTCCAATGGTTCCTCCTGTATAGATTAAGAGTATGTCTGGTACTTTATTTTTCATAAAAAATAATTAGCATGCTTTTTGATATAAAAGTATTAATTAAAACTTAAGAAAAAATTTATATGAGTGCTTCTTTTTTATTGATTATTGTTATTGGTTTATTGGGAATGCTTGTTCAAAGCAGGTTAAAAAATAAATTCAAAAAGTACTCTCATCTACATTTACAAAATGGTTTGAGCGGTAAAGAAATTGCTGAAAAAATGCTATCAGATAATAACATTTATGATGTCAAAGTCATATCCACACCTGGTAGATTAACTGACCATTATAATCCTCAAAACAAGACTATTAACCTCAGTGAAGCTGTCTTTTCTGAAAGAAATGCTGCGGCGGCTGCTGTCGCTGCTCATGAATGTGGACATGCTGTACAACATGCCAAAAGTTATGCCTGGCTTCAACTGAGATCAAGACTTGTTCCTGCTGTTGGCATCTCCTCTAAATTTGCTTCAATTTTACTTATCGCCGGAATATTTACAGTAGAAGCCTTTCCTCAATTACTGCTTTTAGGGATTCTATTATTTGCTGCAACGGTGGTTTTCTCAATTGTCACCCTTCCTGTTGAATATGATGCAAGTAATAGAGCTCTAGCCTGGTTGGAAGAAAAGAAGATGCTAACAAATACAGAACATGATGCCGCTAAGGATGCCTTAAAATGGGCGGCCAGAACCTATGTAGTTGCAGCACTTGGTTCAATTGCCACACTTTTATATTATGTCAATATTTATAATAGCAGAAGCTAAATTCAGGAAGAAAATAATTATTTGTTAGGTAAGTAAGATTCGCAAAAAAGGTTCAAGTGAATCAATATTTCATTGTTTTAATTCTTCCTGATTCCGTATAGTTAACAGAAAAATGAAATGTCTCAAGATTTGCATTTAAATGGGCAAAATCATCTTCCGAAGACCATGTTATATCTAGTTCATTTTCAGAAATATCAT
>CAYMKR010000380.1:0-2109 GCA_964390865.1 uncultured Flavobacteriaceae bacterium | reverse complement strand
TTTTGAAGCAACATCAGCCCAATCTTTATTTAAACCTGGGAATTTACTTCCTGCCACCAGCTCTTTCCATTCAGGAGCCCATAAATGATATTCTACTACATTAACACCGTTTTGCTTGTGCACAACAGTTCCTTTATAAACTGTGATTTCAATCTTATTCCACTCACCAACTGGTTTCGCGTTTTGAGGTTTAGCAGCAATCAAGTCATATAAAGAACCTGCCTGGCGATTACCATCAGTTCCTAATTTTGCATCAGGATGTTTATCATTATCCAAAACCTGCATTTCAGGTGCAGTTTTCCAGATAAAATCTAATTCTTCTTCTCCTAAATAGAAAATCCCAGAGTTTCCTCCTTCAGAAATTTTCCACTCCAAACTTAATGTGAAATTCTGAAATTGTTTGTCAAAAATGATGTCTCCACCTTCTTTATCTCCAGCTTCACCTCTACCAGAACCAGTCATATAAATTGTTCCGTCAACAACCTGCCATGAAGAAGGAAAATGATCCTTTTTATAACCTCTCCAACCTTCTGAAGTCGTACCATCAAAAAGCAATGACCATCCGTCACTTTTCTCAGCTTCTGTTAAGGTGTTTGGTGCCGCTTCCTTTGCAACCTCTACTACTTCCTCCGCAGCTTCAGCCGCAGGTGCTTCTTTCTTTGCCCCATCACCACAACTGACCATAAATGATGTCGTAGCGATTCCAAGTGCAAGTACAAAAATTCTTTTTTTCATTTTTATTGAAATTTATTGGTGTTTGAAATTCAGTTAATTATTTATAATATGACTAGAAATTAATCAGAACCTTAGAAACTTACAATATAAAAAATACGTAATTTCCTAAGGTTCTATTTTAATCTAGCTATTAGTTATTATTATTTAGGCATAGGTGGTAATTCCCAACCGTCTCTATAAGTGTGCTTAACAAGCTCCTTAGAATAAGCCAGTGCATTCATAGGATCAGTATAGTCCTTGTTGAATGTTGGATGACCATCATGAATCTTAAATCCATCTTTAACAATGTTTCTAATTTCTTCATTAGCTCCAATGTTGGTGAATTCCATTTTTTGCCCGTCCCATTCAAGAGTCTTATTTAAATCCTGAAGACGAACAGCCAATACGCCCATCACCACCATTTCATTGAATGGTCCGGCTTCGGCAAAATCAGATGTACATGGCTTTCTGTTTTCTGGACTTTCTTTACAGGCTCTTACCCAGTCCATTTCATGAGCTCCTTCATTCCATTTCAACCCAATTTCTTCTTCCACTCGCCTTTCAGTTTTAGCTGCAGATATTTTCTTCCCAGACAGCAATTCAGGTTCAACACCATAACAACCTACGTGAAGGATGTCTTTGGTTCCATAGAAGTAAGTTCCTCCTCCTTGCTTATTCGGATTCTTTCCTGCCGGCCAGTTCTCGGGCATTTCAGGTTTAATTCCACCGTCATACCAATGAACGTCTACTTCTGGTAATTTTAATTTACCAATTTTTCCTCTTTCAGGGAAGGTAAGTTTAGCCGATTGAGCAACGGGAGCAGAATCATTAAGTAATAATGTAGAACTTGCTTGTGCTTTTGTCGGATAACCTAATTTTAAACCTTCAAATACCGGATGAAGAATATGACAAGCCATATCTCCTAAAGCTCCGGTGCCATAATCCCACCATCCTCTCCAGTTCCATGGATGATATACTTCATTATACGGACGCATCTTTGCCGGACCCGTAAAAAGATCCCAATTCAAAGTGTCAGGCACCCAGTCACCTCTTTCTGGTGTGTTTAATCCTTGAGGCCAAATTGGACGATCAGTAAAAGACTCTACTTTTACAACGTCGCCAAGGGCTCCACTCCACAAAATTTCACAGGTTTCTGCAACTCCTGCTCCTGACGCTCCTTGATTACCCATCTGGGTAGCTACCCCATAATCAGCAGCCAGTTTGGTCAATAATCTCGATTCGTAAACAGAGTGAGTTAATGGCTTTTGAAGATAAACATGTTTTCCCATGGTCATGGCATGCGCTGCTGTAATTGCATGCGTATGGTCAGCGGTTGCTATAACTACTGCGTCGAAATCATTTTCCATTTCTTCATACATTTTACGCCAATCCCAA
>CAYMKR010000379.1:0-2127 GCA_964390865.1 uncultured Flavobacteriaceae bacterium | reverse complement strand
AAGAAGCAGTTGGTTGGTCTCCAGTAATATTTCCTAATAAATAAGTATTATATACTGACAACGGTCTTGCCGTATTACCTGTTTTAGCATAACCAACTCTCAATTTACCTAAAGAGATTGCAGTTGATTTAAATAAATTTCCCCAAAGCCAACTAAGTGATCCTGCGTAATAATCATATGCATTATTATCATCTGGTAAAGTAGAAGAAATATCCCTTCTGTACGAACCTTCAAGATATAACTGGTTTTTCCAACCTAAAGAAGCATTCGCATAAAATCCATTGATACCTGAATCATATTCGTATTCAAGTGGCGCCAATAAAGGATTAGCAGAATTACTTAAAGAATATAAACCAGGAACATTTAATCCACCATTCGTTTCAGATCTTATACTTGAATAAGAGATTCTGTTAATGTTAGAACCAAGTACTCCGGCTAATGTAAAATTGTCCCAAGCTTTGTTGAAATTCAACATGAAATCATAGTTGTTTTCAATAAAACGTTCGTTGAACTTCACGTATTCAGGAACATCGTTACTACCAATAGCAATACGCTCTTCTTGAATAGAATTATAGTTGTCAATAGTTACCCTACCAAGAATACTTAACCAGTCATTAATTTGGTACGTTAAAGTAACATCACCAATGATACGGTCTCTTACATCATTTTGAAAATTTTCATAACGAGTCCAGTATGGGTTGTCTGTATAAATAGGAGTTCTATTAGTTAATGGATCATTTGCATTCCAAGTAATATTCTTTCTTGTAGCAAAATATGCATCTCTTTGATCTTTAAAATCAACGTTAGCTTGGTTCCATTGTCTAAAAGACTGTAATGGGTTTCTTCCATCATAACCTGTTCCATATCGACCTAGACCAATCGTATTAGAGTAATTTACTCTTGTACTGGCTACAAATTTATCAGTCAATTTAAGGCTACCATTGAAAGCAACAGTATTTCTTTTAATCTCACTATTTGGTAAAATACCAGTTTGATTTAAATTGGTATAACCCAATCTGAAATCTCCTTTATCTGATGCTCCGTTAAGATCAATAGAATTAAACATAGTAGTACCGGTTTGAAAGAAACTTGTAGGATCATTTTCAGAACCTACCCATGGAGTCGGTACTAAATAAGTATCTAATTCTGGATACCAAGAATCCCATTGGTAAATCAAAAGATTCTCATCAAAGAGAGCACCAAAAGATGCATCTTCTGTTGAAGGAGTAGTTAATTCTAAAATACCGTCTCCGTTAAGATCTCTCTCAAAGAATCCACCACCTTGACTACCACCTGCATCATAGCCATCTTGTGAATAACCAGCACCATATTGTTTTTGGTATTTGCTAAAAGTATCAAAGTTGACTTTGTTCATCGTTACAGATGAATTGATTGTAACACCAATACCTCTGTCTCCCTGACTCTTACCTTTCTTAGTCGTAATTAAAATTACACCGTTTGCCGCTCTAGATCCGTATAGTGCAGTTGCACCACCACCTTTAAGAACGTTTACAGATTCAATGTCATCAGGATTAATGTCCTGAGCAGCATTACCATAGTCATAACCACCACGACCAGTAGACTGATCAGCAGTATTATTGTTATTGTTACTAATTGGCACACCGTCAATCACAAACAACGCCTGGTTGCTGTTAAACATAGAGGAATAACCTCTAATAACAACGTTTGTTGATCCACCTAAGGTACCACTCGCCTTAATGTCAACACCAGAAGCTTTACCGGTTAAACCGTTAATAAAGTTGGCGTCCTTAGCAGTGTTAATTGCTTCTCCATCCACTTTTTGAGTTGCATAACCTAAGGATTTTTTCTCTCTTTTAATACCCAAGGCAGTAACTACTACTTCATCCAGGGTGTTTTCTTCAGAGACCATCGTTGTATTGATTGAGCTTTCAGCCCCAACTGTTTTTGATGTTGTAGTCATTCCAACAAAACTATAACGAAGTACATCCCCGCTATTAGCTTCAATCGAATAATTACCGTCAAAATCAGTCTCAGTACCAGAAGTGGTGCCTTCAATCAAAACACTAACTCCTGGCAAAGGTCCGGACTCGTCCGACACAGTACCAGTGATAGTTCTTTCTTGTGCAAAAGAAATTTGCACTACAA
>CAYMKR010000378.1:0-2130 GCA_964390865.1 uncultured Flavobacteriaceae bacterium | reverse complement strand
AATATTTGAAGAAATATTTTGGATTCAGTAAGTTTAAAGGTTTACAGAAGGATGCCATAGAAAGTCTAATTGAAGGAAACAACACTTTTGTTGTAATGCCAACAGGTGGAGGTAAATCATTAATTTATCAATTACCAGCGCTGATTCTAGAAGGAACGGCTATTGTGGTATCACCTTTGATTGCATTAATGAAGAATCAGGTGGATGCAATTCGAGCAATATCATCTGATTACGGGATAGCACACGTTTTAAATTCATCATTGAATAAAGGTGAAATAGCACAAGTTAAAAGTGATATTGAAAATGGTGTTACCAAATTACTTTATGTTGCCCCTGAATCCTTGACAAAGGAGGAAAATATTGAATTTTTGAAAAAGCAGAAAATTACGTTTTTTGCTATTGATGAAGCACATTGTATCTCTGAATGGGGACATGACTTCAGACCTGAATACCGTAATCTTAGAAACATTATATTTAAGATAGGAAATTTCCCAATCGTCGGTCTTACTGCTACAGCTACTCAAAAGGTTCAAGAGGATATATTAAAAAATTTAGGTATTAGTGATGCCAGAACCTTTCAGGCTTCTTTTAACAGGGCTAATTTGTTTTATGAGGTAAAGGCTAAAACTCAGGATGTTGAAAAAGATATTATTCGATTCATCAGTAATTATAAAGATAAATCAGGTATTATTTATTGCTTAAGCCGGAAAAAGGTTGAGGAAATAGCACAGGTGTTGCAGGTGAATGGAATTAAAGCGGTACCATACCATGCTGGGCTTGACGCCAAGACCAGAGCTCGGCATCAGGATATGTTTTTAATGGAAGATATTGATGTTGTTGTTGCTACTATTGCCTTTGGAATGGGAATTGATAAACCAGATGTAAGATTTGTAATCCATCATGATATACCAAAAAGCTTGGAAAGTTACTATCAGGAAACAGGAAGAGCGGGTAGAGATGGAGGAGAAGGGTATTGTTTAGCTTATTACTCTTATAAAGATATAGAGAAGTTAGAAAAATTTCTATCTGGAAAGCCTGTGGCAGAGCAGGAAATAGGGAATGCATTATTGCAAGAGGTAGTGGCTTATGCTGAGACTTCGATGTCAAGAAGGAAGTTTTTGCTTCATTATTTTGGAGAAGAATTTGACGATGTAACTGGTGATGGGGCAGATATGGATGACAATGTAAGAAATCCTAAGAAAACATCAGAAGCACAGAATGAAGTCGTAACCATATTACAAGTAGTTAAAAAAACAAAGGAAGAATATAGGTCAAAGGAGATCATCAATACTTTGATAGGAAAGGAAAATGCGCTTCTTATTTCACATAAAACGCATCTACAACCTATTTTTGGTATTGGTAAGGCAAAAGAAGACAAGCATTGGATGGCACTTATTAGACAGGTGCTTGTTGCAGGATTGCTAAAAAAAGAAATAGAGCAATATGGGGTGCTAAAACTATCCGAAAAGGGAGAAGAGTTTATTGAAAACCCTCATTCATTTTTGATGACTGAAGACCATGTTTTTAGTGCAGAGAATGATGCAAGTATTATTACCAATGCAAAGGCTTCAGGCGGTACGGTTGATGATCAATTAATGGGGATGCTTAAAGATTTAAGAAAAAAAGTATCTAAAAAACAAGGAGTTCCTCCTTTTGTTGTTTTTCAAGATCCATCACTAGAAGATATGACCCTTAAGTATCCGACTGATATTAAGGAGCTTGCTAATGTTCATGGAGTAGGTGATGGTAAGGCTAAGAAATTTGGTAAGGATTTCGTTGATTTAATAGCCACTTATGTTAAGGATAATGATATTGTTAGACCAGATGACTTGATTGTGAAAAGCACAGGGGTTAACTCAGGCCTGAAGCTTTATATTATCCAGAATACTGATAAAAAGTTACCCTTGTCTGATATCGCTCATTCAAAAGGTCTTGACATGTCAGAATTGGTTAAGGTAATGGAACAGATTATTTACTCTGGGACTAAAATAAATATAGATTATTGTATTAATGATTTGTTGGATGAAGACCAGCAGGAAGAAATTCTTGAGTATTTTATGGAGGCTGACAGTGATAGAATTCAACTGGCTCTTGATGAATTTGATGGAGATTATGACGATGAAGAATTGA
>CAYMKR010000377.1:0-2148 GCA_964390865.1 uncultured Flavobacteriaceae bacterium | reverse complement strand
CAATGAATTTTAATTCATACTTTTAATTTCTAACCAATTTGATTGTTATACATGACTTATCGCATTTTATTATCAGCCGTCTTTTTAAGTTTTGCGTGCATCACCGAATCATTTTGCCAGAATCATGACACGAACCAAGACAGTTCTCACAATAGTTCAGCGCATCATGAATCTCATAAAAAACACCTTATTAGCGCTTCAATCAACCACACCGTCATTTTTTCTGCTGTAAAAGATGGGAAATCTACATCAAATATTTCCTTGCCTTCTTTCGGTCTTAATTATACATATTTTTTTAATGATAAGTGGGCGCTTGGATTACATAATGATATTATCATAGAGGATTTTGTGGTAAAAGATAGTGATTCAAAAAATGGAGATGATGGGCATGGCAATGATGAAATCGCCGTTATAGAAAGAGGCACACCTATTTCATCATGTTTTATGCTAATTTACAAACCGATTCCTTATTTAGGTATAATGGCAGGTGTTGGTAGAGAATTTTCAAGCCACGAAGATTTCACAGTGATCCGATTCGGCTTCGAGGCACCTTATCATTTACCACGTAATTGGGAAATTTTTGGGGTCCTAACTTATGACATCAATATCGGTGCATACCAGAGCCTTACCTATGGCATTGGTCTAGGAAAATTATTCTAAATTAAATCAAGGTATAATCTTAATTATTCACTCTAATTCCTGAAATACGTAGATAACCATTTGGGTGAGAAACTGTTCCTTGAAAAGAATCTGTTTGAAATTTTAGAAAAATATCAATTTGTTCATCTTCAATAAAAATATGAGCTCGAATCTTGTTGTCTTCATATATTAAATTCTCCATTGGAACGATGCGGTCATAAAAGAGAACATTCCCCTTTAATACCTCCTCTTCAAAACTAAATTCGATAGCACCTTTTTGAAATTTAAATCCAATGTTTGGCGCAACATATTCCCAAGAACCTAATAATTTTGTAGGGCCCTCATCATTCTTAACATCAGTGAAACTCATTGTTAAGAAAAGCAATAAGACGGGGTAACTTATGCGTAAAAATTTTCTCATAAAAACACTATTCAATTTGAGCGTGCAAAAATACAAAAAAATCAAACTTAAATAGTGCTTTTCAAGTACTTAAGTCAATTAATTACAAAAAAGACCATCACGCCTATTGCGCGATGGTCTTTTTTAGTTGAATTAAGTGACTGCTTTTTTGTTCCATATATATCTAAGGCCTTGTGAATAGGACACAATTCCTTCAAAACTCTTCTTGATGAAATTTAATATAAATCGTACCGTTTCGCCTTGAACATTCATCATTCCCTTTAAAACATCCTTTTCATAAACAACTTCTTCCAAAGGCATCCCTTCCCTGAATTAGCATTTCACCTGTCAAAGTTCTTTCCACCTTCTTTAAAACAAGAACTCCTTTTTGATATTCAATAGGGGCCTCATGGATGGTAAATTCCCATTCTCCTCATATTTTATTAACTCGAATAATAATGAAATCAATGCCCCACAATATTAATTGAATATTAAAGTTTCTTTAACACACATAAGTGAATAACCTAAATTTTAACAATAATGAAAAATATTATTTTACTTGCCTTATTATTTATTTCCATAATGGAGATAAAGGCACAAGCCTATGAGTATAGAATTGTAACAAGTATCGAATCTGTAGTTCCTATGGGGCTTGGTAGATCGCGAATCATTTCCAATCAGGAAGACAAAGACTACAAACAATACACTACATCGAGAACGGAAGAAAACAAAAAGCAAAACAAATCAAAACGGAGTGATGCCAAGGTTGATGATTTTGACGAAACTAAGATATTGAACTTTTATAGTGCTACTGGTATTAATTTTCAAAATATTGCTTCAAATGATGCGCTTTTGTCATCTAAAGTGAACACCATGATCGAAGAAGGATGGGATTTAACTTTTGTAACAAGTGGTGTAGAAAGTGATGCTGGAAAAGGAGATGGAACTGGTATTTTTATAACTCGATTTATCTTTAAGAGGTTGAAATCTTAACATTCCTGAGTCTATGTGATTATCAAATATTTAAATCTTGATAATCCGTTAATTATAAATCAAAAAAACCGTCACGCTTATTGCGTGACGGTTTTTTATTTATAGATTATTCTAAG
>CAYMKR010000376.1:0-2153 GCA_964390865.1 uncultured Flavobacteriaceae bacterium | reverse complement strand
TGGTATGTTTTTGGAGCTATAGGATTTTACCCAGCGCTACCAGGTGCGCCAATTTATCAACTTTGTAGCCCGATATTTGACAAGGTTCAGATCAACGTAGGGAAAGGAAAAGTTTTTACAGTTATTGCGAATAACAACTCAAAAAAGAATGCTTATATTCAATCGGCAACTTTAAATGGCAAGCCCTATGATTCAAGTCAATTAAGTCACGAGGCCATCATTACTGGTGGTGAGTTGATTTTTGAAATGGGAGCAGAGCCTAATAGAAATTGGGGTATAATATTTTAAAATAAACCAAAAAAGATGAAATTGAAACCAGTTAAATTGTTGTTTCTTCTAATAGCACTTGGAAACTTTTTTACAGACGTAAATGCTCAAATTAAATATGGAGAGCATCAACCTTATTCCTCATATTGGTTTATTGATGAATTTTTGAAATGGAATCCAGAAACAGATTCGGATGCTAAATTCAACAGGAGCCACGTTTCTTTAAAAGATCGATTTGAAGATGCGGATACTCAGATTCGTCCAGAATTAAGTACGAAACCTTCCATTGTTTCTTTAATTGCACCCCATTCAACCAATTATCACCCCTCGCAGGGTTTTCAAACTATAGAACAATATGCCTTTCCGTATTGGCAACACATTGACTATTTAGTACAGTGGGGAGGTTCAGCAGGAGAAGGAATTATAGTAACACCTGCGGCACCATGGATTGATTCAGCGCATCTTAATGGCGTTCAAATTTTAGGAACTGTATTTTTTCCTCCAAATGTTTATGGCGGAAAAGAAGTATGGGTAAAAGAATTTTTGCAACAAGATACTCAAGGAAATTTTCCAGTTGCAGATAAAATGATTGAAGCCGCTAATTTTTATGGTTTTGAAGGTTGGTTCATTAACCAAGAGACAAAAGGATTAGGACAAAAAGAGGCAGATGCCATGCAGGATTTTTTAAGGTATTATCAAAAAAAATCAGCTGGAAAGTTTAAAATCATGTGGTATGATGCCATGATAGAAGATGGCAGGGTGATTTGGCAAGATGAATTGAATAATCACAATAGTTTGTATTTTCAAAATGGAGAACAAAAATTATCAGATATTTTATTTGTGGATTTTGGATGGAGTAATACTCAATTAGAAGACACTCATATAATAGCAAAAGAGCTGGGTAGAAGTCCTTGGGAAGTGTATTCTGGAATTGACGTTCAGGCTAAAAGTTATAAAACACGTACAAATTGGGACGCTCTTTATAAAAATGAGAAACCTTATACAACCTCTATTGGATTGTATTGCCCAAATACAACGTTTGATATTGCTATAAATAAGCAACCCGAATCTGTTTATGAAGAAGAACAAAAATTCTGGAATGGAACGATTTTAAAAGGAGAAGTACCTTCGTGGCAATCTAAAGAGTGGAAAGGGTTTTCTAAGTATATACCGGCCAGATCTGTGATTGATAAAATCCCATTTGTTACCCATTTTAATTATGGATTGGGGCGTTTTTATAATGAAGAAGGCGAAAGATTGTCAAATAAGGAGTGGCATAATTTAAGTATTCAAGATGTTTTACCTAGTTGGCAATGGCACACGGATACTACTAAAGTAGCTGCTACTTTTGATTTTAAAGATAGTTACACAGGAGGATCTTCAATTAAAATTTCTTCTAAAAAAACTATAAAAGATGTTTCAATTTCGTTGTATAAAACCTCACTGGAAGTAAATAATAAAGAAGATATTTCTCTTGTTGCTAAGGGCTCAGGGAAGTTAAATCTTATTGTAAATGCCGATAACGGAGAGCAGTATTCATTTCCAATCATTCTAAAGTTAGAATGGACAAAAACAAGTCACTCTTTAGCTAAACTAAAAGGGCATAAAATTGTTAAAATCGGATTGGAATTTACAGGAAACAAAGAAGATGTTATTCATATAGGAGGTCTAGCCGTAAGAGATAGTAATGCTCTTAGGATTGAACAACCCGAAGTGACAATTACATCGTTTACAAAAGGTAATAGTGCTGAATTATATGTTCATATTGAGGGGGATGAAAATGCCGTATTTCATAATATCTATCAAATTAATGCAAAAGGAAAAACTTGGTTAGGGAAAACAAGAAGTACAGATTATTATGTTGCGTCTTTAGAAAAAGCGGAAAA
>CAYMKR010000375.1:0-2191 GCA_964390865.1 uncultured Flavobacteriaceae bacterium | reverse complement strand
ACCTTGTTCGCGTAGCGCAAGACTATTTAAAGTCAAAAGGATCGATCACGCTATCGACTGGTATACTTGCGGATGATCCTGTGATAAAAACAACCAGTGCTGCCATGGTCAACGGCGGCTTGCATAGTTTTGTTCAGGCCGTAGCGCTGGAAATAGAAAATGAATTAAGAGTGAACGTGGTTTCTCTGGGTGTGGTTGAAGATGCTTATGAAAAATATAAAGATTTTTTCCCAGGTCATAATCCAGTATCCATGAATAAAGCCATCAATGCATATGTCAGGAGCGTTGAAGGCAAGGGTAATGGTGAAATTATCCGCATTTATGAATGATCAACAAAATCTCTCTCAAAATCTGGGATATCAGAAAGATGCAAAACTCTTAATTATTCATGCTGATGATGCTGGCTTGTCACAGTCTGAAAACAAAGCCACTATACAGTCACTTGAACAGGGATCTGTAAATTCTTTTAGCATTATGGTTCCGTGCCCATGGTTCTATCAAGTTGCTCTTTATGCCAAAGAGAACCCGAATTATGATTATGGAATTCACCTTACCCTAACTTGCGAATGGCAGTCGTTTAAATTTGGACCAGTTTTATCAGCAAAAGAAGTACCAAGTCTTGTAGATAATAATGACTTTTTTTACAAAAGCAGAAAAGAGCTCATTGAGAATGCCAATCCAAAGGAAGTGATATTGGAGCTTCGCGCTCAGATAGATAGAGCCCTGCACTTTGGTCTCAATCCAACTCATTTGGATTCACATATGTACAGCCTCGGAGCTTCTGAAGAACTTTTAAAAATCTATCATGAGCTTGGTGAAGAATACAAACTACCTATAATGTTGAATAAGACCTTGGTTGAAGAAATGTCTGGCCTAAAAGACTTATTAATTAATTCTTCTCAGAATGCTGTTGTAGATCAGGTTCATCTAGGAAATTACGAAGAGTTTAAAATTGGTAATTTATCAAAATTCTACGAAAATTCTCTTAAGAGTCTTATGCCAGGGTTTAATCTTCTATTGATTCATCCTGCATTTAATACATCTGAAATGACTAGCATTACAGAGAATCATCCAAATTTTGGTGCTGAATGGAGACAAATAGATCTAGACTTTTTTACAAGCAAAAAGTGCGAACAAATACTTTTTGAAAACAATATTCAAATGATTACTTGGAAAGATATTAAACGTCTTTATTATCCTTAAAAAGTACCAATAACAGTGAAAGAAAAGTTTCGGCCAGGAGCGCTAATTGCTGATGCAAACTCTTTATAGTGATAGTCCATAATATTATCAACATTGATCAAAATATCAACAAACTTAGAAGTCTTTATTCTCATATAATAATTCAATGTATACCATGAAGGACTACCGTAATAAGCCTGATTGGTTAGGCTGTAGGGGGTTTGCTCAATATTATCAATGCCTTCTGAGAAATTGTAATCTTCTGCTTTTTTTCTGCCATTGAATACTACATTAGCACCAGTTTCTATCCGATTTCTTTGATAACTTAGTTCGAAACTCCCAAAAAGTGGTGGCACCGAAGACATGGGTTCTTTGGTATCATATGCTGACCCTTGGGTATACGTCAGAGAAGCTCTTGTGGCCCATGTATTCGACAATTGACTTTTAAACGTCATTGTCCCACCTGCCAGATAAGCATTCCCCTTATTAATATTGGCAACTACATTTGCCAATTCACCATCGTAAATAATTTCGGTATTACCATTGATTTCAAAGGGTGCCCTAACAATATAATTATCAAGCAAGGTATAATAGGTTGTTAAGCCAAGATAAGATTTCTTTTCATCAAAATATTTAATAAACCCTGCTTCAAAATTATACGCAAACTCAGGTTGTAAATCAACATTTGGAACGGTAACATCTCCATTTTTTTCTCTTACTTTTCCAATATCATCAATGTTTGGTGATCTAAAACCCGAAGAAAGCACTCCATTAACTTGCCAATTCACGTTTGGTTTATATGCGTAACCTGCTGTAAGTGTGACGGAGGTATTCATCGATTTAATATCACTATCGGGTAAAGAAATAAAAGTGGTGTCAATCCATTTAGCCGTTAGAACAGTATTTGTAAGTCTCAACCCTGTATTCAGGGTTGATTTTTTACCTATATCTTGCCTGTAACTTGCATAAACTGCTGAACTTAAATAACTACTACCCCCATCTGGATATC
>CAYMKR010000374.1:0-2201 GCA_964390865.1 uncultured Flavobacteriaceae bacterium | reverse complement strand
TTTTTTACGGAACCAGTATTACTCAGGGTGGTTGTGCTTCTCGTCCCGGGATGGCACACACCAATATTATTTCCAGAAAATTAAATATTGATTGTATAAATTTTGGGTTCAATGGAAATGGAAGAATGGAGCAACCAATTAATGAATTGATTTCGGAATTTAATCCCTTATTCTATGTTATTGAATGCTTACCAAACATGATTGCAGAGCAAGTTACAAATAGGACCATACCTCTGGTAAAAACTATTCAAGAGAAGCGTCCTGAAACCCCAATTATTTTTGTTGAAAATTTTTTATATGAATCATTGGCCCTGGATGAAAAGAAGGAAGCTTTGGTCAATGAAAAGAATGCAGCTCTAAAAACAGAATACAAAAAAATGATTGAAGGTGGGTTTGAAAATATTTTCTATATAAGTACTGAGAATGCTACAGGAGAAGACCATGAAGGAACTGTTGACGGAGTCCACTTTACCGATTTAGGATTCATTAGGTATGCCGATTTTCTAATAGACAAGTTTGTCCAATTTGGTCTTATAACTAAAGAGAAGGAATAAAACATACTGTTAAATTGCTAATTGTTTTGAATAATAAGAAAATACACGAAACCATAACAAATAGGCGTGATAATAGTGAATTTAACAGTTGTTACCCGCTTCATCTTTTCTTTTGTTTCACAGGAAAGAAGACCGCAATCGCCTACTTTGCATATACGAACACGTTAGCAAATATTAAAAAGAAGAAATGAGGAATATTTTAAAACTATTATTTTTTGGTATAGTTGTATTATTATTAGGATGTAATAAGAGTGAAGAGAACATAGACCCTGTTAAAGATAGCGTAAGTCAGAGTTTAGAAAAATGGCTAGCCAAACCAGTTGAAGAAAGAGAAGCTTTAGAAAGCTTGGATTTCTCAAAAAAATCATTAACAAAAAGCCGAGCTGAAAATGTTACCGCATTACTATTTCAAGATATGCAGGCAACAATGATAAGTAACTATGAGCAACAGTGGAACAATCGCAAACTGATTTATAAAGGATATAGCATGCCTTTTTATTATCAAATATTTGGTAATAAGCCATCTGACGGAAGAAGTTTATTTATCTCATTACATGGAGGTGGATCAACAACAATAAATGTTAATGACGAACAATATAATAATCAAAAGCATTTATATGATCAGACTATGAACACTCTTGAAGGTGTGTACTTAGCGCCAAGAGCTCCAACGAATACTTGGGATTTATGGCATCAGAATCATATTGACGATTTTTTAAATATCATTATCCAAATGGCTGTTGCAACAGAAAATGTAAACCCAAATAAAGTATATTTGTTGGGTTATTCAGCAGGTGGAGATGGAGTTTATCAATTGGCTCCACGAATGGCAGATAGATGGGCAGCAGCAGCTATGATGGCTGGACACCCGAATGAATCATCTCCTTTAGGACTGAAAAACACTCCTTTTGCTATACATGTAGGGGCACTGGATAACGCATATAATAGAAACATTAAAGCGCAGGAATGGAAAACCATGCTTGACGATCTAGAAAGTAGTGCCCCTGGAACTTATATCCATGATGTGCAACTTCATGATGGATTAGGGCATTGGATGGATTTTGAAGATGCTGTTGCCTTGCCTTGGATGAAAAACTATAACCGCAAGCCGTTAGCTCAAAAAATTGTATGGAAACAAGATAATAGGCATCATAGCAGTTTTTATTGGATAGGAATACCTGAAAATTTGATTGAAACTGGAGGGGAGATTATAGTCGAATACAATACGCAACTAAATGAGATCAATATAATTTCTAATTATAGCAATATAATTCAACTATATATGAATGATAAAATGTTGAATTTGAATGATCCTGTAACTATTAAATACCAAGGAAATGTAATATCTCAGAAAATTTTTAACAGGTCAATTTTGAATATCCATGAAACCCTTTCTATTAAAGGAGATTCTGACTTGTCATTCCCCTGTATAATATCAGTTATCAATAATGAAAATGTCCAAGAATAATTAATATGCCAATAATTACTCAGACATAGAAAATAGCATTTGCTAACAAAAAACATTCTTCTTGCCTAAATGCTTTTACTTTTTTGATACAATTCGACAAGGAATATGGAGCTTTCCATAATGCCAAATTTCATATTTGGTGTATGGAAACCATATCCCACTTTTGTCATCAAAAAAGA
>CAYMKR010000373.1:0-2205 GCA_964390865.1 uncultured Flavobacteriaceae bacterium | reverse complement strand
TAGAGGTTTATAAGGATTCAACCAATAGTCTGACTTATGAAGAAATAAGTATCAAATTTCTTGATGAGCATAGAACTTCTCCAGAATCCAAGGCCAAAATAAAAAAGAATACTAACTATTGGCTTAAATTTCAAATTAAAAATATTTCAGATGAAGGCGGAGAGTGGGCAATGGAATTTCGAGATATTCCATTTTTAGATATTTATATTATTGACAAAAGTGGTAGGTTGGAAAAAATGAGGGCAGGAGTCTTAATTCCCGCTTCCGAAAAACAAATGAATTCCGGAATACATGAAACCGTCATTTTCACATTAGAATCCAATGAAGTAAAGATTTTTTATGTAAAATTTCGATATCAAATCGATACTCGAGTTATCAGCGCAATTTCAATTTCTGACTCTAAGAGTTTCATCAAACAAACAGCAATTGACAATCTGATACAAGGGGTTTTTCAAGGTTTACTCTGGTTGATGCTCTTTTACAATCTTTTCCTTTTTATCTCTACCAGAGAAAAATCATATTTATACTACATAATTTACGTATTCAGTTTCGCGATTCTGATGCTATATGCGTTTCAATATCTTCAGGATTTCATTTTTCCAGAGAAACCGGGAATCAGTTCTTATTTTGGCACGTTTGTATTTGTTGCCTTCATTTTTTACTTTTTACTTTTGAGAGAATTTATTGATTCTCGAAATAAATACCCTCGAATAGATAAGTCCCTGAAAATCATCATTGCAATTGATTCAATTGTAACAGTAATTGTATTTATATTTCAATTTATATATAGCGAAAGTTTTGGAATTATAGGAATGCAGTTTGTTTTTATCAATGCAATCATACTGTTAGTTTATGTTGTTATAATATTCAAAATCGAAAATAAAATCTCGAAAATATTTGCAATTGGCACTCTATTTCTGGTTTTGTGGATTTCAATTGCAATTATAGGAACATATCTGGGTGGCGATTCTGATAAATTAATAATTTACTTTCAGATAGGTATTGTGGGGGAAGTTTTTATTTTTTCAGCTGGTTTAAGTTACAAATACAAAGTAAGCGAGCAACAAAAACGGCAAGCACAAGAAGGTCTAATTATTCAACTTAGAGAAAATCAAGATTTACAAACAAAAGTAAATCGTGAACTGGAAGAAGAAGTTAGGAAGCGTACGGTAGAAATTAACCAGCAAAAAGAAGAGTTGTACTCAACACTTGATTATCTGAAACAAACTCAAAACCAACTGGTACAAACCGAAAAAATGGCTGGTATCGGGCAGCTTACCGCAGGAGTAGCTCACGAAATAAACAACCCGATAAACTACGTGATTACGAGTAGCAACGCCCTAAAGCACGACATCCAAGACTATCATAAAATTTTGGATTTGTATGTCGAAATCAGCAAAGAAAACGTAGAAGAAAAGTTATTGGAAATTGCCCAACTGAAAGAAGACGTAGAATTTGAAGAAATCGCTGTAGAAACCGAAAAACTTTTGGACAACATTCAAATCGGTGGGGAAAAGGTTGCTGAAATTGTAAAAAGTCTTCGGACTTTTACCCGTCTTGATGAAAGCGACCTGAAAAAAGTCAATTTGCACGAAAATATTGATGCCACACTTACAATATTGAACAATCGCATTGGCATACACATAAAAATCGAAAAGAAATACGGTAACAATCTCGAAGTGGAATGTTTTCCAGGCGCGCTGAATCAGGTGTTCTTGAATATTCTAAATAATGCGATAGATGCTACGAAAAATGGAGGTAAGATTACCGTGCAAACCCAACTGGTTTCTAAAACCTGTAGGATTTCAATTTCAGACACAGGCAAAGGTATTCCAGAAGAAATACAAAATCGAATATTTGAACCGTTTTTTACAACAAAGGATGTTGGTAAAGGAAAGGGTTTGGGATTGTCCACCGCTCACGCCATCGTAAAAGAACATCACGGCACAATAGAAGTAGAAAGCCAGGCAGATAAAGGCACTACCTTCACAATCATCATACCTGTAATTCAATCAAATAATTCGCATATTTGAAAAATGAATGGTAGGGGTATGCTTAATATAGGAGTGCTCATTCTTATGTAAGTTTTACGTTTCATTTCAATGTTATTTAGTTGAATATTGAAACAAACATAGACTGAACTACACTTGGGAAGAAAAGGAATCAATTGATCAAAAGATTCTATCTCCTAATTGAGGGGTTTTA
>CAYMKR010000372.1:0-2216 GCA_964390865.1 uncultured Flavobacteriaceae bacterium | reverse complement strand
CAAATTCAATCAAGCCAAATACATTTGAACCATCAAAATAGTATCCATATAAGCATGGGCAATAATTAATACCCATATTCTTTTTTTGAGGTATACGTATGAGAATCCCAAGGTCAATCCCATAAAAGTGGTTTGAATGATGCCCATTGGCCCCCAACTATAATGAGCCAGCCCAAAGATTACCGAACTTATAAGAACAGCCAAGATGCGCGTAGTTTTAGTGTTAGTTCCCAATTCTGAAATGCGATTTATTAAAAATGCGCGGTATACAATTTCCTCTCCAAAAGAAGAAACAATATAGACACCCACTAGGCTCAATAGAAGCATGCCAAAATTGCCACTTATATAGTTATAAGCACCCATATCACTAGTTTCCGGAATTCCAGTAATATTAGCCATAATAATAGATGCAAGTATAAAACCTCCAAGAGCCAGAAAGAATACAACAAGGGATTGTAAAAAGGTCTTTAATGCAAAATTTAAATTAAACCTTTTGAAACTTAAACCAAATTGACTTAGGCTTTCTCCTCTAAGTTTTACTCCTGTAAAAACCAGAATGAGCATGACAATATTAGCGCACCAGATAACGGCTTGATTATAAATTAAATCTTGGGGCTGATCTGAGATAAAAATTATAATTATTCCTGAAGCAATTAGAAAAATGAATATAATTTCTGAAACTTTAACAAGCTTATTTGAATTCAAGGCTTGGCCAAGTCTGGTAGAGTAGGATGGAAGTACTTTTTGATCTATTGACATATCATTAGGGTTTTGTAATTAACACTACAATATTAGATCAAACCATACTCTTAGCAGTTTGAATTCAGGAAGTCGAACGCTTTTTTAAGTCTTTTTTGAATTGGGATGGCGTTTTCTCAGTGAATTTTTTAAAGGCTGTATTGAAGGAGGATTTAGAATTGAAACCCGAATCATACATCACTTCTGAAATGGTTAATTTTGCATCAGTTTGATTCATAAATAAGGATTTAGCCGTATCGATTCTATATTTATTTACGAAATCAAAAAAGTTACAATTGTAACCTTCGTTGATCACTTGGGATAGCATTTTAGAAGAAATGTTTAATTCTTTAGACAAATCGACGATATTTAATTCGCTGTCTAAATACCTTTCTTTGGCTGTCATGTATTTAGATAAATTATTCTTTAATAGAATAAGTTCTTCGGCTTCAAGCCTAGATCCAGCATATTTTACTTTTTCCGAGAATTTTGCCTGTGTCATGGCGCCTGTTTCGTTTGATGATTGATTTAGCATCTTTAGCAATACAGAATTGATAAAGTATAACATAAAAAAAACGATGAGAAGTAAGGTAATCAGTAAACCATTTTTTATCCCTATAAAAGGAAGAAAAGAATGAATAAGGGATAGTGAAAACAGAGCGATGAAGCAATTGAGGATAAATTGCAGCAGCTTGAAATTATCCTGATTAAAAGAGGAATAAAAATCCATGGCTTTTCCAAGGACCTTGTTAATTCCAGTTTTTGATCTGTACATATAATAAAATATATGAAGTAAAATTAAGAGCTCTCCTGTTCGAATGTATATTGGGATGTTTTGATTCTTAATTAATAAGGTTGTTTGATCAAAAGAGGCTGTTTTAACGAATATTAGTAGCAGGAGAAATATTAGGATGGAAATAATAAAAGGTATAAAATGGAGGAGGTCTTTTCTTTTGAATCTATAGTTTTTAAAAATAACGGATTGAGTAAAGACGTATAATAAGGGGCCATAGGCCAGTAGAAATGTATCGTCTAAGAACAATAATTGAGGTAATTTCAAATTGAATCCAAACACCATTAAATAAATGTTGATAACAGTTATTGAAAGCATCATAAATACTGTCCCCAATAGTTTGTTACTTATGGATTTCCCTTTTTTATTTTGAAATAAAAAGAGAGAAACAAATAAGAACTGAAAACACAATATTGAAAACAATATTTTTAAAAAACCAACATCCATAAATAATTATATATGAAACCTTACCATCCAAAGGTACTTTGAATATATTCTTTGCTTTTCTTCCAATCTTCTTTTAAAGGATTCACAAGTGTAAAATTATTCAGAAAAGCCATTTCGATTCTAACTTGTCCATTGACTGCATCTATTTTGCTTGCTAAGATTTTTTTTCATTGGTGCGTATATATGAACTCGTTACCATCAAATATAATCAATTGGACTATTATAAATAGGCTTAAAA
>CAYMKR010000371.1:0-2216 GCA_964390865.1 uncultured Flavobacteriaceae bacterium | reverse complement strand
GAAAATTGAAGAAATGGAATATGAATTATTTGTAGGTAGTAGTTCAAATAAGGAAAATTTGATTGAAGCTTCGTTTATTGTGAAGTAGACAGAATATAGATATAGTAGATTAGATAAGGGGTTTGGAAACAATAGTGTGCCTGACCCCTTTTTTTTGTAAATTAATTGTCGTACTGAGTAAAAGTTCTGAATTCGGTTGAGCGAGTAATCCAAGTATTTGAATAAGCATTCGTTCAATACATTGACCTAATTAGAAACTAAGGGAAATATAAAAGATTTTCGAATCAGGAATAAAATCCATAACCCTGCTCCAAAAGTTTCTTATATTTTTCTTCATCAAAAGAATACAAATATGGAGCCTTATGAGCACCACCTTCTAACTGCTTTTCATGCCTGATAAAAATATTCAGTTTTAGCATTTTTCTTTGAAAATTTCCTCGATCTAATTTTTTTTGTAGAATTGATTCATACAAGTTCTGAAGACTTTTCATGGTAAATTTCTCAGGGAGTAAAGTGATACCTATGGGTAAATAATTGACACGATTTTTTATAAAATCAAGCGCAATTTTTACGATTTCATTATGGTCAAAAATAAGATGAGGTAATTCTTCTAAAGAAGCCCATTTGATCATTTCACTTGAAAAATCTGGTTTGGGATCACACTTCTGAATGTCAACCAAAGATAAGTACCCTGTAGTTATAAAACGTTGCTTAAACCAGTCGACCATTTTTGAATCCATGCCCATTGATTTCATATTTTTTACCAGGATATCAACATCGCGACGGTTTACATTTCCAAAGGTCTTAAATTGTTCTAGAAAAGGCAATTCAATGCCTGTTCTTTCTTTTAATACCCGTATGGCCGCTTTGTCCATATTTTCCTCTTTGAAAACAAAGCCCCCTGGCAAGGCCCAAATTTCACCTTCTGCCTTCCATTTGAGCACTAAAATTTTTAACTCATTTTGGTCAAAACCCATGATGACACAGTCTATGGACTGCCCTGGAACTAATTGATCCAGATCAAAATTTAGATTTTTAGAAAGGTCTATATTTTTCATGGTTCAAATATATGAAAAAAATATTGTGTCATTTGTACACAATAAATAAAAAATGTAATATTGCAGTATAATTAGAACTACAAATATGAAAAAAATACTAAAAATTACAGGTATAGTTTTAGGATCAATTCTACTTCTTGTACTCATTATAGGTTTTATTGGTTATACGCGTATGTCAAATAAGGTTGATGACAATTATGCGAAATTGGGAGAAAAAGCACCAGAATTAACCATAGATGGATTCAAATTTAGAGATTTAAACAAAAATGGAAAGCTTGATGTGTATGAAGATACGAGACGTTTACTCGAAGACAGGGTAGATGATTTAGTTTCTCAAATGACATTGGAAGAAAAGGCCGGTACTATGTTTATCACGATGATTGGGATGACTCCAGAGGGTGATCCGATTGATAAACCGTTTTTCTCAACGAATCCAATGGATAATGTGATGGTATTCATGTTTCCAGGTTCAGAAATGTTAGTTGAGAAAAAAATGAATAGTTTTAATATTGTTCACGCTTATGAAGCTAAAATTTTGGCTCGATATAATAATAATTTACAATCGATTGCTGAAAAAACAAGATTAGGTATTCCGATAACTATAGGTACAGATCCTAGACATAGTGCCGATCATAACCCAGGCGCTTCTATAGCGACTGCGGCCTTTTCACAATGGCCTACTTTTTTGGGCCTGGCAGCTACGAGAGACACCATATTGGTGCGTGAGTTCGGAAATATTGCCAGACAAGAATATTTGGCATCAGGAATACGATTAGCACTTCATCCAATGGCTGATTTAGCGACCGAACCAAGATGGGGAAGATCTAATGGCACCTTTGGCGAAGATGCTGAATTGTCAGCTATGATGACCAAAGCATATGTTTTGGGTTTTCAAGGAGATTCTTTAGGTTCCCAAAGTGTTGCTTGTATGACAAAACATTTTTCAGGAGGTGGCCCTCAAGAAAATGGAGAAGATGCGCACTTTCCTTATGGAAAAAATCAGGTTTATCCCGGCAACAATTTTGATTATCATTTGATTCCTTTTGAGAAAGGAGCATTTCCTGCAAAGACCGCCCAAATAATGCCTTATTACGGTATTCCTGTGGATCAGACAGATGAAAATGTGGCATTCGCCTTTAATAAAACCATCATTACCAC
>CAYMKR010000370.1:0-2217 GCA_964390865.1 uncultured Flavobacteriaceae bacterium | reverse complement strand
TATTGATTGTACTGACACTTTGTGTCTTGATATTCATTTGGCACTTATTATCTAATAGACATACGCCTTATTCTGATCAATCAAGATTGAATGCCTTGGTTGTTCCTATCGTACCAAAAGTATCCGGCTATCTTAAAAAAGTCAATGTAAGACTCCATAGTGAGGTCAAGGAAAATGACACCCTTTTTGAGATTGATAAAAAACCTTTTAAACTCGCAGTACGATTGGCAGAAGCGAATTTTGAAAAGGCCACTCAGGAAATGGGCTATCAAGGGGCCGGGGTTAAAGCTGCAAGAGGAAGACTTGGAATGGCAAAGGCCCAACAAGACAGAGCACAGCGGAACTATGATCGTATCCAAAACGTGCTCAAAGAAGACCCTGACGCTTTATCACAATATGATAGTGACGAAGCAGAAACAGCCCTGTCATTGGCCATTCAACAAGTGCAATCAGCCTATGCCAATTTGGAAAAGGCACAACAAGCCCTAGGTAAACTTGGTCCTGAAAATGCGACTTTGAAATCGGCTTTAACAAATCTTGAGAATGCCCAGTTGAAACTATCATATACCTCAATGAAAGCTCCCTCAGATGGAATTATTGAAAGCTTCAATTTAGACCATGGACATTATTGTAGTACAGGCCAACCTATGGCTACATTTATTTCAACTCATGATGTCTGGATTCAAGCTGATTTTAAGGAAAATTCTATTGAAAATATCAATGTTGGAGATAAAGTTGAATTCACACTCGAACTGGCACCAGGAAGAATTTTTGAAGGTAAAATAAGAAGTATTGGATACGGCGTTAGTTCAAACCAAATACTTAACCGGGGTCAGCTTCCTGATATTAAAAGTAAAAGTAACTGGCTCAGGGATCCGCAAAGGTTTCCGGTTATCGTTACGTTTTCGAATGCAGAAGTAATGAAATATTTCAAATTGGGAGGTCAGGTAGATGTGGTTGTTTACACAGGAGATCATTTTGTGTTGAACAGGCTGGCTAAACTTAGAATTTGGATCAATAGTAAGTTGTCATATGTTAGGTAGTTCATCATATTTGTCTAGAGTGAGATCTGATTCAATTAGCAGAAAATCAATCCGGTACGCCATTGGTATGGTCATTTTATTTGCCATATCTTTTTCTTACAACTGGCCACTTTCTTTTTTAATTATCATTCTAGGAAATTCTTTTCTACTAGGATCAAGACCAACATTCAAATTTGCATTTGAATTTGTTGTCAAATTTGCTATTAGCCTCATTTTTAGTATTGCATTAAGTCACTTTTTTCTGGAATATGACGTTTTATATCTGCTACTCATTGGAATCATATTATTATATATTTTTTACGCAGATTCTTCAGTTTTATCTCCTTTGCTCAAGATGGCCTTAATCATACTTACCCTTGTTGTTCCATTTATCTCATTAAAATCGTTAAGTGCTGGTTCATTCATTGGATGGGTCGTTGTTATAGCAGCATTTATTTCTGTCTTTACAGCAATCCTAATGTTTATTCTTATTCCTGATCTTGAATCAGATTCAGATCAAGGGCATCACGGGCACAATTCTTCAGCTAAAATACCTGAATATGAGCGCTTTAAAAATGCACTCAAAACATTCGCAATAGTATATCCCATTTTGGTTTTATTCTATTATTCAAATTTTCAGGGAGATATTGTTATGCTAGTATATATTGGAGTCTATTCTTCTACCCCAAATTTCTCTAAAGATTTATCTATTGGCAAGGTGATGATCATTGGATGTGTCGGGGGCGGACTATTGGCTTTTTTGATCTATGAGATACTTGTAATTATTCCCATGTTTTCCTTTTTCTTACTGTTGATCTTTGGATTGACCCTAGTATTGGGGCATCATATAATAAAATCAGGAAAATATGCCCAATATATAATAAAGGGGTTTTCCGCATTTATTATAATTTTTGGAACATCTATAACCAGTTTGGGAGCAGATGCAGGTGGAAAGGTTTATATCCGAATTATTCAAATATCATTGGTAATCATATACTTGATTTTAGCTCTTAGATTAATTGAGAATATATTTCCACGAAAATTAAAGACCGTATAATATGAAATTAGGATTTCAAATATTAACACTTTTTTTATTGGTCTCGCTCTTGAGTTGCAAGGTTGGAGAAGATTATGTCAAACCAGAACTAGATAGTCATGAGAGTTTTCGAGCAGATTTTCAAAAAGACAGCTCAAT
>CAYMKR010000369.1:0-2236 GCA_964390865.1 uncultured Flavobacteriaceae bacterium | reverse complement strand
ACATGATTGGTCTGTAATTTCACTACCTGTAGTATTCAGAAATGGAAAGTATGCAGTATATTATTCCAAAGGGGCATATAGTGGTCAATTCAACTTGATGAAAAATATAGATGGTAGTTGGACCAATATATGCTCCTCAACAATTTGGACTGATTAGCTGTATATCAAGGTTTTATTGATGCTAAAAGATTCAGAATCTATTAATAAGAGACATTTTGCTTATATTTAAGCATCAACAATTAATCCCAATGATCCCCTTCTTTAGAAAAATATGAAAAAAATGGCACAGTGACTGCATTAAAGAAAATTGACTTTATATTTTTAATTTATCTTGTAATAAGTACTGTTTTGCTGGTTTTTAGCAGTGATTCGTCTACTCAATTATCAACGTTTATCTGGATTCGGCTTTCCATTGTTTTATCTGTTATAGCACTTATTTATACCGCTAAAAAAATCGACAATCCCTTACTTTCCCTCTTGCGTTTATCTTATCCTTTGATTCTAAGTGGCTATTTTTATTCGGAAACTGTATTTTACAACAATCTTTTTTTTAAGAATATAGATCCCTTTCTTGTCGAAATTGAAACCGCCATTTTTGGCATGCAACCCAGTCTGGAATTCTCAGCCTATTTTTCTAACAAACTGTTTAGTGAGCTGATGTATTTTGCTTATTTTTTCTTCTATGTACTCATCCTGAGTTTTACACTTTATATGTTTATCAAAAAAAGAAATCATTTTAAAAAAGTTACTTTTCAACTAATTTTCACGTCCTACATGTTCTATTTAATATTCTGTTTTATTCCATCGGCGGGGCCACAATTCTATTTTACATATCCGGAAAACCAGTTGCCTAAAGCCTTTTTCTTTGACCATGTCATGCACTTTATTCAAAGGGTTGCCGAGCAACCTACCGGAGCATTCCCAAGTTCTCATGTCGGAATTTCATTAATAATTTTAATACTTTCAAAGAAAATTACACCTGAATTTTATAGCAAAGTATGGCCTTTGGTACTTATTCTTATCTTTTCAACAGTGTATATAAAAGCTCACTATGCCATCGATATTATCGGAGGGCTAATTATAGCTCCTTTTATTCTATATTTATCTGATTTTGTATACCAACTTCCAGCCTGGAAAAATGTAGAGTAATCACATTAAATCAATTGTTCTAATGATAAAACTTAGAGAGGTTCTAACAAAAAGAGATTTGAAGAAATTTATTCATCTCCCCTTTCTAATTCATAAAAATCATAAAGAATGGCTTCCTCCATTGATCTCTGATGAATGGAAAGTTTTTGACAAATCTAAAAACCATTCCTTTACACATTGCGATACTATTTTGTTTTTGGCCGAAAAAGATAAAAAGATAATTGGCAGAATTATGGGCATCATAAATCACGCCTATAATGAAGGTCATAAAGAAAATGATGCCCGATTTTGTTTTGCAGAATGTTTCCAGGATAAAGAAGTTCACGATGCCTTACTACAAGCCGTTGAAAAATGGGCTAGAGAAAAGGGAATGAAAAAAATAGTGGGACCACTGGGGTTTTCAGATAAGGATCCACAAGGTTATCTCATCGAAGGATTCGATGACCCCATGACGGTGATGGTAACCAATTGCAGCTTGCCATATATGGTTGACTTCACTGAAAATAATGGGTATACAAAAAAGTTGGACCTCTTTCAATACAGATGTATAATTCCAGACCATGCCCCTGAAATTTATTACAAAATCACTGAAAGGGTGCACAGTCGAGGCTATAAATTACTGGAATTTGATAAATCAAAAAACGTTAGACCCTATGTCAAACCTGTTTTTGACCTGATTAATGAATCCTATGTTAACATATATGGTTTCGCTCCCTTAATGGATATTGAGTCAAAAGAATTTTCGGAAAGGTTTCTGCCTTTATTGGATGCAAAATATATCAAACTCATTGTTGACAAAAACGAGAAACTTGTCGCATTTGTTGTAGGCATGCCTGATATCAGCCAAGGCTTTAGAAAGGCAAATGGCAGGTTATTCCCCTTTGGGTTTATACATATTTTACAATCATTTAAAAAAGCCAACCAGTTAAATCTACTTTTGGGCTGTGTAAAAAGCAATATGCGGAATTCGGGTATTGATGCCTTGTTAGCGGTATCGATGTTTGAGTCAGCAAATAAAGGTAAATTAAAGTTTTTGGACAGTCATTTAATTATGGAAGAAAACACCAATATGAGAGCCCTAATGGAA
>CAYMKR010000368.1:0-2259 GCA_964390865.1 uncultured Flavobacteriaceae bacterium | reverse complement strand
GTTCCCCAATCTTCCCCACATTTATAACCATGGGCAATTTGAGTTGTATCCCATTTTGGCAAAAGATAGCCAGTATGTACCATACCCGCTTTATGAAAAATATTTTTCTGCAAATATTTTTCATAACCTGTTTGGGTAACTTTTTCAATGATCATTGCCAAAAGACTATAGCCAACGTTTGAATAACTGTACTGACTGCCTGGTTCAAATTCTAATTCTGAACTGTAAGCCTGACTTAAAAACTCTTCCTTGGAAATGGGCACAAAGTCAACTCCATAACCGAGATTGCCAACTATTCCTGACGTATGAGTTAGTAATTGGTGAATGGTAATATTTTCTTTATCCTTAGGAAGGTTTTCAAAAAAAGCAGTTATTGAATTGGTTACAGATAACTTGCCTTCTTCTTGTAATTTTAATATGGCAGTTGCCGTAAACTGCTTTGTTAATGAACCAGTTGTGAAGATGGTTTCTTTTGTTACAGGTAGTTTTTCTGCTTTGTTTCTTAGTCCAACTCCTCCATTATAAAGTATCTCCCCATTTTGGGCAACTAATATGCTAGCAGAAAGTCCATTTTTATCGCACTCAGCAAGGTAAGATTCAAGTCTGTTTTCCAAAGGGTTTTTTGCTTGATTTGATTCGGTGTCGTTTTTACAAGAAATATAAAGAGTAAAAATTGCCACTATTAATAAAATATATCTTTTCATTGTCTGTTCTTTTTTAAAATTGCCCAAAAGGTTGATGTATAAAATGAGTTATGTGGCTTAAACACTCAAATTAGTATATAAATCACAGATAGAAAATCTGTGAGGCCATTAGCAAATAGGCGAGAATAAGCAATTAATTATAGCCATGGTTGTAAATGGTTATTCTATTTTATCATCCCAATTTAGAATCTCATAGCTTACTTCTATATTGTTGGTTGTTGTTAGGGTCAGTTCTCTCATTGCAGCATTTCCTTTAACCAATGCTTCTGCATCCCAGCTTCCTCTTGTCAATTTAAATTGAACAGGACTTTGCAATGAAAGCGTTATTTCTCTTTGATAATCTGATACCTTATTTAACATAATTTTGTCAGGGAGCTCCCAATTAGATAATACTTCCTGATTTCCAGTGATATAAACCTTGTCATTTTTGTTTGGGGCTGTAACTGTAATTTTCACTTGAAAGGTGTTCTTTGACAAAAAGGACTTGTAATTAGTAGCGAAATAGCTAAGATATTCATTGATACCATTTTTATAGCTTTCAGGAAATACATTCAAATGACCTTCATTTGGGTATTCTTTTATTCTTACCTCTAACTTATCTGTTATTAAAGATTCTTTCAGAAATTGATAAACGGATTCTCTGGCGGGTTTCCAATGTGTCCAATAATTTTCACCTTCATTAGCATTACTAAGGTATAGAAACTTTTTTTCTTGTAATTGATTGAAATCGAATCCAATGAATTTGTTTGCTAACCTATTTCTGTCGTATGCAAGATTTGGAGATATTGCCACATAATCGGTAAACAAGTCAGGTTCATTAATAAGTGAATAAAGAATGAATGAGGCACTTAATGAGTGACCAACGGCTATCCTTTTATTCATGGTTCTGTAATTCTTTTCTATATAAGGATAAACTTCATTTTTAACGTATTTCAAGAAATTGTCAGCATTACCGGAGTATGGATATCTTTTGATAGCTTCTTTGCTCCTTAATACAGGTAACATGTCGTTATGTCTGCCATAATTTTGATCTTCGATGTACGGTGAGGTGATTCCGACTACAATAAATTTTTTCCATAAAAACTCTTCAAGAAAAGAGATAGTAGAATGAGCGTAATCAAAAAATTCTCTGTTCTGAGAATCAAATACATAAATAACATCAAAGCTTGTGTATAAGGATTCATTATAACCTTGTGGGGTGTACACCAATATTTCTCGTTCTTGATTCAGTTCAGATGAGTTAATTTTAATAGTAGCTATCTGTGCAATACTTTGACCAAAGGCAACTAAGGGGAAAGTTAGTAATAGAGTAATAAAAAGTGTCTTTATATTCATTTTGATCTTTACCATGAATCTTAGTTTTTTTTCAGACCTACATTAACTCCGCCTAACCACCTCTGTTCCATTGTCCTATCACCTTGTTCGTTCTCAGAGAACCGAAACAAGCTCAATTCACCTATAGCATAGTGAACGCGGTCTGAGTGCCACCATAATTTGGTAACTTCTCCTTCGTATTTTAAATAGAGTTGGTCATTTTCTGTGTAGATATCAACTT
>CAYMKR010000367.1:0-2266 GCA_964390865.1 uncultured Flavobacteriaceae bacterium | reverse complement strand
TCAATCCATTTGTACTTCTCTTCATCAGGAAGATCTGTATAATCTCTATCATCAAACAAAGAATAAGGAGGAGTAAGTTTTAGCAAGACATTAAATTGAGAACCTCCTGAAGGAAACACAGGGTTAGGTCCGGCTGAACTTCTTCCAAAATTAACTGCAAAGTTAAAATTATTCGAAACCCCATTGTCAAAATCAAATGATGCAATGTTATAATTTTTAAGCTTGTACCGCTGATAGTTGAATGATGTCGAAAGGGTAAAGAAATCATCAGGCCATTTCAAACGCTGGCTCAGACCAACCGAAGCTCCAACAATATCAAGTAATTGATCTTTGTCTACACTGTTAGTAAATGGGTCATATCCAAATTGACTCGAATTATAGATAGAAAAATTAAACCCCTTAGGTTTTTTTCCTCCCATCCAAGGCTCTGAAAATGATAGGCTATAAGTTCTATAAAATTTACTCACTTGAAGTCTAAGAGCTATATTTTGTCCATCCCCCCTAGGAACTGGCTTGTATTCACTTAAGTTAAATAAATTTTTAACCGAGAAGTTATTGAATGAAAGTCCAAGTGTTCCAACAAAGGTTCCTCCACCATATCCACCTTGAAGTTCAATCTGACTAGATCCTTTTTCAGACACTGAATATTCAATATCTGCTGTCTTATCTGTGAAATTTGGCTGAACATCTGGAACAATATTCTCCGGATCAACAAATCCTAATTGCCCAAGTTCACGGATAGATCTCACAATATCACTTTTGCTGAAAAGATCACCGGGCTTGGTACGGACTTCTCTATAAAGTACGTGGTCATTGGTAACATCATTTCCTTTAATCGTCACCTTTCTGATGGTAGCAGGTTCATCTTCAATAATTCTAATTTCCAGATTAATAATGTTATTTGCAGCACTAGTTTCCACAGCATTTACCCTCGAGAAAAGGTATCCATTATCCAAATAAGTATTTGTAATATCTTGAGATTCAGGTGTGCCATCTCCGTATACTCTTTCATTTAGTGCTTTCCCATTATAGGTAACACCATTGTCAATTCTCAGAATATTTCTTAACTGCTGATCTGTAAAAACAGTATTGCCTAAAAAATCTATGTTTCCAAATTTATATCTTTCCCCTTGCGTCAAAAAGATATCCAGGTTAATTGTGTTATCGTCATTCCAGGAAATAGAGTCCTTTATGATTAAAGCATCTCTAAAACCTTTTTCTTGGAATAAAGACACTACCATATCAATATCCTCCTCATATAAATCTTCAACAAATTTTGAAGGGGAGAAGATTCTTATGATCCCTTTTTCTTTTGTTTTTTTCATGGTTTTTTTAAGCTTCTTATCTGTTAAAGCCGTATTTCCATGAAAAGTAATGTTCTTTATTTTGATTTTATTTCCTTTGTCAATAACAATAAGCGCGTCTTGAGTATTCGGAAAAGCAGTATCTTTTTTAGTATTAATTGTGACCTTTGTTTTCAAATACCCTTTTGCTCTGAATTTATCTTTGATATAGTTTTCAGTTGTTGTCACCAAGTTTTCTGTAAGCATGGATCCAGCCTGGAATTCAATCTCCTTTTGAAGTTCTTCAATTTTTGATTTTTTAAGTCCGGTAATGGTCAGATTACCAACTTTATCCAATTCTTTTACATTTATTTCAAGGTAAATGGCGTCTCGATCAACTTTGAGTACAAAAACATCAACATTTGAAAATAATTTTGAGCTCCATAATCTTTTAATGGCCGAAGATAGCTTGTCACCTGGTATTTTAAGTCGTTGACCGGGATTAAGGCCAGAAAATATTAGAATTGACTGCTCAGATATCGTTTCATTTCCTACTACAGAAATTCCGCCTAATAAGTATCTTTTATTTTTTTCAAGAACAATAGGACCTTGGGGTGCCTTTTTAATTGTGTCTTGTGTTTGAGTAATTACTCCTAACGAATCAGAAGGAACCACACCAACAGGGGGGTTAATTGAATCCGTTTTAATTGTGTTCTGTGATTGAGTAATTACTCCTAACGAATCAGAAGGAACCACACCAATAGGGGTTTTAATTGTATCCTGTGCTTGAGTAACTATTCCTAATGAATCAGAAGGAATCACAACAACAGGAGTTTTAATTGAGTCTGTTTTTTGCTGGGATAACGCAATAGTATCCATTGCCTTAGTGGCAGGGATTGTATCTTGAGTAGATGTGTTACTTTGGGGAGTATTTTGCCCATTCACAGTAACGCCGATTAAGATAAAAACTAACAGTAAACCTG
>CAYMKR010000366.1:0-2296 GCA_964390865.1 uncultured Flavobacteriaceae bacterium | reverse complement strand
GATGCAGGTTTATTTTATAGATAACGAAGAATA
Source organism: uncultured Flavobacteriaceae bacterium (assembly GCA_964390865.1). Classification (GTDB taxonomy): domain Bacteria; phylum Bacteroidota; class Bacteroidia; order Flavobacteriales; family Flavobacteriaceae; genus Lutimonas. The sequence goes on along the minus strand of CAYMKR010000366.1, from coordinate 2,263 downwards.
TTTCAAAAGAAAAGCAGTATTCACTGATGAAGAAGGAAATCTTTTTTCTGATAACGATGAAAGAGCAATATTTTTTGCAAAGGGTGTTGTAGAAACTGTGAAAAAACTAAATTGGTCTCCGGATATTATTCATATTCATGGATGGATGGCTTCTTTGCTACCGCTATATTTAAGAGAATATTACAAGAACGATCCTTTATTTACGGATAGCAAGATCGTGACTTCAGCATTTAATTACAGAAATTCAGGTGTCTTAGATGGAAAGAAATTGATTGAAAAAATTAAGTTTGATCAGATTTCTGAGGATAAATTAGGATCATTTTCAAATGGAAATGGTGATAGTTTTGTCAAGATTGCGATGGAGAATTCAGACGCTGTTATTAAAGGAAGTGAAGAATTAAGTCAAGATATCTCTGATGCGTTAGATAAACTTGATATTCCTGTACTCGACTACCACCCTATAGAAGGGTTTACCGAAGCGTATTCCGACTTTTATCTCAATAAAGTTTTATAATTATAGCTTTAACATTCAAGAATAATTTATGTCATCTAAAAAAAATGCCATTTTTAGAAATATTGGTGTAGGAATCATATTTTTATTAGGAATAGTTTCATGTGAAAAGGATCTTGAGGATATTGGGGTTGACCTTACGGGTCAAAAACCATTTAATGTAGGAGATACAATTCTTGAGGTTATTGCGTATAATCGTAACGTTGATTCATCGAGAGTCGACAATAATAGTACCCAAAACATTCCATTATATTTATTGGGTGTAAATAGTAATTCAACTTTTGGAAGCTTAAAAAGTGACCTAATCTCTCAATTGTATTTGCCAGCAGTAGGTGCTGATTTTGGTGATAACGCTGTAATTGATAGGGTAGTGCTTGATATTCCATACTTTTCCACAAGAGATGGAAATCAGGATGCCGTTGACCCAATAACTGGAGGCCCGATAGAAGATACGAACGGGGATACTATTCAAGTCCCAAATTTTAGCCTGGATTCAATTTATGGTAATCAAGATCTGGAATATCAGATTTCAGTTTTTGAATTAGGAACTTTTTTGAATTCACTTGACCCTGACGATCCAACTAAAGCGAAGACCTATTATTCAGATAAGGAATATGTGAAAAATGACAAGATACATGAAGGTAATTTTAAACCTAATCGAAATGATACGGTCTTATATGTAGAAAGAAAAAATTTGGATGATGATCCGAGTACAGTAGATGATATTGACACCATTCAATCCCTAAATTCGTCACCTTCGATGAAATTTGATTTAGATAAACAATTCTTTGAAGAAAGATTTATAAATCATAACAATCCTTCTGATTTTGACAATAACGGAAATTTTGTCCGTTATTTTAGAGGCCTGTATATAGATGCTGAAGGCTTTGATGGTTCTCTTATGAACATTCCGGGATTCAATGCATCGATGAGTATATATTATACAAATGAAGTTTTAACCGATGAAGGTACTGATGAAGACCTTAATAATAATGGGGTTGCAGGAGAATCAGATGTTTTGGTAAAAACAAAGCAGAGACAGATTTACTCCTTTTCTGGAGTTAGGACAGGATACTACGAAAGGTCCTATGCAGGCTCCAAGGCCGAAGAGTCATTATTTAATCCTGATACAGAAAATGGAGAAACTAGTTTGTATGTCCAGGGAGCATCAGGATCTGAGGCAATTATCGAGATTTTTGATAACGAAACACTTGATTTTCTAAGACAGCAAAATTTACTGATCAACGAAGCGAATTTGATATTTTATGTAGACGGAGAACAAGGTGCTGTTCCGAATAGGATGTTTTTATATAAATATGATTTTAATTCGATGATAAATGATTATTATAATTTTAGATTTGGACCTGATGTGTTTGGAGGAAACCTTGTTTATGATGAAGAGGGAAATCCAGAAATGTACAAGTTTAGAATTACTGATTATCTTTCTAGGATGATCAAAGGAGATGAGCCAATTGCCCTTTCTAAATTGGCGATTAAGAATTATGTCGGGACGGATCAACTAAATATAGCTGTCAACGACACTACAGTTCAGAAATGGAGTTATTCCCCAAAAGGGGTTGTACTGCACGGGAATAGACCCACGGATAACAATAAAAGGATAAAACTAGAAATATTTTATTCGGAATAATTGACTAAATTCATCGAAATTTTGATTCTGACAATTTATAGGATTTCTCACCCTAGATACTAAATTGTTAGAATTTTCGTTTTGTTTAATAATTATAAGACTCA
>CAYMKR010000365.1:0-2321 GCA_964390865.1 uncultured Flavobacteriaceae bacterium | reverse complement strand
CGTTGATAAAACTAATCAAATTTTCGTTGATTTTAGCATATCCCCCAAAATGATATTCATGTATTAATTTCCACCGAACTCCCGGTTTCGTTTTCTCTTCGATAACGGCTTCTAAAAACGCTCCTTTTAGACTAGGAAACCCAAGTACAGTTTGATGATCCCTCGCCTTATTTATGATGCCAGAAATAGTACCTCCAGTTCCCACAGCAACACAAATAAAATCGAATTTCTCATCATCTCTTGTAAGTATTTCCTCGCATCCCATAATAGCCAATTCATTTGTTCCTCCTTCAGGGATCAGATAAAATTGGCCAAATTCAGATTCAAGTTCTTGTATAAAAACTGAATCATCTTTTTTTCTATAATCTTCTCTAGAAACAAACTTAAAATTCATGCCATTCTCTTTGGCAAATCTTAATGTAGGATTTTTACTCAAGGTTCTCTCGAGATCATGACCTAATTCGTCTCCCCTAATAATACCAATGGTCTTAAAACCATGAATTTTACTCGCATACGAAAGCGCACTGATATGATTAGAATAAGCACCTCCAAAGGAGAGAAGCGTTTTTACACCTTTGTTCCTTGCCTCTTGCAGGTTGTACTTTAGTTTTCTAAACTTATTTCCAGAAATAAAAGGATGGATCTCGTCCTCTCTTTTTATGACAAGAGATATGCATTTTTCAGCAAGGAGTTTATGATTAATAGTCTGATTTCTAATATTATCCATTTTATATATTAAATCAAGAATGCATTTATTAATCCCTAATCCACAAGTAGTTTCATCGGGTGATGGTTACTTTTAAGTGAATGATAATTGTCAATATAAAAACCACTCATTGATCCCCTATATTTCACTATTTTAGCCGAGTAAAAAAAATAAATATGCTCCAGCAATGCATAACCAATAAAGAAAATGAATTTGTACCATGCAATTTAACAATAATAAGTTAGAACCAGAAGATTTTTATTACAGTCCGGAAGGTTATAAAGTGTTTACAGAAAAATATCATTTGAAAAGAGGTTATTGCTGTAAAAATAACTGCAGGCATTGTCCTTATGGATTTGATCCTAAAAAAACATAAGCTACGATTGACCAATTAAATATATGACTTTCAGTATCTTATCCTAAAAAACTCCTATACTCATGCCCTATTTATTTATTTGTTTGGTATGATTCTTGATATAATGTGATTAACACTCAATATTTATTTAATAAGTCCATATGAAGAATATTTACTTTTTAGCTTCTCTGATATTGCTAATGATCGTTGTTTCCTGCTCTTCTGTAAATGTGTATTCAGATTATGACAAGACAACAGACTTCACTGGTTATAAAACCTATGCGTTTTATAAAAAAGGTATTGATAGAGTTGAGATATCAGACCTCGACAAAAAAAGGATACTTCGAGCCATAGAAAGGGAATTAAAAGCTAAAGGAATGGTTCCTTCTGACAATCCTGATCTTCTGGTAAATATTTTTACGAAATCACGAGAAAAAATTGATGTTTACAACAATAGTTATAACGGATGGTATCCTTGGTATTATGGCTATGGCGGTTATTATGGGCCTGGTTATGGATTTGGTTATACAAATGTTTCTAGCTCTACTGAAGGAACATTATTTATTGACCTAGTAGATGCGCGTAAAAAGGAATTAGCATGGCAAGGTATAGGCATTGGAATTCTTTCGTACTACAAAAATGTCGATAAAAAGGAAGCCCATATCAATGAATTTGTGACTCATATAATGACACAGTATCCACCTCAGCTCGAGGATTCTTCAAATTAATCAAGAATTAATATTTAAGTGTTTTCAGAGTGTCATTTCTCAAATCTGATCAATTTGCTCTTGAATCTGCTCCCATGAAGCCATGAGTTCTTCCACACGGGATTTTTTCTGTTGATACCCTTTGAAAAACGCTTCGTTTTCTTGAAGTATCTCAAAGTTTTTAGCGATTTCAACGTCATCACTGCTTATCTTCTTCTCCAGATCTGAAATTTCAGTTTCAATCTTACTGAGTTTGTTTTGTAACTTCTTTTTTTGCTTTTGATCGGCATGACCTTTTTTACCACCTTTTACCGAACTAGCAGCAGATTTTTCTTTTTTAGATTTCATTTCTACCGCTCTCATATCCTCTAATTCGTGTTGCGCCAGAAAATAGTTGATATCACCTAAATATTGTTTGATGCCACCTTCTCTGAATGAAAAAACAGTTGAGGCCAAATCTTGTAAAAAATCCCTGTCGTGAGAAACAAGAATCAAAGTTCCATCAAATTGTTTTAAGGCTCTTTTAAGTACATTCTTAGAGGCTATATCCAAG
>CAYMKR010000364.1:0-2331 GCA_964390865.1 uncultured Flavobacteriaceae bacterium | reverse complement strand
TTCATTCTGGCCTGGTCCAAGATGACGTAAAACAAAAGAATCTGTTCGCATAATAATTGTTTAATTTAAGGAACACAAAAGTACTCAATTTTGATGAAAATGATTCATTTTTGAAAATGATATAATCCTGAATAATTTAATTATTTTTATATCATCTAATTTATAAAATGGGTCTATTAAACAAGTGGTTTGGTTTTTATGTTTTCAGCAATATACATGTTGCTGTCGCTGCATACTGTTTAACTGAAATCACATTTTTTCATTTTGATATTCAGAATCAATCCTTGGCATTATTCGTTTTTTTTTCAACTATTCTGTCATATAATATGATCAGATTGTTTCAATTAAACAGGATAAATAGCACAACGGCTATTTGGATAAGGGCCAACAAAAAGCCACTGATTCTTTTAAATATCCTTGCTCTATCTGGAGTGATTTATTACGCATTTGATCTGAGAATTGAGGGGTTCATTGCTCTTTTTCCATTTGTCATTGCTACATTGTTTTATGTGATTCCCATAAAGAAAAAAGTAAATGGATTGCGTCAAGTTCCGGGGTTAAAGTTGTTTTTAATCTCCTTTTCCTGGGCTGGAATAACATTGTATTTTCCTATTCAAGAAGCTGGTTTCCTGGAAGTTTCAAACCTGTGGTTGTACATAGCCCAACGTTTCTTTTTTATCATGGCAATTACAATCCCATTTGACATTAGGGACGCGCAATTTGATCTTCCTAAGTTGGCGACTATCCCACAAGTTTTAGGGGTAAACAAAGCTAAAATTATCGCTGTTGTGGCTGTTTTTGTATTTATCTGGATAGATTTCTTCTTACTTGATACCAGTTCGGTTATGTTCATAGTTGATCTCACGATTGCTATATTAAGCCTCTTCCTGATTGGTTTTAGTAGTGTTAATCGCCCTAGGTTTTATACGACCTTTTGGATTGATGGATTGCCAATAATATGGTATATAATGATGCTAATCTTTGTTGATTAACGTATTTTTTAATACCATCATCTCCGTCATTGTCATCATCAAATAGCTCAAACCAACTACTGCCAAAAAATTGGACTAAATAGGATCATTTTATCAGTTCTGAAATTCAAATTTTCTTCCTTATAGTGTATTGCAATACTTTCATAACCATAGCAGGTTATTGCGATGATATCCAGTTTTCCGTCTTGGTCAATATCTTTGACAAGAGAACGAATTGTTCCAGGTTCACAAAGAAGTGTCTTTTCGTAACCTTAAGTGCAGGAGGTTATACAAACGAAAAGCGACTATGCTCAGTAATCTGAAGTACATAGTCGCTTTATTTATAAGTTCTAAAGGCAATATATTAAAGCCTAATAACTTTATAGTTTAAGAAAAGTATTTTGACATTTTTTCTTTTTCTTCATCTGCTAGTTGTGAATCAATTAAGATTCTTCCACTATGCTCGTCAGTAATTATCTTTTTTCTTGCCGCTATCTCTACTTGACGTTGAGGCGGTATAGTAAAGAATGATCCACCAGAAGCTCCCCTTTCAATGGTAACAACAGCAAGGCCATTTCTCACATTTGATCTGATTTTAGTATACGCTTTTAATAGTCTTTCGTCTATTAGCTTGCTATATTCATCAGACTTCTTGTGCAATAATTCTTCTTCTTTGACTGTTTCTTCTAAGATAGAATTAAGCTCGTCTTGTTTGTGCTTTAAATGACTTTGTTTTTCATCCATTTTCTCCTTTGCAGCAGAAATGATCTCATTTTTTGCAGAAATTTTAACTTCAAATTCACGGATGTGTTTATCGGCCAATTGCATTTCAAGGTCTTGATATTCAACTTCCTTAGAGATAGAATCAAATTCCCTGTTATTTCTTACATTTTTTTGTTGTTCCAGATATTTTTTAGATAATGTCTTGGACTCTTCAATGTTATTTTTTTTGTTGGCAATTCCAGTTTCAAGATTTTCAATATCAGTACTGAAATTATTAAGTCTGGTTTGAAGACCAGCTATTTCATCTTCTAGGTCATTCACTTCTAATGGCAATTCCCCTCTGGTATTTTTAATCTCGTCAATTCTAGAATCGATAAGCTGCAAATCGTACAGCGCTCTTAATTTGTCTTCAACGGTAACCTCTTTCTTTTTTGTCATCTCTAAAAATAGTTGATCGGATTTGTATTGTTTTTCGATAAAATAATCCTCCCTTCCGGCAAGGCAGGTGCAAAATTAGTGATTTTTTTTGTAAGATACTCGACTAAAAGATGTTTTGTAAACTGTTCACTTTCATAATGACCAATGTCTGCCAAAATCAACTTTCCTTCGGCTCTGTAAAAATCATGGTATTTGAGAT
>CAYMKR010000363.1:0-2342 GCA_964390865.1 uncultured Flavobacteriaceae bacterium | reverse complement strand
TGTTTGATTTGCATGAAGGATCTATTTTGTGGAATCAAAATCAGGTCCTTGGGCCGGCATTTCATTTGATCCCCGGTATGAAGAATTTTAAATATGTGGCTCAAGATTTTGACTTGATGCCTTTTACAACAGTATCAGATAATATCTCAAAATTCTTATCTAGAATTTATCCTGAAGAATCAAAAAGAAGAACACAAGAACTATTGGAGGTGATTGAAATGACAGATTTTGCCGATGTCAAAGTAAAGACCCTTAGTGGAGGTCAGCAGCAACGTGTTGCAATTGCAAGAGCATTGGCTAAAGAGCCCGAATTATTGTTGTTAGATGAGCCTTTTGGTCAGATAGATAATTTTAAAAAACGATCTTTGAGAAGGATGTTGTTTTCGTATTTAAAAGAAAAAAATATAGCCTGCATAGTTGCAACGCATGATGCTGAAGACGCACTGTCATTTGCCGATAAAATGATCGTTATTCAAAACAATAAGATAATTGCCAATAGCCCGCCACAAGATTTATTTAACAAGCCGAAAAGCAAATATGTGGCTTCTCTTTTTGACGATGTAAATGAGCTTGTAATAGAAGGGAAAAAAGAATTGGTCTATCCGCATCAAATAAAAATTGTTAAAAACGCTCCCTTAAAGGCAAAAGTTCTGAATTCATATTTTAGAGGTTTTTATTGGTTGATAGAAGTCAGTTTAGAAGATCAAATTGTTTATTTGAATCATGATAAGGACATTGATGCCATGCAAAAGATTTGTGTGGAGATTGATAGGGGCTGATTCTGATGCTTATTTAAAAGTTATTTTTTTTACTTTCTTGCTAGGGTGTTAAATGGATTAATCAATATTTTCATTGTTAATAATTCTCAATTCATTTTATTGAATATTATTGTAACTTACTGCATCTTAATTAGAAGAAATATTTACAAACCCATACTTTAATTTTATGGAAGATAAGAAACAAGAATCCGATTCAAATTCGAAAAAAGGATTTAGTAGGAGAAGTTTTATAAGAGGTGCCGGATTATCTACTGCAGGAAGCGTTTTATTGACAACCAATGCCCTTGCATTTGACTATGATGAAGGCTTTTCAAAAGGGAAAGAATTTGGCCCTGATGCCACTATTATTCAAATGAAGGTAAACGGCATGGTTGAGTCTTTAAGCGTTGAGCCTAGAACAACTTTAGCGTCTGCTTTAAGAGATCATTTAGAACTTACAGGAACAAAAGTTGTTTGTGATCGGGGCTCATGTTCAGCCTGTACGGTTTATTTGGATGGGGAACCAGTCAATTCCTGTATGATGTCAGTTTTTGATGTAGGAGACAAAGAGATTACGACGATCGAAGGCATTGCAAAAAACGGCAAACTACATCCTGTCCAGGAGGCTTTTATTGAGCATGACGCTTCTCAATGTGGCTACTGCACGCCAGGAATGGTAATGTCTTGTGCCCACTTGCTTGACAACAATTCAAATCCTACACTGGATGATGTGAAAAATGCCACAAGAGGCAACCTTTGTCGCTGTGGAACTTATCCTCATGTATTTAAAGCAACTTTAGCCGCAGCAAAAAAAACAACTTAATATGGATACGAGAAAAGAAAAATTACCACACGGTATTCCAGGGCATAATTTAAGTGAAATAGAAAGAGATATCCCTATTAATGAACCACCAGCATGGCCGGTAAATGATAAGTTAAACCTAATTGGGAAAAGAGTCACTAGAATCGATGCTTTTGATAAAGTGACCGGTAAAGCAAAATATACTTCTGACATGAAATTGCCAGGGATGTTATACGCGAAAATGTTGCGTTCAAATGTACCTCATGCGGTTATTTCATCGATTGACATTAGTCAAGCGATGTCTTTAAATGGAGTTCATGCGATACATCTGGTTGAAAATGCCCAGAAGGAAGGCGAAGAAAATAAGAATGGAAAATACCCTATGGTTAAATATGTAGGACAACCCTTGGGCGGTATAGCGGCTGAAAGCTTAGCTATTGCCAAGGATGCCATTGCATTGATTGAGGTGAAATATGAAGAGAAACCCTTTGTTATTGACATAGACTCCGCCATGAAAAAGGATGCTCCTATTGTTTTTAACCAACCAATTGTTCAACAAGAGGACGGTGGAGATGTAGGAGAAAAACATGATGGGACTAAAGGTGAAGGTAACGTACGAGGTCCATCCACCAGTAGCTTCTTTGGAGGCCCAAGAGGTGATTTAGAAGCAGGTTTCAAGGAGGCTGATGTGATTGTAGAGAATACATATCGAACACAAGTACATACCCATATGCCATTAGAAACGCATGGTGTAGTTGTTGATTGGAGACCAGATATGATGA
>CAYMKR010000362.1:0-2389 GCA_964390865.1 uncultured Flavobacteriaceae bacterium | reverse complement strand
TTTAGGTGCCAGATTAAGATGGTTATTTAATTGTTAAATAGGGTTTCGTTTTTTTTCTAAAATAGTTTAAAATTGTAAATTGCTCTGTAAAAATGTTGAGAATGAAATTTAAATATTTATTCATATTGATTCTAGGGGTCGGTATTATTTCTTGTAGTGACGACGACGAGCCAGAAGTAGATGATCATGATCCCGTTGCGCAAGCTTTGATAGACGATGAGATCTTGATTGAGTTCTTAAAAACGCATTATTTCACTCCAGAAAAGGAAATTGACACCATAATGAATGGAGAGACTCCATTATATGATATTGTAACTACTGATGAAGTGGAATATAAAGATATTAATTATAACATGTATTACTATGTGGATCAGATAGGTGTAGGCCAACAAGCTTCAAGAAATGATTCAGTGCAAATTCTGTATAGAGGGTTTTTGTTGGATAGTATCAAATTTGATGAAAATACGAGTTACACTACAAATAAATCATGGTTTCATTTACCACAAACTATTCCTGGATTTAGATATGGCGCCAGTTATTATAAAGCAGGAGAAAAGATTATCTATCCTGATGAATCGTTTGGATATGAAAACACAGGGAATGGCATATTTTTTATGCCTTCAGGATTAGCTTATGCTAATAGTGGAACCTTGACTATTCCGGCTAATAGTATTATTTATTACTTTCTTGATTTAGGGAAAGTGATTGAAGCGGATTTTGACGGTGATTTGGTTTCTAATAATAATGAGGATTTAGATGGTGACGGAGATGTTACTAACGATGATACAGATGAAGATCTTATTCCTAATTTTCAAGATATAGATGATGATAACGATGGTATCTTAACTAGACGAGAAGACGCTGACGGTGATGGAGATCCTAGAAATGATGATACGGATGGTGATGGAACACCCGATTATTTGGATTCAGATAGCTAAAAATTAAAAGAATAAAAAGGTTGTGAATATATTCACAACCTTTTATTTTGAAAGAATTGTTACGATTTCTTTTATCACCGTGTCAACTTCTTTTTCTGTATTAAAACGACTAAAAGAAAATCTTACAGAAGTATGTTTTGCATCGTTTTTATTAAGAATGGCAGCAAGAACATGTGACCCTTTGCTGCTGCCGCTTTGACAAGCACTTCCTCCAGAAGCAGCGATTCCTTTTAAATCTAAGTTAAACAATAGCATAGGTTTCTCGATAGGAAATCGAACACTGAGAATATGGGGGGCACTTCGATTCAAATCGGATGAAAGCCCGTTGAATGAAATTCCTGGTATATCACGATTTATACTTTTAATAAAGTATTCTTTTATTTTTAAAAGTTGCACTTTATCTTCATCTAAATGATCTATAGCAAGAGTTAAAGCCACATCCATTCCTGCTATACTATGTGTATTTTCGGTGCCGGCTCTTGAGCCCATTTCCTGTTCACCTCCATGAAGAATAGGCCTAATAATATGCCCTTTTTTAACAACCGCAAACCCAACGCCTTTAGGACCATGAAATTTATGGGCACTTGCCGCAATAAAATCAATAGGAGTTTCTTTTAGATCCAGCTTGATATGTCCGATGGCTTGTACTGTATCAGAATGAAAAAGTGCACCTTCAGCTTTACACAATTTACTTACACGATCAATATCTAGAATATTACCTAATTCATTATTGACTTGCATTAAACTAACCAAGGTTTTAGACTTTGAGGCTTTTAGTTTTAACTCAAGTTGTTCGTAATCTATTTCACCTTTAGAGTCAACTGAGATAAAGTCTTTTTCAATGCCAAAATCTTCTTGAAGGATGTCAATAGTATGTAAAACGGCATGATGTTCAATGGAAGAACTAATTATGCGCTTCACACCCAGATATTTAACAGCATTAAATAGGATCAAATTATCAGCTTCAGAACCTCCAGCGGTAAAGATTACTTCAGAAGCAGTACAATTTAAATATTTGGCTATGTTCTTCCTGGTTGTTTCAACAACTGCCTTGGCTTTTCTTCCAAAATCATGTGTCGATGAAGGATTCCCAAAATTACTTTGCATATGGTCCATCATGGTCTTAATTACCTTGGGATCTAATGGAGTTGTAGCCGCATTGTCAAAATATATTTTTTGCATCTTACAAAAGTAATTATTTTCTTAGTTCTAATGTTTTATAATGGACACAAATCCTTTACTTTTGCAGATGATTAAGTGTTTTAATCAAATTTAATTAATTGGCCTTAGAAAGATGAAGAAAGTAATGTTGTTAATGATTTTGTTATTGACCTTTTCTTGTAATGATGGAGATCTGGATATATCTAGTTTTGAGTTTGAGGAAGAAGTAAATATATGTGGTACTCAAAGTTATACCTTATATAGATTGAGCACTAATGAGAAAAGAGAAG
>CAYMKR010000361.1:0-2401 GCA_964390865.1 uncultured Flavobacteriaceae bacterium | reverse complement strand
GACCGCTATGAAATTTTTATCTTCCAGTAGCGGTCCAAAAAAAAGGGATCTTTAGTGGCTTTGTTTTTTAATCCAAAGCCATATAATATTGTCTTCTACTTCATATTTCGAAGTCATAGTACAGCACAAATTAAACCTCTTATCATGATTACTTCATTTTATTGGAAGTCAACATGCCGTACTATACAGAACTAACTGTATTGTATTAATATTGAGAAAATTGTTAATTAAGAGAAGTGAGTTGAATCTTTTACAATCCAACTTAAACTTAAACGCTTGAATTAAATTTTTATTTTAAGTGCTACTTAATTATTACATTTACCCACTTGGAATTGTGTTTGTTATTTAATACCGGCCCCTCCGGATTTATTTAAAGGGTACTCAAAATGATCAAGACAAAAGTGGATGATATCAATAGTGAGGATAAAGTCAATGGTATTATTGATTCATTCAATCATTCAGGGAGAACTTTTTGGAAAAAGAGAAATACAATTAAAATTTTTGACGTAGATGATAAGCAATGGAATGTAAAATCATTTAAGGTGCCTCATTTTATTAATAGAATCGCCTATAAATATATAAGAAAGTCTAAAGCAAGACGGTCGTTTGAGTACGGAAAAATAATTATCAATAAAGGAATTCTAAGCCCAAAACCAATAGGGTATGTTGAATACAGTGATCTTTTGGGTTTAACAAAGAGTTTTTATGTTTCCGAGAATTTAGATTATGATTTGAGTTTTGAAAATTTGTTCGATGAAAGTTATCCGGATAGGGTTAATATTCTTGAGCAGTTTGCTCAATTTACTCACAGCCTCCATGAAAAGGAAATTCATCATTTTGACCATTCAAAAGGAAATACCTTGATATGCAAAAGAAAGGATGGTAACTATGATTTCTATTTGATAGATCTTAATCGGATGAAATTTGAAAAAATGGATTATCAACAAAGGATTGATAATTTCAATAGATTATCGTTACAACCTGACATGATGGAAATTATTGGGAAAAAATATGCCGCTATCATTGGCCAAGATGAAGGTAAGGTTATTGCAGATATTAAAGCCTCTTGTTTAAAATTTAAAGAGTTTTATGTCAGAAAAAGGGAATGGAAAAAAAGAATTGGTATCTGATCAACTCCTGGCTTTGGCCAATAATTGAAAATCTGCCATTATCATAGCTGCCAATGCTTCCACAATAGGAACCGCTCTGGGTACAACACAAGGGTCATGTCGGCCGCGACCTTGCATTTCTACATTATTCCCTTTAGAATCTATAGTGTCTTGTTTTTGAATCAAAGTAGCAACTGGTTTAAAAGCAACACGAAAATAAATATCCATCCCGTTAGAAATCCCACCTTGAATTCCTCCTGAAAGATTGGTTTTTGTTGTTCCATCTTGATTAAATAAATCATTGTGATCGCTGCCTTTCATCTTGGCTCCACAAAAACCACTTCCATATTCAAATCCTTTCACAGCATTTATAGATAACATGGCTTGTCCTAAAGCCGCATGTAATTTATTGAAAATAGGTTCACCTAATCCAACAGGAATGTTTTGAATAACACAGGTGATTGTTCCTCCCACAGTATCACCTTGCTTTTTAATTTCGCTAATGTGCTCAATCATCTTTTCAGCACTAACCGGGTCTGCACACCGAACTATATTTTGTTCTATTTTAGAGAAATCAAGTTCTTGATAGGGTTTGTCAATAAAAATTTCTCCTACAGAAGAGGTGAAAGCAGTAATCTTAATATCCTTGATCAATTGCTTGGCAACGGCGCCACCTACAATCCAGTTGGCCGTTTCTCTTGCAGAACTCCTGCCACCACCTCTATGATCCCTTACGCCATATTTCTGATCGTAAGTGTAATCTGCATGAGAAGGGCGATATACGTCTACATTGTGAGAATAATCCTTACTTTTTTGATTGGTATTCTTGATTTGGAAACCAATTGAAGTCCCTGTCGTTTTTCCTTCGAAAATTCCGGATAAAAATTCAACCTGATCAGGTTCCTTACGCTGCGTAGTTATTTTTGATTGACCTGGTTTTCTCCGGTCGAGTTGATTCTGAACATATGAAAAATCAAGATCCAAACCTGCAGGACAACCGTCAATTACGCCACCTATTGCTGGGCCGTGTGATTCACCAAAAGTGGTCAGTTTAAAAAGATTACCAATAGAGTTGCTCATGTAAATGGATTAAAAAAAATCGAAAAGCAAATATAATATATTAAGTGGGAAGGGAAAAGTGAGACGAGATAAGTTTTACATCCCTGATGAGGTTGCCATTTTTTTTATCCTTTGGCTTTGATACTATTTTTTTAAAAGAATGACTCGTGAGATATAACTTTGTCCTTTTGTCTTGAAACAAAAGAACGAAACCCGCCTGCCGGACGGGCAGG
>CAYMKR010000360.1:0-2420 GCA_964390865.1 uncultured Flavobacteriaceae bacterium | reverse complement strand
GAACTCAAATCATCAAATCCAATTCCATATCCTGATTTGTTAGAAACTATAATCTCAAACGAATTAATTTCTAAAAATATATCTGAATTTTCCCATAATTATATTTATAGTGGATTGAATAATTTGAGAAAACTGACGAAATACGAGACGGTAGAATATTATCAAAAATCCTTAGAAGAATTAATATTGCTATTGGATTTGGAAATAGAAAATCAAAAAGGCCAAATTAATTTACAAGAATTCGAATCTAAATTTAATATTGGCAAAAAAAAGATTGAGGATAAATATTCAAATGAAAACGTATTAGAGGTATAAGCAGGATATAATGCACGCTGCACGATATAGGTTTTAATGACACTGCACGGTAGCACTCCGCATATACTACCCTTAGCATCAATACTAAAATGCCATTAAAAAACAAAACCTGATTCTTAATATCTCTGTCCTATTCTTTTCTTGTCAACAAAAAACCCTTGCTGATTACTTAATACACTACGAATCTATTATTGATGGTCTTGGCAATGCTCAGATCAAAGGGAAGCTCATGATTTGAAACGGCAAAATAAAATTAGTCCGAAGGAGCCTCATATGCACTGAAATGAATTCACCTTTATTCGGAAAGAAGTTACGATATCCATAGTAAAGAATTCATACGTTTGGCAACAATGTATAAAAACAATAGCCAAAATCGTAATAAATTCTCTGGTTGCAATCCGTTATCGATTACAATTTCTTTACTAACCGTTATGGTGAAATATTAAAAAAATGTAAATTTAATGGAAAACAATGCACTATTTTAAAAATATAATTGACTGATTAATCAATAATATACCATGGGCAGTTCATATTTAAATGATCAATCTGAAATCTATTTTTTGCACGGCACAAGTGTCAATAGCAAAGTTTGGAATCCATCCGTAGTACAATCAATTGGAGAATTATTTGGGTATCATCGCAATCGAGGCTATTTGAAATTAATTGATTGGAATGGGGCTAATAATACTAAAGCAAGAAAGGATACTTGCGAAGGGTTGTTACAGGAAATAGATCATCGAAAGAATAAACTAAAGATCTCTCCTCAAAAAATTACTTTTGTGGGCCATAGTCATGGAGGGTCAATAATCCTCCATGCAAGTGAAAAAATCAGGGCTATCTTAGGCCCAGAATCACAGATTAATATTTTGAGCTTAAATACACCAAATGTTGTTGGGGGATCGAAATTGGAAGATTTAAGCATCAATCATTACCATGTTTATTGTAAGACTGATGAGGTTACGCCGCGAGGAGGTTATAATAAAACAGGAATGCTATTCCAAGACGGTGAAAGAAAGAATTGGTTTGGAAAACCAATAGGAGGTGAATATTCAAGTAAAAAAGACATGGGCAGTGGAAAAGAGGGCTCCACAAAATGGGAATTCGACTCGGCCCTAATCAATCTTGATTACAAAGACCAGTATCGATTTAAAGGATTAAGCCCAAGGACTCATTGGATTTGCCATCGTGGCTGGTTGGAAAAAAATGTTAACCAATGGTTAACAAAACTAAATGACGAGATGTGTTTACTAGCGAATACAAAAATTAATCATTTGCAAAAATAGCCCTAATACTCTTTTATTCTTTCAGGGTTTTAACGATTTAGTATCCAATCAGAGCTATAAGACCCTTTTCGCACTGTATGAAGCAACTTTGCAAAAAAAACCTACAAGGAAACTTCCAGAAAATAATCTAAATATGCTCGGATTACCACTTGTTTTCAACCCGAATAGTTCAGAGCAAGGAATAAAGGTCCTTTTATTTACAACCAATCAATATCCAAAATCCGCAAATCTTTTTGATAGTTTGGCGGAGGCATATTTATGGACAACAAAGGAAAGGCCATTAAAAATTTTAAAAAATCATTGGAATTGAATTCGCTAAATCAAAATACCATCGATAGACTAATCCAACTTAAGGAATAAAGCCAGCCCCAGTAAAGTACTCTATGACTTCTTCAAATGGTTATTTCAATCATATTTACCCTATATTTAAGCAGACTATGAATTACTTTAGTAGCTTTCAAACGGTATACCTTGAACAAGAAATCAATCACTTTTAGCATTTTACTTGGTATGTGGGGTGCTTTTTGTTCCTCACAGGAAACGGAAATGAAAACCAGTGGCCGCCTCATACTCGGCACCTATCAAGAACGCAGTGCATCCGTCGCAAGCGGCGATATCGATGGTGATGGTGACCAGGATATATTGGTTGCCAATGGGCGTCACTGGCCCGGCCAAAACCGGATATTTATAAATGACGGTAAAGGCATTTTTACGGTGGAGAAAGATTTGGGTGTAAAACGTGAAACTACCTATGCTACAGAACTGGGGGATTTTGATAACGATGGCGATCTTGATATTGCCATTGGAAACGATATGGCGCCC
>CAYMKR010000359.1:0-2421 GCA_964390865.1 uncultured Flavobacteriaceae bacterium | reverse complement strand
ATCTTTGATTTCCACTTGCTCCTCCTTTTCAATCTCCATGGAAAACACCCTTGTAGTGATCAAACTGACTCCCTTTATCAAGGTAGCTCTTACCGGTAAACCATATGGCGTAAACAGAAAAATAATAAACACTATAAAAACAATGTTTGAAAGGTTCTTTTTAATAAATTCCATAGTTGTAAATAAATTTATTTTTTAAAACGTTGAAAAAGATTCAATAATTTTTCCTTTTGCATGAAAACCGTTACCAAACACAAAACAAAAACTAATAAGGCCAAGCCAAATAACAATCCACCATCATTCTGAACTTCGATTCCCAGAACAAATATATGTGAAAAAAGAGCTCCGGTAATTATTCCTAAGCCAAGAATACCTCCAACTAAAGAAGTTCTTTTTACAATCAATAATAATGAGATCAATAATTCAAGAATTCCCGTTCCTATTCTTCCATAAGGTTCTAGACCTAACTCGCTAAAAATATAAACACTTTCTGGAGCAGCCGTAAACTTAAAGTATAAGGTTTGTAATAAAATCAGGGCTGCTACTATAGAGCTAATTCTTTCAATTTTCATGTATTTAGTCTTTTAAAATTTTCCATTAGGTCGAAACTAAACTCATAAACTTACACAGAAAATTGAATGTTTTAAAAAACTAAAATATTGATTATCAAAATATTAACATGTTTTAAATAAACTTAAACATTAATATACATAAAAGTATTTGAAAATAAAGAAGTAAATGTATCTCGTTAATTAGCCGGTACTAATGACTCATGTAAAAAAAGAATTTCATTTCGTCTGAAGTCTATCACCTTGTGTTCTTTCAATTTATTCATAATCAAGTTTAATGTCGGCCGGGAGGTACCAATTAAACTAGCAATATCTTTTTGTGTATAAGGATGCTTTATCTTCATTTTACCAGTCTTTTCACAACAAAAGCCATAATCCTCGCATAATTCAGTTAAAAATTCTCGCAACCTTGTTTCAGTATCCTTGAACATTAAAATTTGAAGACGTCGCTCTAAACGTTGGATTCTGAAATTCATAAATTTATAAACCTTCAGCGTAAACTTTTGATCATCCCGCATCAGATCATGAAGAACCGGAACTGGTATAGGGCAAATACTAGTTGCATCCGAAATGGAAATAGCGAATTCATTTCTCTTATTCTCGCCAAGAATTGCCTTTTCTCCAAACACTTCGCCTTTAGTTAAAATTGATTTTACCACCTCTCTGCCATCTTCAGTATAATATCCAATTTTCACCTTACCTTTATCTATCAAATATACCTTTCTAGCTGCATCATCTTCAAAATAGATATAGTCCTTCTTGTTATACAAATTATATATATGGTCATCCTTATACATGTCATACTTGTGAGGACATAAAATTTTAAATAAATTAATATTTTCCAGATACCATATTCGGCTCATAACTACATTATTTTATAATTTGACGTAAAACAATGCGATTATTACAAAACCCTTGAATATATCTGATCAATTTGATCATTTAACAAACCTAACCCTATCTATTAAACAAAAAAAAGCTCCAATTTAACTTGGAGCCTTTTACTTTATATAAACAAAATTAGCCTATTTAGCATTCTCTTTTTTGATCAAATTCAAGGCAGAGCCTTCTTTATACCATTCTATTTGATTCTCATTATAGGTATGATTAAGCATAATTAAGTCTTTACTTCCGTCATCATGCACAACCTCTAAAGACAATTGTTTATCAGGAGCAAATTGATCAAGATCAGTGAAATTAAAAATATCATTCTCTTGAATCAAATCATAATCATTTTCATTTGCGAAAGTCAAGCCCAACATTCCTTGTTTCTTCAAGTTGGTCTCGTGAATTCTAGCAAATGACTTTACAATTACAGCTGCTACACCAAGATGTCTAGGCTCCATTGCAGCATGCTCTCTTGAAGATCCTTCTCCATAGTTATGATCACCAATTACAACAGAATAAATTCCATTGGCTTTATAAGCTCTGGCGGTTGCTGGCACAGGTCCGTATTCACCTGTTAACTGGTTCTTTACTGAATTTGTTTCCTGATTAAAAGCATTCACAGCACCAATAAGCATATTTTCAGAAATATTGTCAAGGTGCCCTCTGAATCTCAACCAAGGTCCAGCCATAGAAATATGGTCAGTAGTACATTTCCCAAAAGCCTTGATTAGTAATTTCGCTCCCTTAACTTCATCACCAATGGGCTCAAAAGGGATTAACAATTGTAATCTCTTTGACTCCTCATTGACCACTACGTTTATACCTGAACCATCTTCAATTGGCGCCAAAAATCCCGGATCTTTAACATCAAATCCTTTTGGAGGTAATTCAAAACCGGTTGGTTCATCGAGCATTATTTCCTTACCATCAGCATTTATCAAGGAATCTGTCATTGGGTTAAAAT
>CAYMKR010000358.1:0-2434 GCA_964390865.1 uncultured Flavobacteriaceae bacterium | reverse complement strand
ATTCAGACGAAGAGCTATATAGAATAGCAGAAAAAAGAGTTAAAGATATTAAAGGGTTTTACTGGCATTTGTTTTGGTATTTAGCAGTCAATATATTCTTGAGTTTCGGAGGAATTATAAAACGATTCATCTTTGAAGGAACCTTGGATGTAAGCGATATTCAGTTCACTACATTTTCCGTTTGGTTTTTTTGGGGAATAGGTATTGCTGCTCATTGGTTGCGTGTTTTTGGGAAAAATGTTTTATTCTCGAAAAATTGGGAGGACAAAAAAATAAAAGAATTTATGGAAAATGATAAATTTGATAACTAAGAATTTAAGATATGATTAAGGTAATTATTATTGAAGATGAAAAGCCTTCAGCAAGAAGGCTAATGAGATTACTGACAGATATTGGGATCGAGGCTCAAGGCATGTTGCATTCAGTTGAAGAGGCTGTGACCTGGTTCAAAATGAATGAACATCCGGATTTGATATTGTTAGATATTCAATTATCCGATGGACTGTCTTTTGAGATATTTGAGCAGGTAGTGGTCAATAGTGCTATCATATTTACAACCGCTTATGATGAGTATGCCTTAAAAGCGTTTAAACTCAATAGTATTGATTATTTATTAAAACCAATTGATGATGAAGAGCTCGAGGCAGCAATAAGTAAATTTAAATTAAATCAACCCAAAAAACATGATATTTTAGTTGATATAAATCAAATTAAAAAACTACTAATCAATCCATTGGATAAGTCTTACAAAAAAAGATTTACGATAAAGATTGGACAACATTTAAGAATGGTTGAGACAGAGGATATTGAATGTTTTTACAGTGATCAGAAGGCTACATATTCTTATACTATAGACAGGAAAAATTATTTAATGGATTTTAGTCTTGAGCAGTTAGATGAAGAATTGGACCCATTAAAATTTTTTAGGGTGAATCGGAAGTTCATTGTAAATGTTACTGCGATAAAGGATATTATTTCTTATACCAATAGTCGTTTGCAAATCAAATTAAATAACTTTTCTGAGCTCGAAATTATTGTAAGTAGAGAAAGAGTCAAAGAATTTAGAAAATGGCTTGAATAGTCTAAAACGGAGTTAAACAATAATTATTTTACTGTTTCATCTTTAAAGAAACTAAAAACATTTCCGCCATATTTTCTAGAACGTTCAAATTTAGGATGCTCAGAAAGATTAGTTTGTTTGCTGTGCTCAATAATCAATAGCCCATCTTCCTTCAATAGTTTTCTGTCAAAAACAAGGTCAAGTAATTTATGAAATTTATCTTCTTCCAAAGCGTATGGAGGATCGGCAAAAATAAGATCAAATTTGCGAGAGTTTCTTTCAAGATAACTAAAAACATCACTTTTTACAGTTTGTATACCTGCCTCTAATATTTCATTAGTCGTATCAAGAAATTTAATACATCCAGGATGAGCATCAACAGCAACAATATTACGGCATCCTCTTGAGGCAAATTCAAAACTAATACTTCCAATACCTGCAAAAAGGTCTAAAACGGATATTTCATTTAAATAGTAAGTATTGTTTAAAATATTAAACAGGGCCTCCTTTGCCATGTCAGTTGTCGGTCTTACAGGAAGGTTGCTAGGGGCAGTAATCCGGCGTCCTCTGTGTTTTCCAGATACAATTCTCATGAATACTGATTTAGAAGCGTGAAATGCCTTCTTTTGGTTTCCTCCTTGCTGTTTGGCGGGAATTTATACTCTGAACGATTTTCCATCAAGCTTACTTTTCGAACATAACAATACGCCAACTTGAAAAGTTCACTTTCAGTATCGATAATCCCAGCTAAAACAAGGTCAAATTTTTCTGGGTTGAGCCCCAATTGCTCAGCAGTAAAAAGGACATAATAAATAAAATCTTCTTTAGTCTGATAGTTAAAACTATTGTAGAACAAGAGCTTGTCATCGGCTATAACCAGAATTTCAAATTGCTTCTTTCCAATATGTGCGAACATTTTAGGGTGTTCACTAAATTTGAAAGTATTAAGTAGTTTGTTGACTAAAACAGTTGAAAAATGTTTGTATTCAAAGCTTCCAAACCTTTCAAGAAAAAAATTATTCACGTTCACAAATGGGATATAAACATTAACCATGTTATGATTGTCGATGTCATCATGAACCACGTAGTCGTTTGTGTATGTCTTAGAAGAAAACTTAAGGTAATCTCGAATGCGTCCTTCATCAAATAATGATTTGGGAACAAGCGATGATAGTTGATTTACATGAGAAATGTTAACAGAACCGTATCTTTTTTGAAGCGCTCTTTCTTTTTTAAAAACGGCTTCTACATTCTGAAGTAATTTATCTGGAGTAGGTGAGTTGTCATCAAAAGGGAAAAACTCAAGTCTTTCAATTTGCTTTTCAACTTTGTTGATTATACAAAAAGAAAATCCATCCAAGCTGAGTTGGATGG
>CAYMKR010000357.1:0-2440 GCA_964390865.1 uncultured Flavobacteriaceae bacterium | reverse complement strand
TTGTCGAGATCACCTTCAATCCATGTCAAATTTTCATGAATAAAAGGGTAAGAGGCATGCCTAATTAAAGCCTTTACATTAAAGTTCTGGCTTAGTAGTTCCTTGATGAGGTTTATTCCCAAATGTCCGGTCCCTCCGGTTACGGCTATGAATTTAGAATTTTTCAAGGGTCTTTATTCATTTTCGTTAATTGACTTAGTTTTCATCAGAAAATTTCTTGTTATGAATTTCTTCTTCTAAGAGAATATTGATGTCTACTTTGGCTCCTTTTAATAAGTACACCCTGGTCCCTTTGTCTCGAGCAAACTTGCTTTTTACTTCGCCGATAAGAGAGACATTGTTGAATAAAGGCGTTTCTCTTTTCCTCTGAGGATCATCATCCCATGGGCCTTGAACAAGAATAACATTTTTAATGGTCATTTCATCAAGCGGATACCAGTTAATATAATCGGCATCCAAAGTCAATGCTTCAGAATATTTTTGTTTTGAATAATAATTGATTGCACCTGCCATGCCGTAACCATCGCAATGTATAAGTGTATTTGACTTGTCAGAAACGCTATCAAATGCTTGATCTACTAAACCAGCTAATTCTTTCCAACCTTGCATGTCAGCAAAGTCTTGTGGAATGGAATGGTTTTTTCCATCTTCCCATCTCAACATTCCTAAAGATTCAAACATAGCTGGATTATCTGCGATTTTTTGAGGAGATAATACCGGTAAGAAAACCTGAAACACTGGAATGATAACCAGGATTGGAACCAAAAGCAATACAGGTCTTAAATAGAATTTCCAGCCTTTGTCTAAAATATTTTCCAAATAAACTGCTCCAAAACTTATAAAAACAGGGTAAAGGCCTATTGCATAATAACTTTTTGCCCTTAACCAGGTATAAAATACCAGTACAAAAATAAGGGTCCAAAAAAGAAAACGAAATTTTTTAAAAGGTTCAAAAAGAAAGAAAGAAAGAAACCCCGCTAAGAGAATAGGAAGCGCTCCACTAAAAAAGGAGAGTTGGTCAATGAGAAAATCCACACGATTTACATGGATTAATTGAGTTTCAGAGAGCGTGGTCAAATGCCAAATAACCGGGAAATCGTTTTGATATTGCCAATAAAGATTAGGCGCGATTAAAACCAAGCTAAAAGCCCCTACAAAATAGAGTTCTTTCTTGAGAAATATTTTCCTGTGTTGGCTTAAAAGCAGGGACGGAATTAAACCAAGAAGCAAAAATGAAATATTATATTTATTCAAAAAGCCAAACACAAATGCGACACCCGCATACCACAACCATTTTATGTTATCAGATTGAACGTATCGAATTATGGTAAAGAAGATGACCGTCCAAAGTAAAAACTCAAGAGAATTGGGTTGATAAAGGGTATTAATTCTCAACAGGGCCGAAAAAATTACACATATGGCACTTAGACTAAGGGCAAATAATTTTCCCCCGAGACTTTCAACAATTTTCCAAACGAACCAAATGGTAAATACCCCGAATAAGGCCGGAAAGAATTTTACCCAGAAAACAGACTTTCCAAGGCTAATAATCACATATGAAAGCCAGGCAGTAACAGGTGGAACAGATAAATAACCCCAAGCAATATGATTGCCAAGGTCGAGGTGCAGAAATTCATCACGATGCAACTCATAAACAGGGTTTATAGCGACATACTGTAACAGAAACTTTAATAGAATAAAAAAGGCTAAGGCTAGTTTCTTGGGGTTCATGGATTTTTGAATATGCTATTGCAAGATAAAAAAACCAATTAGAACATAAATAAGCATTGATACATCAAAACTAATTTGCTGCTTTTAATGCTTGAATTATATGCCTTCTGTTGTGCATAATTACCACTCTTAAGGCATCTCCTAATTTTATTTTCAACCATGGAGCGATGCTTATCCCGCTTTTGGTTTTTGCTAAATCTACTGCAGAAGCTCCATTGAGTACTTCAAGGGTTTTAACTTGATAATCTTCAAAACGTTTTAGGGTAGACAAGTCTAAATTGCTCCCGATGGGATTGGAGGCAGAAAGGGTTTTCATTTTTTTAGATCCCTCCAAAGGGCCAACCATTTTTACAAAATAATTTCCCAATAGGCCGCTTTTAAATTCAGATGATGGCTTTTTATATTTTGATTCCTGGATGTTTTTCCCCATTTCCGGGATATAATAATCGCTGTAAATATTCAAATGTTCAAGACACTCTAGCGCACTCCATGAGTCTGGACTGCTGCGTTTGTTCAATTCTTCTGTGGTACATTGAGAAAGAATTGCTAGGTCTGATTGGTTTTGCTGGGTTACTTTTTTCAGATCGTTTAACAATTGATTTGTTGTAAAAGTCATGGTATATATTTTGGTCAAAAATGCGCTTATAATTTCATATTAAAATTGATTGAAATCAAGATTTTTTTATTCTTGATAAAGTTTCAGGGCTCA
>CAYMKR010000356.1:0-2463 GCA_964390865.1 uncultured Flavobacteriaceae bacterium | reverse complement strand
ATAATGACTCAGCAACCGGGAAACTTACATGGATTCCCTGGGATAATAATGAAGCCTTACAAGATGGTAAAATGGGAGGCTCAGCTGCCCTTGATTTTTCAGATGTATCGTCAAGTCAATGGCCATTAATAGGATATTTATATCAAGATGAAGTATATAAAGCTACATATGATGCTTATGTTCAAGAAATTGCCGAAGGGCCTTTTGATGTAAGTACTATCCAATCTCAATATGCAAGTTATGCTGCTTTGGTTGAAGAATATGCAACTACTGAGATTGCCGGTTATACATTTTTAAGATCTGGTGCTGATTTCCAAAATGGAATTAATCAACTTAAGTCGCATGCTTCAGAGCGAGCAACAGCAGTAAATAATTATTTGAATCAATAATAGTTGGGTTCTAAGAATTTTGAATGATAGTTTTTGTTAAAAGCTTCGCTTTTCCCCGCGAAGCTTTTTAAAGTACTATGAGTAATGACTTGTTTTAAATTGCAAATCAATTAAACCATATCCAATTACAGAAGTCTAAAATAAAAATCATAATAGCGCCATGAAAATAAAAAATATATTAAAAATTACAAGCGTTTTATTTATAGTCATTTTCACCTTAATAGCCTGTGATTCATCAGGTTCTGTAGAAGATGGAACCATCGATCCTATAAATTCAACAGATTATGATATTTCTGCTATTCTTTCAAAATTTGATGATATCGATGCCGTTTCTTATTCAGTATCTGGAAACACGGTAACCTTTACAACAACAGATTTACCGAATCACACAAGCCCTTATTGGCCTACATCAAGTCTATTGCATGAAGCTTATTCAGGGAGCAATTCAGATTGGAATCAGAATCCAGGTTCAATAGGAGAGCAAAACATTACGTTTACAATTAGTCTCAATCCTGCAGAAGCAATTTCTAAAAGCACAACGCCTTTAGGGCCCATCGGAATTTCAAGAAACGGTGTTGTATTCTTTAACCAATATGCAGGCCCAAATAATCAGCCATTGGCTGGCGAAATTAACACATTTGATCAATGGTTAGGACATCCTGCAAATACGCAATATCATTATCATGTTGAGCCAACCTATTTAACTTCAGAGTTTGGCTCTGATGCCTTCTTAGGTTTACTTTCAGATGGTTTCCCTGTTTATGGGCCTCTAGAAAATGGCGCAATAATTACCAATGCTGACCTCGATGATTATCATGGGCATACTTCAGCAACAGAAGATTTCCCTAAAGGAATTTACCATTACCATATTACGGATGAGGACCCCTATCTAAACGGAAGTGCTTTTTTTGGTACCCCAGGAAATATAACAAGATAGGCGTTGAAAAAACTTATACTTCTCATATTAGTATTTAATATTTTGATTTCTTGTGGTCGCGAAGACAAGGAAGTTAAACAAACTATTGCCATGTCTGAAATTGTGATCCCACCGATTGAAAGGAGTAGAGACAATGCTGGTTTTGAAGTAATGAATGGTATTTTATTACTTGATGACCATCCGTATTCAGGAATTGTAAATGAGTTTTATCCAGATAAAAATCTAAAATCGAAGTCTGAATATTATCAAGGAAAGAGACATGGGTATTATTTTGGTTGGTATCGGAATAGAAATAGGTGGTTTGAACGGTTTTATACAAATGGAATAAAAACGGGAACTCATTTAGGCTGGTTTGAAAATAAACAGCAACTATTTCAATATCAATTTAATAACAACGGAATGTATAATGGAGCTGTTAAAGATTGGCATAAAAATGGCGTATTGGCCAAGCATTTTAATTTTAAAGACGGAAAAGAAGCTGGTAGTCAAAGGATGTGGGAAGTTGATGAAAAAATTAGAGCAAATTTCTATACTGTAAACGGAGAAAGGCATGGATTAATTGGTTTAAAAAACTGTGGGAGTGTTGTAACTAATGAAAACACAATGAAATGAAATTAAAGTTCATCATACTATTATTAACCATTTGTATTTCCTGTAAAAAAGATACTACAGTTGATAAAACCAAGGTTTTGCCTTTTTATAATTCTGAGGAATTCACCCCTGAATGGATTTCAGAAAATGACCCAAACTATTCAAAGATTCATAAGGTGGCACCTTTTAAATTCACGAATCAAAATGGAAAGACAATCACAAACAAAGATTTTGAAGGGAAGATTTACATTACCGATTTCTTCTTTACCACCTGCCCAAGTATTTGCCCAATATTAGCGAAAAACATGGGCGCCATTCAAGAGATTTACAAAGATGATGACGACGTGATGTTATTATCACATTCTGTTATGCCATGGGTTGATTCTGTGGATAAAATCAAAGAATATGCTGCTCAGAAAGGGGCAATTGACAATAAATGGCATTTGATAACCGGAGATAGAAACGAAATTTATGATTTGGCCAGAAGCTCTTATTTTGCTGATGAAGATTATAAAAGGACAAAGGATGAAAGCGAATTCATCCATA
>CAYMKR010000355.1:0-2466 GCA_964390865.1 uncultured Flavobacteriaceae bacterium | reverse complement strand
TACGAAATTCTAATGACTAGAAAGGATAATTTATCCCAATATTGTAGACGGCACTTCCAAAATTATAATTGACGAACCATTTGTTGTCAGAAGGTAAATAGGGCTCAAAAGTTTTAAAGCCAATGTCAAATCTAAAGACTAAAAAGCCAAAATCATATCTAACACCAAAACCAGATCCAACAGCTGTGTTTTTAAGCGAACTTAAACTTGTGAATTTTCCCTCCTCAGAAACCAAATTTGAATTCGTTATATCCCAAATATTACCCGCATCAATGAACACGGCACTATTGAATTTATTTGTAAGCTTGAATCTGTATTCAATGTTCCCTATCAATTTAAGAGTACCGACCTTATATTCTAAATTATTTAACTCACCCCCAGGCCCCAGATCAAATGTTCTCCAAGCTCTCATCTCATTACTCCCTCCCGCACTATAACTTCTAGAAAATGGCACGTTTGATGAATTTCCATAAGGTACCGCAGCTCCCATAAATGTTCTGAAAACCAAAATGTTCTCATCTCTTAATTCCCAATACTTTTTATACTCAAATTCAACTTTAAAATACTGAGCAACAGGAACATCAAGAAAAGTACGTTGACCTATTTCGTTTTCATTTTGAAAAACAAGGTTTGTAAACGTTCCCGAAGAAACTAGTCTGGTAGTAAAATGCGAAAAATTGTTATCATTAACATTCTCCCTTGTATTAAATATAAAGGAGTATCCTATTACGGGAACAAAGGAGTCTTCTATCAAAATGGATCGTCTTTCATCTACATCAGAAACTGTATCATAATCATCGGGATAATTTTCTTCATTTGTAGGGTCACCCAAAAATGTATCCATAAAACCAATGAAAATTTGATTATTATCAGATTCATTGTTAGGTAAGCCTATTCCATAGACAGACTCTGAAACATCATCCAACTTCTGATATTCCGAATCATATATTGGAAAATAATTATCGATGTTTTGGTTTTTGATATAGGAGGCGTTAAAAAGATCAAATCTGTGTCCGACTTTTTTTGAACTCTTCCAATTATATGCCATCCCTGCAGTTGTTGTCTGCCTGTCAAGACCTACGTTTTTTTGAAAACTCAAACTAACATCGAAGTTTGTCGTCGGCGCCATATACTTAGGAATAATATTGGAGGTATTAATTGGAAATAGTATCCTAGGAAAACGCAATGAAGCTCCGGTCAGTACTTCCCAACCATTAAAAAAATTATCGCTGTTTGATGCATCATTGGCCAGATTAAAAAAGGAACCTTGAAAAGTCAACTCCATGATTTCTGAGCCTTTAAACATATTCCTTCCTAAAAAGGAAAATTTCCCTAAAATACCAAAAGGTTTTATGTTAGAAGTTGTAGCATCCAAATCGACGGTTAGTGCATATTTCTTAAGCGGGCTCAGATAGACGTCTGCAGTAAGAGATTCATCTTCATTTTCAGTATAAGCTACATCTACAGAAGATGAAAATGTTTGGAGGTTTCTAATATAATTCTGAGTTTGGAATTTTTCAGAATCCTTATACAATCCATCTGGTGTAATAAACAATGAATTAACCAGGTATTTTGGCTTAAACTTCATATCGTCAAAACTATAAAAGTTATATCCCTTATAGCTCGTCGAATCTTTGATTTTTTTTCCTCTGTTTTTGACCGAAAAATCAGTATAAATATTTACCCTTTTGACAACCTGTGCCTTATAGGGTTCTTTTACAACCGTGTCATTTCTTTTAACAAGTCTGTTTGGGATTTTTAGCAAGACATCCTTCACATAGGTCTTCTTGATCGAATCAGTCCAGAATCCCATACTGTAATTATTAAAATGATAAATTCCTGAATTTCGAAACAAAGTAACAAGTCTAGATTCTTCTTTTTCAAAATCATCAAAAACAAATGGTTCTCCTTTTTTAATATATGAATTCTCCCTATTCTGAACATATAAGGAATCCAACACAGGGGACTCAATTTCTGTACTGACAGAATCAATAAAATATTGCCGGTTGGTATTGACAGTATAATCTACAGCTAACTCTCTGTCTCCGACCTCTCTTGTAGCAAAGTCAACTTCAGCTTCAAAAAAGCCTATAGAAATAAAATAATCTTTAAGTGTATTTGCGGATCTCTTGGCCTTTGTATTATCAAAAATCACAGGAGCCTCCCCTTTATTCATAAACCAATTGTTCACATTTTTTTTATTGTTATAAATAACAAATGTCTGTTTTTTTGAAAAAACACTTTCATATCTGTTATATTTTTTGGGGTGATTCTCTATCCATTCATTAAATGTCATTTCAAAATCAGGATTCCCAAAATTATAAAAGTATAAGGAAAGTGGCATTCCTAAGGCGCTGCGATTAGCTTTTTGTGCTAGGTAATTATCGATCTTTGATTCCTTATTCTTCTCACCATTGATCAATACAACATTTTCTTTGAGCAAATTTTCGTTTTCTTGCACATATT
>CAYMKR010000354.1:0-2472 GCA_964390865.1 uncultured Flavobacteriaceae bacterium | reverse complement strand
ACTCAATAGACAGGGCACCCATCATTTCAATACTACCGAAAAACAAAAACATTAAGAGGGTTTACACATCACTTATTGATCAAAAAATTATGCTTGGAATGGGCAATTTTTACGCGGTTCGCCCACTCATTGACATGGATATCCCCAGGCAACCTGGTGTCATTAGAATTTCATTTTTACATTATACTTCTAAAGAAGAAGTTGATCAATTGATAAATGCTTTAAAAGTGGCTTTGTTAGATGCGTAGTTTAAAACTACAACTGTGAATAATCTAAGGGCTTCAAAAACACCCTTGTAATACTGCTCACGGTGTTGGCGTACTCCTCAAGTTTAATAATTCGCTGCCATTCAGGATGTGGACCAAATTTAGACCAGGCCTCTTTGTGTGCTTCCATATTTTTAAAGGCCAATAAGTAAGTCAAACAAGGCATTTGATCTCCGGTAATATTTGCTCCAAAAAACACCATGGGCAATCCAACATCTTCAAATATCACAAACTCACTATCATTGAACATTTTAACCTTCCGAATCAAAGCGTCTTCGTTATAGTTTTCATAAATTCTTAATTCAAAAACCCCTGAATCATCTAAGGGTTTCAACAGATTTGGAAAACCAGTGGTTGATCTAATCAAAGAACTGGAAACTCTTTTAAAAGGGATCTCATCAGGGCTTGCTTTCATATAAGCATCCGCATCTTTTACATATGTCTTATCTTTCAGCAATAATGATTCCGACGCATCAAAGGCCTGTATATCCGAATAAGCCAGCAATAAATATACTTTTTTTGGCAAGGCTTCTCCCAGTTCCTCAAAAACACCAACATGCTTTACCCCTTGTCGATTTAAGGCTGGGATAAGTGCATTTTGAAAATGGTCATGCAGTACTTTCTCAGGTTTAAAAAAATCCATTTCATAGACCCGAAGCTCATAAATTTCAGACTGACAGAACGAAAAATTAAATACAAAAAGAAAGATTAGAAAGCTTGTAAACTTTGACATAATAAAAGGATTGGTTGTTTATAAATTGATATTCATAAAGATATAACTTTATTAAGCCATCAAAATAAAAGCTTAGACAAAAAATGAGGCCGAGCGCTTATTCCTAGACTTATTCTAAGCGTTTGGAACATTATTTTGCTTAAACAGGTAAAATTATGAAGAACTTAGTTCCTTTGCCCGGTTCTGTTTCAACTTTCAATTCTCCTCCAATTGCCTTTACAATATCGTAACTAAGTGAAAGCCCAAGCCCGGTTCCTTGACCTGCAGGTTTGGTAGTGAAAAAGGGTTGAAAGATCTTTTTTTTGACATTGTCAGGGATTCCAGAACCATTATCAGATACAGATATGTTGATCATATTATTTTCAAACTTGGTTTTTACCGTGACTGATGGTTTAAAGTCTTTGTTCTCAGTTTTTGACTTTTCATTAACCGCAAAAAATGCATTGTTTATCAAATTGAGTAAAACCCTACCAATGTCCTGAGGCACAACTTTTATTTGTGGAAGTTTCTTGTCTAAATCTGCTTTAAAGTCAGCATTAAAAGATTTATTTTTTGCCCTCAATCCATGATAAGATAATCGCAAATATTCATCACATAAGGCGTTGATATCAGTAAATTCATTCTTACCAGAACTAGTGCGGCTATGCTGTAACATCCCCTTGACAATACCATCAGCCCGACTACCATGATGGTTAATTTTTTCTAAATTTTGTTTTACATCATTCGCAATCAACTTGGCTTCATCTACATCACCATTGTCAATTTCTTCAATCATTTCATCTAACAACTCCGAACTGACTTCAGAGAAATTATTGACAAAATTCAAAGGGTTTTGAATCTCATGCGCGATCCCCGCAGTGAGTTCACCGAGTGAAGCCATTTTTTCTGATTGAATGAGTTGAGATTGTGTGGCTTTTAAATTTTCAAGGGATTGTTGTAAAGCATCATTGGTTTCTTCAATAGCTTTTCTTTTTTTTTCCAGTTCTTCAATGGTCTCTTCCAATAAAATGCCAGTAGTGCGTTTTACTTTTTCCGTTCTATCCAGTTTGAATTCTGAAATCGTTAAATCAAAATCTGCTTTCTTAATCGCTTTTATGAGCGTCTTCTTTTCATCGGCGGTTAAATTTTCATTTTGCTGAACAAGTTCGAGTATGGTTTGATGCTGTTGATTCATTTATTTTTCTTTTAGTGCAATAGTACAAGTGGTAAGGTTATGCATTTCCAGATTACCACCTGTAGCCCTACCCAGCTCTGCATTGGAGAACATTCCGGCCATGGGCACGTTCCATACATTTTTTATTCCTTCAAGTTCTTGAGTCATTAAAGGTCCTAATGAAAGTATTCTTCCCCCACAACTGAAAACAATGAGCGCATCTGCTTCTGGCATTTTGGTTTCCTTAAGTTTTTCTACTTCCTTAATTACTTTTTCCATCACATCAAAATCAGGAGGTAAAGAAAAGCGAACTTTTGAGC
>CAYMKR010000353.1:0-2481 GCA_964390865.1 uncultured Flavobacteriaceae bacterium | reverse complement strand
ACAGAAGCGCCTCAAAAGGGGTCCGGTCTTCCCAGGCCATTTCTATGATACGGTCTAATTCTCTTTCAGAAAATTGTGCTGAATTCATACCTTTTCCCAAATTTGATCCGCATTTAAATAAAAACTGCCCGCAGCTTTAAAACTGCATTCATTGGGCGCTATAATCGAAAGAAAAGTTTCTCCGTTGTCCCTTTGATATAAATGATAAATCTCACCAACAATAGGCTCAAAACTAAACTTAGTATTGAATATGAGTCTGTTATACTCGAATTCGGCCATCATTTTTTCATATTCAGCTTTTAATTCCAAATACTTGGCTCGAACTTTATGGTTAACTTTATTGATACTTCGGTTCTTCCAGGCATGTGTATCATTCGTAGTAATTACCGGAGCACCCACAGAAGTTGCATAGGACTTTAATCCCGCATCGTATTTTTGAGTTTCAGGATTGAAAACTACGTTGTCTGGTTTTTTATCCTTTTTCACTTCTTTTCAAATAATTTAAACCAAATTATCATATTGTTTCATAACCTCTTCGGCTTGAAATATTTTTTGATCGCTCATTCTTCTGTTTGTCGTAGAAAGACTATGAGCCTCTTTTAATAATTTATCAAATTGGTCTTGTAATTTTTCTTTCTCTGATTTCTTTTTGAATAGTCCGAACATAATTTAGGTATTTAATCAAAGCGGATTTAATATTCGCCTTTAAATTATTTTGTAAAGATACAATATTGTTTAACTTTTTCCAAATTTTGTTAAACAAACTTTAATTTATAATAAGGAAGACGATTTGTGATGGTAGATGATTTTTTTATACTATAAATATCGATCTGCCAATAGTTCTCACCGCTGTTAAGTTTTTATTACAAGTAAAACAGTGTACAAAAAGCGCATATGCCATGGGTTCATTCTCAGGCCATTCGAGTATTGCAGGCAAGAGCATTCCACGAGAGTTTTTAAATGAAATTTTTCTTAGAAATCATTCGGCATTTATGATAAGTTTAAAAGTTTATATGAAATATTTAAATTCATATTTTCTCATTGTGAAATAAGAATGCAATAATAATAAACCCAACACCCGTAAGTGCAGGAGGAAGTATTTTTGCTGAAATACCAATGATAATCATTGCAATTGCTATGATGATAAGAATAATTAATAAACGTTTCTTCATTTGTTATAAATTTTTAATTTATTCAACTTTATAAAATCGTGCCCTCTCTAGATATAACTCAATATAAATAACGATTTTATTAGGATTCAAAAGATGTAAAATATGTTTTCGTTGAATTTCAGAAGGATTAGAAAGACCAGAAGCAATCACTCTGATTTCATTTTTTAAATTGTTCTCTTTTAAAGCATCTAATGCAAATGACAATCCTTTCTTTACAAGTAATCTAATAAATCCTTGTCCCGGTTTCTTTCTCAAAAAAGTAAGTTTTATTTAGATTTAAAAATAAGTCAAAACTTGTATTTGGTTTGACTTCAACTTCAGATCTAAACGTTGCTACCATTTCCGAATCATTATAATCAACATAAATGTGCTTTTGATTTCCTAAAAGCTCTATAGCTACAACGTCTCCTGTTATGATGGAATAGTTGTCTAATGTTCCTTTTTCAGAACGTAAATCCACAGACCGAACCCCTAAATACACTTCTTTTCCGGCGTTTTCTTTTAAGGTTTTTAATTGTAGTTTAGACAAATCGAAAGTACTTCCGTTTTTATCTTTAAATATAATTTTACGCTCTTGAAGTACGATTTTTCCTGCAATGAAATTCATTTGAGGAGAACCAATGAATTCTGCTACAAATTTGTTTTTAGGGTTATTAAATAATTCTATTGGAGGGGCAATTTGCATAATCTCGCCTTCATTCATTACAACTATTCTTTCTCCCAGTGTCATGGCTTCTACTTGATCATGTGTCACATAGATCATAGTGGTATCTAGTTTCTTATGTAATTTAGCCAACTCAATACGCATTTTACTGCGTAACTTTGCATCCAAATTACTTAGAGGCTCATCAAACAAAAATACTTCAGGGCGTCGCACTATCGCTCTTCCTATTGCAATTCTTTGTCGTTGTCCACCTGACATTTTTCCCGGCTTTCTGTCTAATAGTGGTTCTACATTCAAAATTTTTGCGGCGGCCATCACTCTTTCTTTGATCTCTTCTTTTGGAACTTTTTGAATTTTTAATCCGAAAGCCATATTTTCATATGAGTTCATATGAGGATATAAGGCATAGTTCTGAAAAACCATCGCTATACCTCGCTCACTCGAGGAGATGTTATTCACTTTTTTGTCACCAATTAAAAGATCTCCACCCGTTATTTCTTCTAGTCCGGCAATCATTCTTAAGACAGTTGATTTCCCACAACCTGACGGGCCTACTAATACCAGGAACTCTTTGTCTTTTACAGCAAAATTTATTCCTTTTACTACCTCGACACCTCCTTTATATGTTTTTTTAATATTTGTTAG
>CAYMKR010000352.1:0-2508 GCA_964390865.1 uncultured Flavobacteriaceae bacterium | reverse complement strand
CGAAGGTAAAATATTATTACGATTCTGATACCTTATCCTACAGGAAAATAGAGCTTAGAAAAAGGGATAAATTCAGGAAAATGATTGTTTTTGTTGTGGCTTCGGCCATGATGGGAGGTCTTCTCGTATTTATTATGTACCAGTTTGTTGAATCTCCGAGGCAAAAAGTAATGAAGCGTGAATTGGAGAACATGAAACTACATTACGAATTACTCGAAAAGAAAATGGCACAGGCTGAAGATGTGCTTGATGGAATCCAAAAAAGAGATAACAATATTTACAGGACTTATTTTGAGGCTAATCCGATTCCGGAGGAACAACGAAAAGCTGGTTTTGGGGGAGTTAATCGTTATAAATCAATTGAAGGGTTTGATAATTCTCAAATGATTATTCAAGCAACACGAGATCTAGACATTCTTTCTAAACAGCTTTATGTACAATCAAAATCATTAGATGAAATTATTGATCTCGCTAAAGATAAAGAAGAACTTTTAGCGTCAATTCCTGCAATACAGCCTGTGAGCAAACAAGATCTTACTAGAATGGCATCTGGATTTGGATGGAGATTGGATCCTTTTAC
The DNA here is from genome assembly GCA_964390865.1 of uncultured Flavobacteriaceae bacterium. Taxonomy (GTDB): domain Bacteria; phylum Bacteroidota; class Bacteroidia; order Flavobacteriales; family Flavobacteriaceae; genus Lutimonas. Next base: position 1,928 of record CAYMKR010000352.1, on the reverse strand, counting down.
TAAGGCGAGAAAGAGGCATAAGGGCATGGACTTTACCTCACCAAAAGGAACTCCGATTTATGCAACTGGAAATGGAAAAGTAATTCGTGCTGATGCTGGTTCATCTGGTTTTGGGAAACACATAAGAATTGATCATGGTTTTGGATATGTAACGTTATACGCACACCTATCTAAATACAATGTAAAAAAAGGCAAGAAGGTTAAACGAGGTGACCTAATCGGTTATGTCGGCAGTACAGGACGGTCACAAGCTCCTCATTTACACTATGAGGTTCGATATAATAAACAACAAGTTAATCCTATTAACTTTTATTATGGTGATCTTTCACCTCAAGAGTTTCAGGAAATGTTAAAAATGGCTTCGCAAGAAGGACAATCACTTGACTAATGCAGATAAACTTACCAGACAAACGATATTATAAGATAGGTGAAGTAGCTAAGGCGTTTGACGTCAATACTTCATTGATCAGATTTTGGGAAAACGAATTCGATGTTTTAAAACCTAAAAAGAATAAAAAGGGCAACAGGTTGTTTACACCTGAAGACCTGGAGAACCTGAAAATGATTTATTTTTTGGTCAAAGAGAAGGGCTTTACTCTTGAAGGTGCAAAAAACAAATTGAAAGAAAACCCTGATGAAATATTTTCAAAACATAAAATCATCATGAGGCTTGAAGATATCAAGAATGAGCTTGTCGAAATTAAAAACCAACTTTAAATAAATAGATTATCATGAAAAAATGGCTTCCCTTAATAGTAATCGTAGTTATCATCATAGGAATATTCAGATGGGGTGTTGGCCTTAACAACACCATGGTAGAAAAACAAGAAACTGCCAAGACGCAATGGGCCAATGTTGAAAGTGCATATCAGAGACGGTCTGATTTGATTCCTAATTTGGTTAATACGGTTAAAGGCTATGCCGATCACGAAAAAGAAACCTTGGAAGGCGTGATAGAGGCAAGGGCAAATGCTACCAAAACTACTATAGATCCTACTAATGTTACTCCTGAGCAAATGGCTGCCTTTCAACAGTCACAAAATTCTCTTACAGGTGCATTGAGCAAGTTAATGGTCGTAGTTGAAAGGTATCCTGATCTAAAAGCGAATCAGAACTTTTTGGAATTACAAAGTCAACTTGAAGGAACTGAGAACAGGATAAATGTTGAAAGAAACCGTTTTAACGAGCAGGCTAAAGACTATAATATTTTTATTAAAAAGTTTCCGGCCAGTATGGTTGCAGGTTTTCTAGATTTTGATGCAATGGCCTTATTCCAGGCAGCGGCTGGAAGTGAAAACGCTCCTACCGTAGATTTTAATTAGTACTGAAATAATATAAATGGAGCCAAAGCATTGCTTTGGCTTCTTTTTTACCCAAAAATGGCTTATGGAAGTAGCAGAATTTTTAAGCAAAGAGCAAGAAAAGCAAGTAGTAGATTCGATCAGAGAAGCGGAACTAAGTACCTCAGGAGAAATCAGAGTGCATTTTGAAAAGAGTCTTAATCAAGATCCAATCAAAAGAGCGCAAGAGTTGTTCTATCAATTAGAGATGGATAAAACCCAATTTAAAAATGGGGTTTTATTCTATGTGGCAGTTGATGATCATAAGTTTGCGATTATTGGAGATGAAGGTATAGACAAGGTAGTTCCAGATAATTTTTGGGAAAGTATTAAAGATGAAGTGATCAATGAGTTTGTAAAAGGGAATTACGCAAAAGGCCTGGCCCTTGGAATACTTCATGCTGGAGAAAAACTAAAAGAGTATTTCCCTTATGGAGACACGGATGAAAATGAACTTTCTGACGAGATATCCAAGCGCCATTAAGCACTAAATCTTTACTGATATCCTCAAACAATTTTGTATTTTTGCAACTAATTTAATACGCTTCAATGTCTATATTTCATAAACTCCAAGTGAAGGAGGTAAGA
>CAYMKR010000351.1:0-2509 GCA_964390865.1 uncultured Flavobacteriaceae bacterium | reverse complement strand
CCAACCCATGCTAACGGAACATATAATACCAACATTCTTACAACTGAAAATACCGTTGATGGATATGGCTTATTCAAGCCATTAAAACTTGACGTACTAAGTGCAACAAGTCCTTGAAAACCATAACTTGCTCCTATTATAAGAAAATACTTATTGGTTATTTCTATTACCAAACTATCGTTTGTAAATGCCGAAGCGATTGCCAAACCAAAGAACACCAATAGAATAAAAATGATAGCTCCCCATATCATTGAAAATTTTAATCCAATCTTAAATGCTTGATTAATACGTTGAAATTTTTGCTTACTTAAATTTTGTCCCACAAAAATAATTAATACAGAGCCTAAAGACATGATAACCATTAGCGCAAACATTTCAATCCTGGAAGCAACACCAAATGCAGCAACTGCTTCTTTTCCAAATCCTGCTAGAATTTTTGTGACTATTCCTACTGAAACAGGGGTAATAAGCATGGTTAGTGATGCTGGGACTGCAATATGCAATACATCTTTCCATGTGGACAGAATACTTTTTATATTCCCAAAATGAAAAGTAAGTAGTTTTTCTCTCTTTATTAAAATCACCAATATTATAATTAAACCAATACTACGAGAAATAACCGTAGCTAAAGCAGCACCTTTTATTCCCATTTCAGGAAATGGTCCATACCCGAAAATTAAGAATGGGTCGAGAATAGCATTTACTACTGCGATAGCCACCATAATCATACCTGGAGTAAAGGTATCACCAGTTGCACGAACAATGTTGTTGCCAATCATTGGAATAACAACAAAGGGCACGCCAAAATACCAGATACGCATGTAGTCGTTGATATAATCAAGTACTTCCTTTTCAGCTCCTAAGGCACTAAATACAGGACGTATAGTAAGTAATCCTACTACTACAAAAAACAATACAACAATTACTCCGAGTAGAATTGCTCGACTTGCCATCATCTTTACTTTATCGCGTTCTATATGAATAATATTTCGAGCAATTAAAGAACTAGTACCGATACCTACACCTTGCGAAAGGCCACCGAGAAACATTACAACCGGAAAACTAAAACTCATTGCAGCCAGTTCTTGAACACCTAGTTTACCAACATAATAAGTGTCAATCAAATTAAAAATCACCATTCCCATCATTCCAAGCAACATTGGCCATGTTAAGTCAAACAATTGCTTTATAATACTCCCTTGAGTAAGATTCTTATTTTCTTTTGCCATAGATTCTTATTTCTCTAAGGGTGTTTTATGAATTTGAGATAGTTTATTTTTTGCGCTATTCTTCATCCTGTCCAGATAATTAAAAACATCAGAACGTTCGGTTTCATTAAACCCATCTAGTAAAGTCTCTGTCCATGACGAAAGTACTTGCTGTAAAGGGACTATTATTTCTTTCGTCATATCTGTAATGCCAATAACTTGCATTCGTGCATCCAATTTAGAAGTAGTGCGAATGATATAGCCATTTCGTTCCAATATCTGAAGTTGAGATGTTATTGAAGATTTATCAAGACTCAAGTAAGTCCCTATCTGCTTTTGGGTTTGTCCTTCATTATATGCAATATGAAAGAGTGTTCTAACTTGTGCGGGACCAATATTATATTCTTTAAATTCATGCTGAAAATACATATGAGCTCCCCTTGACAGCTCATTGATTAATCGTCCAGCTGACGCTTGATTCTTGCCTTTTCCATTTTCCATGAAGCAAAAATAGATATACTAGTTGGAATCCCAACTAATATATTGATTCTCTTATATTCTTTTGTGATTATGCTGTGACTAATTTCAACTTCGGATCAGATGCTTACTGGAAAAAATGGAATCACTCACCACCCTTAGCCGTTATATGGCATCTAATGTAAGATACAAACCTCCTGGATCTTAAATGGGATAATGAAAATCGGCTTGAAGTGGCCCTCCGTTTTTCCATAACTTGATCGTTGATCAATCCATGCCTCCTTTCAAATTACAGGAGGTTTTATATTCTATGGCGACATCGTAAAATAACTGATTTAAGATGTCACCAGTGAGTTTAAAAGAATTGCGATACATTGACAGTACCCTTTCTACTCAAATAAACACTTTATTGTTAGGTCATGGTCAACTATGGCTATGCTATTTTTATTGGACTTAACTCCATGTGTCGTCACCATTGTTATATAAATACCTTTCCTTCCTGCTTTATCTGTTCTATACTCTCTTTTTTTTGTTTCGAGCTTTTTCAGGTAACCTGAATCAATGGTGAATTCATCATTGTAGAACTTCATCTCACACAGGTTAATCCAGTTATCATCCCGATCAATTACCATATCCACTTGAGCTTTGGAATTGCTCCATGTGTAATTTTTTGATGATATACCTTCAATTTTTAATGCTCTTTTAATCTCTGTATTGTGCTTCAAACAAATTGTTTCAAAAGCATAACCACACCAGATTATATATTCTGGTTTTTGATATAACTGTTGCCAGTTATTTCCTTTAAATGGCTTCATGAATTGCAG
>CAYMKR010000350.1:0-2522 GCA_964390865.1 uncultured Flavobacteriaceae bacterium | reverse complement strand
CAACAACAAGTAAAATTGGTGAAGACCAGTTGTTTTATTGTAACCAAAGAGGTATTGATACAGAAAAAGCTATCGCCTTGATTGTTAATGGATTTAGCAAAGAAGTATTGAATAAACTACCGATGGAATTTGCCGTTGAAGCTCAAAAATTGTTAGAAATATCTTTAGAAGGATCTGTTGGTTAGGATTTTTCAAATTGTCAAAATAATAATTGAATAAAACATATTGATTTAGATTACTCTGAAAAAAGTTTAAGGATCAAAAAAATTAAAATACATGCTTAAAATAAAAAATCTGCGCGCTGGCATAGAGGATAAGGAAATCCTAAGAGGAATTGATCTGGAGGTCAAACCTGGAGAAGTTCATGCAATAATGGGACCGAATGGTTCAGGGAAGAGCACACTTTCTTCGGTTATTGCCGGAAACGAGACCTATGAAGTCTTGGATGGTGACATCGAATTTCAAAATGAAAGCATTCTTGAATTGTCTCCTGATGAAAGAGCTCATAAAGGGATTTTTATGTCTTTCCAATATCCTATTGAAATTCCAGGTGTTACCACAACTAATTTTATCAAAACCGCTATCAATGCAAAAAGGAAAGCCCAAGGACTTGATGACCTACCTGCCAAGGATATGTTGAAGATGATCAGGGAAAAATCTGAACTTTTAGAAATGGATAGAAAATTCCTTTCTCGCTCTTTGAATGAAGGCTTCTCGGGTGGTGAAAAAAAGAGAAATGAAATATTTCAAATGGCCATGCTAGAGCCTAGTTTGGCAATACTTGACGAAACAGATTCCGGTTTAGACATCGATGCTCTTAAGGTCGTTGCCAATGGAGTCAATAAATTAAAGAGTAAAGATAATGCTGTAATCATAATTACACATTACCAAAGACTTTTAGACTATATAGTGCCTGATTTTGTACACGTTTTACACAATGGTAAAATTGTCAAATCTGGTGGAAAAGAATTAGCTCATGAGCTTGAAGATAAAGGGTACGATTGGTTGAAATAGTTGATGCGATATGGATTTAAAAGAAAAATTAGTTACCTCATTTATGGCCTTTGAAAACAAAGGAAATGTTGATCTTGATTCAAAAATTCACGGGATCAGAACTGAGGCTATTGAGCAATTTGAAAAAACAGGCTTCCCGAGTAGAAAACATGAGGAATGGAAATACACGTCTTTAAACAGTCTTGTGAAGAACGATTACAGTGTTTTCCCTGCTGGAGACGCAACAGTCGAATTTAAAGATGTTAAACATTTCTTTCTACATGAGATTGAATCGTATAAAATCGTATTTATCGATGGTGTATACAGTTCTTTTTTATCTGACACTACTCATGAAGGAGTAGATATCTGCATTCTTTCTTCTGCACTTAAGCAACCAAAATATAAAATGGTGGTAGATCATTATTTTGGAACGGTTGCCTCTAAAGATGATAGTTTAACTTCATTGAATACAGCATTTTCAAAGGAAGGCGCATTTGTCAATATTCCTAAAAACGTGGTTCTTCCAAAACCGATCCAAATCTTGCATTTCTCAACAGGAAATGAAAAAGAGATTATGCTTCAACCAAGAAACTTGATTGTCGTTGGAGAAAATTCTCATGTTCAAATTTATGAACGTCATCAAAGCCTTAGTGACAACGTGGTATTAACAAATGCGGTTACTGAAGTTTTTGCACATAAAAGAGCGATTATTGACATGTACAAAATTCAAAATGACAGAAAAACTTCTTCTATCATTGACAATGTATATGTCCATCAAAAGGATAGTAGTATTGTTTCAATTAACACCTTTACATTTGGAGGAAACATTACAAGAAACAATCTTGAATTTCATCAAGAAGGAGAACATATTACCTCGAATTTAAATGGTATTACTGTTATTGGATCTAAACAACACGTTGATAACCACACACTTGTTCATCACAAACAAGAAAATTGTGAAAGTCATGAAATGTATAAAGGAATCTATGATGATAGTTCCACCGGTGTATTCAACGGTAAAGTAATCGTTGATAAACTTGCGCAAAAGACTAATGCTTATCAACAAAATGATAATATTCTCATTGGAGACAAGGCCAGTATAAATGCCAAACCTCAACTTGAAATTTTTGCAGATGATGTAAAGTGTTCACATGGATGTACAATTGGGCAATTAGACAATAGTGCCTTATTTTACTTACAATCAAGAGGGATTCCTCAAAAGGAAGCCAAGGCTCTAATGCTATTTGCTTTTTGTAATGATGTGGTTGAAAAAATTAAAATTGCAGGTTTAAAACCTAGAATTAATAAAATTCTTGCAGAAAAACTAGACGTTGAACTAGGAATGGACATGTAGCCTGTTATTATAAGGCGATCAATATACTCGCTGATTTTCATTCTGGCATGCGGATCTTTGGAACCATTTCCAGAATAGCTACTAGCTTCCAAGGCTTTACATTACACCTCGGAAAACTTGTTTTCGAAATATTTTTTACCCTTGGTACCGGCTGAAGATTCAATTTCATAAGAGG
>CAYMKR010000349.1:0-2539 GCA_964390865.1 uncultured Flavobacteriaceae bacterium | reverse complement strand
ATGGTCTGGATGGGAATCTTGATTTCGCTCTCTTGTATTGGACCACCTTTTCTGACACCTTAAAAACGGATAGTACAATCGCAATAGAAATCTTTAAAAAGTTGAAAGAGGAAGGTATTCAAGCTCCTGCTCCAGTAAGAAGAATTATTACGGAAAACCCTAGAAACGGGGATTTGGAGTAAAAGAACAACAAGAGTTTGTCCTAGTTTGAATAAATTCTTTTATTCATCACCCAAAAAAACAAGGGTGGAACGATTGCTAGCAACATCATTCCAGGATATCCAGTAGGTAATTGAGGGCTCTCTGGCTGTGATTCTAAAAGCTGGTATTTTCTACTCGACTTATAATGATGATCAGAATGTCTCGACAGATTGAATAGCATTAACCTACCTAATTGATGATCAGAATTCCATGAATGATGGTGCTTTACCCTTTCGTACCTTCCTGATTCATTAATCTTTCTTAAAAGGCCATAATGCTCAATATAGTCAACAGTTCCTAGAAGTAAAATCCCTATAATAGCTGCCAATACAAAGGCCAAGAGGACTTTAAAGTCAAAAAGAAAATAAATTAAACTAATTACTAACACATTAGCAATTGTATAGACAATCATTTTATTCGACAAGGATAAAATCGACTTTCCTTTCCGCCTCATATTATTATTTTCAATTTTCCAGGCTTTGGCATAACTCTTAAAATGAGAAGTAATCCAAAATGAATATAACCATTGGCCTTTTTTAGCGGTTGCAGCGTCTTCTGGAGTGGCAACTTCTCGGTGGTGGCCTTCATTATGATAGGGTAGAAAATGAGTGTTAAGAGAACTTAATAATAATAACTCTCCTAAAAATTGTTCCATTTTAGACGAACGGTGCCCTAATTCATGGCCAATATTAATCCCTAAAACACCACATAATAAACCCATTGAAAACACCTTCCCTACAAAGCTAATTGACATCAAAGGCGTCAAATCAATCACAAACAAAAATGAAATTAACATTAATAATTGCACAAGTAAAGCTAAATACAATATCCAGTCATACACCTTAGACTTCTTTTCTTTTAGTAAGGTTTCCTGATCTAAATTACTTTTATCTGGTTTTAAAAAAAGTTCAATGGCAGGAATAATTACAAAGGCAAAAACTATCGGACTAAAAGTGATCATTCCCTGGCTGTTAAATGAAAAATACACCACTAATGGAAGGGTAAAAACAAATATGTATTTAAGTCGTTTCATTGAATATGTTATCTCACTCCATGATTAAATAATCTAAAGACAGTTCATTAAAAGAATCATTAAATCCTTTAATTTCGTCACTAATCAGTGTATCAAATTTATCTAATTCTAATTCGATCAAGCTACTCAATTCATTTTTAACAACAATGTCTTGGGCAGTAGGTGGGAAATCATCTAAAGTAACCAGGCTATTTAAATGGCCCAATTTATTGGTTAGTTTAATTGGGAAATTAAGAGGATCTTGATTGCTTTTATTCTTAGTTTGGTACAATGCCTTTTCTATTTCAGAAAAAGAATCCTTCAGATCCTTAGCCTTAATAACTAAGCCTTTTACTTTTTCCTCCTCTTCGTATTGTTTAATAAATGCCTCCAATTGGATATTGATTTTCCTAATCTTCTTGATAGATTGATGTGCCCTATCAATAGTTTTGTTGACATCGGAAACAAACTCAAATTGTTCTTTTATTTGAGCCATACTAGCCTCTGATCTAGGATCAACAAGAACTTCAAAGTTTTGATTTTGTGTTTCTTTATTCACTTTTAAACTTACTTGATAATCTCCGGGAACTACTTTTGCACCATTTAAACTAGCCCACCATAATATCATTCCGTCAAGCAATTCAGCACCCTCAGTTCTTAAATTCCAAACAAACTTATTAGCCCCTTTTTCCATTTTTAGTTGCTTCTCTTTCTTTTTATCAAAAGAAGTAAAAGACGCTAAAGTATCTCCTTTTATATTGAGATAAGTTACATAAACACTGTCTTTCTTTTCATCATATTCAGCAACATTGAAATAAGTAATTACACCATTTTCTAAATTTGTTCCTGTTGTTTTTGATTCCTTTCCTCCGCTACCCTTCGTTCTATAGGTTTTTTTTGGCGCGAACAAATAATTCTTACCTCCTTGTTTTGCTCTTTCCAATTGATGTACAACAGTCAAATCGTCTAACATCCAGAGACTTCTCCCTTGAGTGGCAACCACCAAGCTATTATCTTTAATCGTTAAATCAGTAACAGGCACTATAGGTAGGTTCAATTGAAATTTTTGCCAAGACGATCCATCATTGAATGAAACATACATACCCGTTTCAGTACCAGCATATAACAATCCCTCATGAGAAGGATCTTCCCTAAGAACTCTTGTAAAATGCTCTGAATCAATACCGTTAATTATCTGAACCCAGGTCTTTCCATAGTCTGTGGTTTTATACAAATAAGGCTTAAAGTCACCTAATTTGTATCTTGTTCCAGCAATATAGCAGGTCCCTTCATCAAAATTTGATGGTTCTATACTATTAATCATCA
>CAYMKR010000348.1:0-2577 GCA_964390865.1 uncultured Flavobacteriaceae bacterium | reverse complement strand
CTTTAAATGTTCTCTTGTATAAAGTTAAGAAAATATATGACAAGTATTTTATGACTTATGTTAGGTCTTATTTATTTTTTTTTACTTGTGAGAAATAGTCTTAATGGAAGGTGCTGATTATCAAAGAAAATAGATTATTTTCGATTTTATGTTTAGTAGAAAAATATTTTTTTAGAGAATAGAAAGGCACTTCTAAGGTACCGAAATAAATTGATACTCGCCTGAATCAACGTTGTAAAGACTTGATTAAAGTAGGTTTTCAATTAAATGATATTCACTTCCATTTCCAAATTAATAGTAAATCTTTTAACAACTTCAGATTGAATAGTTTTGGCAAGATTGAGAATTTCTGAGCCGTTCGCATTATCGTAATTAACCAAGACTAGGGCTTGATTTTTATGTACCCCGGCATCACCAAATCGCTTACCTTTAAATCCACATTGCTCCACAAGCCATCCAGCAGGAACTTTTACCAATTCATTGGATATGTTATAATGTGGGATGTCAGTGTTTTTTTCGAGTAACCTAGAAAAATGCTTAATAGAAATAACAGGGTTTTTAAAAAAACTACCACTGTTTCCAATTTCCTTGGGATCTGGTAATTTCAATTTACGAATGGCAATAACCGCATTTGAAATATCTTGAATACTCGGCTTGCTCACATTTTGTAAAGCCAATTGATCTTTGATGGCGCCATAGTTGTCATTAATTTGATGTTCAGATGTACTAAGTTTAAAAGTGACATTCAGTATAATATACTTCCCTTTTAAATCATTCTTAAAGACGGATTCCCTATAACCAAATGAGCAGTTTTTTGATGTAAATGTTTCGATATTACCTGTGCGAATCTCCATGGCTTCAAGGGATTCAAAATGATCCTTTATTTCAACTCCATAAGCACCAATGTTTTGCATAGGGGAGGTTCCTACATTTCCAGGAATTAATGATAAATTTTCTAATCCTCCAAAATCATTTGATAAACACCATAAGACAAAATCATGCCAGTTTTCACCTGCTTGAGCCTTGACCAAAACGTGATCAGGTGCCCTATCAATAATTTCAATTCCCTTGGTATTAAGATATACAACGGGCTGCTTGATATTTTTAGTGAGTAAAATATTACTCCCTCCACTTAGTATAAACAAATCTTTGTGAGATGAAACAATTTTTGACAGTTCATTCACTGAGTCAACTTCAGCAAATAGCTCTGCCGAAGCTTCAATGCCAAAAGTATTTAAGGACTTGAGAGATACGTTTTTCTGAAACATTAATTTGGATATTGCTCTAATGCAAGTTTAAGTAATTCAACCGAACGAATCAAACTTTCCTTGTTCAGAACGTAGGCAATTCTGATTTGATTTTTTCCTGAACCGGGAGTAGAATAGAATCCACTTGCAGGTGCTACCATTACAGTTTCCTTATTGTCACTGAAATTTTCTAACATCCATTGTGCAAAATCATCTGCATCTTTAACAGGTAACTCCGCAATACAATAAAATGCACCTTTTGGCTTGGATACCTTCACCCCGTTAATTTTACTCAATTCATTTATTAGTACCAATCTTCTCTCATCATATTCCTCTATGACTTTACTAAAGTATTCCGGAGGTGTTTCAAGAGCCGCCTCACTGGCAAGTAGGGCGTAAGTGGGGCTGCTAAGTCGGGCCTGTGCATATTTCAGAGCTGTCTTTATCAGCGACTGGTTTTTTGATACGATGCATCCTATTCTGGCCCCGCACATACTATAACGTTTTGATACTGAATCAATAATTATGGCATGTTGGTCAAGACCTTCTAAACTCATGATAGAATGATGTTTGATTCCCTCATAAACAAACTCTCTGTAAACTTCATCTGCAATCAAAAAAAGATCGTATTTAATGGCTAAATCTCTCAACTTTTCAAGTTCTTCTTTCGAATACAAATACCCTGTTGGGTTTCCAGGATTACAAATTAAGATTGCTCTGGTTTTGTCAGTAATTAATTTTTCGAAATCTTCTATAGCAGGAAGGGCGAAATCAGTATCTATTGTTGAAACAATTGGGACAACCTTAATACCATTGGCAACTGAAAATCCATTGTAGTTGGCATAGAATGGTTCGGGAATAATAACTTCATCACCAAAATCTGTAATACTGCCCAAGGTGAAAAGCAAGGCTTCAGAGCCACCTGTGGTTACGATAATGTCATTTTGAGTAACATCAATATCATTTCGTTTGTAATAAGTGCTTAGTTTTTTTCTATAAGATTCTGAACCTTCACTGCGAGCGTATGATAAGACCTTTATATCGTTTTCTTTTACAGCTCTAAGTGCCGCCTCAGGGGTTTCGATATCAGGTTGACCTATGTTTAAATGATATACATTGACACCTCTTTTTTTTGCATCCTCAGCATAGGGCACAAGTTTTCGTATAGGTGACTCTGGCATTTGCTGCCCTTTTAATGATATTTTTGGCATATTTTATGGGTATTGAATGGATATACAAAATTGCGAAATATAATTCACTTTTTCTTCATTGTATTGGCTTTTTTGAATGATTATTAGTATCTTTATAAGTATTAATATAAACTTAAATA
>CAYMKR010000347.1:0-2601 GCA_964390865.1 uncultured Flavobacteriaceae bacterium | reverse complement strand
GGGTTTTTAAAACTACTGATGGTGGAAAAACTTGGAACAACATCTTATTCGCTAATAATAAAACCGGGGTTGCAGATTTAATTATGGATCCTACCAATCCTAATAAACTAATTGCGGCGATGTGGGAGCATAAAAGAGACCCTTGGTTCTTTAATTCAGGAGGTAAAGGTTCTGGTTTGCATATCACACATGATGGTGGAAAAACTTGGAAGAAAATCACAGAAGATGATGGTTTCCCAAAGGGAAATCTTGGTCGTATAGGTGTCGCTATTGCTCCAAACAAACCAAATGTTATTTATGCTTTAGTTGAGGCAAAAAAGAATGCCTTATACAAAAGTGAAGATGGAGGTTTCAAGTGGAAAATGATAAATAATAAAAGTGATATCGGTAATCGTCCATTTTATTATTCTGAAATCTATGTAGACCCGCAAAATGAAAACCGAGTATTTTCTGTATTTACTTATGTCAATGTTTCCGAAGATGGTGGTAAAAACTTCTCACAACTTATGCCTGCTTATGGCGCTAATAACGGAGTCCATCCCGATCACCATGCATGGTGGATACATCCTTCAGACGGAAGTTTTATGATTGATGGTAATGATGGTGGCTTAAATATTACACATGATGGTGGAAAAACTTGGCGCTTCATAGGTAATTTACCTGTAGCGCAATTCTATCATATTAATGTAGATAACGAGTTCCCGTATAATGTTTATGGAGGTATGCAAGATAATGGCTCTTGGCGCGGACCAGCTTATGTATGGCGCGCTCAAGGGATAAGAAATAGCTACTGGCAAGAGATTACCTTTGGTGACGGTTTTGATGTCATTCCAGATAAAGACGATTCACGTTATGGCTGGTCAATGAGTCAACAAGGAAGTGTGAGTCGCTACGACTGGCAAACAGGAAATAATTATGGTGTAAAACCTACGCATCCCGACCCTGACGTTAGGTTACGCTTCAATTGGAACTCAGCCATAAATATCGACCCTTTCGATAATAGCACAATTTATTTCGGAAGCCAATTTGTACATAAATCTACTGACAAAGGTGAAACGTGGACCGTCATTTCACCAGACTTATCAACTAACGATCCTGAAAAACAAAAGCAATCTGAAAGTGGTGGACTAAGCATGGATGCCACAGGAGCTGAAAATCACACCACTGTTTTGGTCATTGAACCCTCAGTCGTTGAGAAAGATATGTTATGGGCTGGCACTGATGATGGTCGTGTACATTACACAAAAGATGGAGGGAACTCTTGGATTGATGTCTCTAAAAACTTAAAAGGCTTACCAACAGGAAGCTGGATTGCTCAAATAAAAGCATCTAACAAGAACAAAGGCGAAGCTTTATTAATAGCCAATGATTACAGACGTTTTAACTATATGCCTTATGCTTACCGAACAAAAAACTATGGTAAAACGTGGGAGCGTATTGTTGACGAAAATGATGTGCAAAGTTATACTTTAGCTATAGTTGAAGATATGGTAGAACCGAATCTTATGTTTTTAGGAACTGACGACGGTTTGTATATTTCGATTAATGCAGGTGAAAAATGGACGAAATGGACGGAAGGTTTCCCGACAACTTCAGTTAAAGATTTGGTAATTCATCCGAGAGAGCATGATTTAGTCATTGGAACATTTGGCCGTGCAGCTTGGGTTTTAGATGATATTAGACCATTACGTGAAATGGCAAAAAACAGCTCAGTAATAACTTCAAATATTACATTATTTGAACCACCAACAGCTTACCAAGCAGCATACCAACAACCTACAGGAAGTCGTTTTGGCGCTGACGCCATGTATCATGGTGAAAATCGTGCTAGAGGTGCTCGTTTTTCATATGTATTTAATAAGAGCGAACAGGCGAAAAAAGAAAAGGACGAAGACGATGAAGACAAAGATGAGGCAGTCAAAGAAATGGATTCTGAAAAAGACACAGGAAAAATCACTTGGGATTCTTTAACACTCAAATTATATGATGGCGATCGTTTAATAAGAACATTAAAAACAAAAGCACCGAAAGAAAATGGGCTTCATAAATGGAGATGGAACATGGATGAAGCAGGAGTTAGTAGACCCTCTCGAACTATTAAAAAGCAAACAAGAGAACCTGGTGGAGTTACAGTAAAACCTGGTACTTACCGAGCAGTTTTACATTATGGAGACCAAATGTCTGAAACGAACATAAAAGTAGAGTCTGATCCAAGATTAGAGGTTTCACAAAAGAATATCGGCGACGTATATGAGGCAGCTAAAGAATTAGAAAAAATGCAAGAAACTGCGGCTATTGCTGTTCAACAATTAGTAGAAAGTAAAACAATTGCTGAGACTTATAGAAAAACCCTTTCTAAGTTAGATAAGACGGCTTACAAAGACCAAATCAAAACGTCAAAAGCGATCGTAAAATCTATTGATAGCCTTATCGATAAATACTTAGGTAAAATTGATAAACGTCAAGGAATCACTAGAAATCCAGAAATGACTCCTTTGCAACGCTTGCGTACTGCAAGAGTTTACGTCAATAATAGTCAAACGGGTTTAACCTCAACAGAAATTATCTTAGTCAAACATGCAAAAGATGCTTTAGATACCT
>CAYMKR010000346.1:0-2617 GCA_964390865.1 uncultured Flavobacteriaceae bacterium | reverse complement strand
CAGTTGGGAGCGTGCTTAATTTTGCATTGAATGTTACTTTTTCTTTTTTGAAAATTCTTTCTTCATGAATTACTTTATCCATATTAGGTGCTGAAAGCTTTTCGTTTTTAACTAAACTCTTGTTGGCTTCAAACCATGCCGACTTGAATTCATTAAAGCGTTTTCTCCTGCATTCTGCACAAGGTCTATGCCCAGCTGCAAAGGCTGTGGCCTCATCGAGAAAGAATAATTCAGTATACCTTTTTGGGGTCATGATCTTTCTATGGCGTTCCTTAAACTCCAATAAGCAAGTCACCCACCCTTTTATTCTATGTGTGGCAATAATTTCTTGACTTTCGTTATGCAGAACACCTCTGTTTCCAAGAAACATACCTCTTGATGAAACGGCTTGTAAACTTCCCCATGGATCCACTTTATTTTGATAAGGCATATTCAGAATTAGAGAACTAATTTAATCCAATCCAATTATCTATCCTAAGCAAGAAGAGGATAATTGGTTTGTCTTAATTGTCGAAAAAGGTTTTGGAGTTGATTTAACCTTTTGTGTTTTGAGTGCTACTTATGATTGATTACATTTTTGTTAGACATTTCTCCTTATCTTTGCAGGACTAAAACTTTAACAAATAACTTATGAAAAAAGTACTTATTTTAATCCTAGTAATGGCATTTTCGACAACAGTCTTTTCGCAAACCATGCCATCATTGACAACAGATGACGTTACAAAAGCAGGTGTTGAAACCTTATCAAAAGAGAATCCTGAATTAGACAATCAAATTAAAGAAGCCTTGCAGAAGGACGAAGGATTGCAAAAGGAAACTATCAATTATTTAAAAGAAAATCCTGACACCGCTAATGCATTGACCAAAATCATTGCAGACAACAAAGATTCTATTGATGGGGTAATGAAATCTATATTGGGTGATAGTCAGTTGACTACAGCTGCAATTGATTATATTTCAAATAATCCGGAGATGCTGAGTAAAGTAATGAAAATAGTTGGGATGTAATCCAAGAGAACAAATTTTAAATCTCTAGGGATTATTAAGAAGTAAAGCGAGCTAAATTTTAGCTCGCTTTTTATAGATATACCTATATTTCACAGGGATGGTTTATTAAATAGCTTGCTTCATTAAGCCCTGAACAATAATAAACGTTAATATGATGATTCCTGTTATACTAATTGACGTAATCATGATCTTTTATTTTATGATTTCTTAAGCGAAGGGATAGTCTATTAGCATGAATCATTACGACTTGCCTTGTCGGATTTTAGAATCAATTCATGAGGGATTAGCTGCGCTGGCCGCTATGATAAATACCAATTTAGCTATTCGAGATAGCCGACGGTGCCATTTATAGAAACTAATAAAAATTAGATATTCAAACGATGAAAAAAGCAAGAACAATGAGTTGAACAAATCAAAACGATTCAGTTCTTAATTGCGTTTATATATTCATTGACTTCAGGTGTTAAAGCGAATTTTTCATAATCCCATATAAAACCACCTTCAATAAAACAATCCTCTTTCCAGTCTAAAAATTCGCTATTTACTTTTTTTGCAGAAATCCCATTTGGTCCTCCCCATAAACCCGGAATCATTTTTATTCCAAAGTTCCAAGAGTCAGAGCACGGGTCATTCCACCTTCCTCCTGCATAACATTGTAAGTAATTTCTGTCGATATTACCAGGGAATTCCTTATTTACTTCCTCGACCAGTGACTTCCAAAAAGATTTTTCCTTGTACGGAACAATCGCATTTTTAAACCCCATTGAGGCGAGCATTTTTGTAAATGCCACTGCTGATTCAACATCATAGGTCACTTCATCATCATTATTGAAAGCGTCAATTCCAGGGATGGCCATTTTCAAAGCTTCAAAGTTTTTATATAATGTAGTGCCCGGGCCAAACCCCTCTGTTTTGTAAAACGTTTTCACATGGTTAAATGTATCTGATCCCGCAGCAGCCAGACCAAATTCTATCCTGTTGATACCAGTTGGTGAAGATTTTAGATCAATCATGTCTTTAGCAAAATTTGGATGTGTATTGTCGCCCACATAAACCCCATTTTCAACAAGAGGAAACTCAGCATTAAAATTTAAATCTCCGGATGCATTGATGTGAATGGTCCAGACAATGATGGTCGACAGGCCTGAACTTTTCAATTCCTTCATCACATTTTCCCTGTTTTTTTCATGATACATGATGCCACCGCCATAAAAGGCAGTGATGGCATTATCTCCGGTTGGGCTTTCTGGTATTGGTTCTTTAACATCCGGTCCACATCCGATGACAATAAAAAGAACAGTGAATATTTGATACAATAGTTTCATTACTGATTATTTTACGAGTAAATATAATCAGAAAGAAGGTGTGGTCAAAAAAAGCGGCATTAATAATGATATGGAGAGGGATTAGCTTCGTTGGTCCCTAGTGACTCCCATGTTGAAAATTGAATATATCCACTATTCACCGAATCGCTAACCCATGTATATAAACAACTTATAGACAACAGATTATGATAATTCTATATTTTAATATTTAGCATACTATACTCAATTATCAATGCGAATTGGTTTGGCGTTGATCGGTTTTATTACCTAAACACCAAGGTCTT
>CAYMKR010000345.1:0-2618 GCA_964390865.1 uncultured Flavobacteriaceae bacterium | reverse complement strand
ATTTGGGAACACTTTTATACAGTAGCTCCCTTGGTAGTTATTGGTACAAAAGAAGATCAAGGCTTTGATCTTGCTCCTAAACATATGGTCACACCATTAGGCTTTTCGAATTTTTTCGGTTTTGTTTGTACGCCACGCCATAAGACATATCACAATATAAAAAAACACGCAAGATTTTCTGTAAGTTTTGTAAAACCTGATCAAATCCTGTTATCTTCTTTAGCCGCTATACCGAGATGTGAAGTTAAAGATTTTTCTCATGAGATTACGAATCAAATCCCAACTGTTACAAGCAATGATGGAGGGTCTATTTTCCTTAAGGATTCCTATGTAATGCTTGATTGCAGTTCTTATAAAATTATAGATGGTTTTGATGACTATAGTTTGATTACGGGAAAGATAAACAGTGCAAAGGTTCATAAGAATTATAAAATTATTTCAGACGAGGGCGATCAAAAACAAATATATGATCATCCATTATTGGCTTATATTGCTCAAGGAAGATTTGCAAGTATCAAGGAAACTTTGAGTTATCCCTATCCAAAAGGTTTTCAGAGATAAGATATTAATATAGCTTGGTATGAAAGTTTCTGCTGCTAGACATATTGAAGCATTCCTAAAAGACCATCAGGAAGAAATGATTGTCTTTTTAAAAAAACTTGTGACCTGTGAAAGCCCTTCTCGAGACCCAAAATCTCAGAAGGAAATAATGAATTTATTGAAAGAAACATTTGAGTCACTTGGTTTTATTACACATATTTTTCCGGGTAAAAAGACAGGTGGATATTTATATGCCAGACCAATAAATCGTAAAAAAGGATCACATATTCAACTACTTTTAGGACATTCTGATACAGTTTGGAAACGAAACACATTAGAAGATATGCCGATTCTTGAAATTGATGAAAAGTTATCAGGCCCTGGTGTATTTGATATGAAAGCCGGAATTACACAAATGATCTTCGCCATAAAGGCACTTCAAGAATTACAAATAGAATGCTCGGTAATTCCTGTTATTTTGATTAATTCAGATGAGGAGATTGGAAGTTTCGAATCTACAAATGCGATCAAAAGAATTTCGAAAATAGCTTGTCGTGCGTTTATATTAGAACCGCCACTTGGTTTTGAAGGAAAACTAAAGACAGCAAGAAAAGGAATTGGAAAGTTCACTATTAATGTGCGAGGTAAGCCAGCACATGCAGGCCTGAACCCCGATGAAGGAATTAGTGCCATAGTAGAATTATCCCACCATATTCAGGATCTTTTTAAGTTAAATGATTTTAAAAAAGGGATTACTGTGAATGTTGGTATGATACAGGGCGGGTCATCGGCGAATGTGATTGCCGAAGAAAGTATGGCCGTGGTGGATGTAAGGGTTTATAATATGGATGATGCCGAATTCATTCAAAATAAAATTCTCAATATGAGCTCAAAACACAGTGGAGCAAGTCTTCATATTGAGGGCGGGTTTGGAAGACCTCCCATGGAAAAAACCATTAGAAATCAAAAGTTATGGCTTATGGCGAGCAATATTGCCGAAAGTATGAATTTGAAACTTGACCAGGCTACTGCAGGAGGAGGATCAGATGGGAATACAACCAGTTTATTTACCGCAACACTAGATGGTCTAGGAACCGTGGGTGATGGAGCACATGCAAGACATGAATTTATATTTAAAGATAAACTTATAGAGAGAACAGCCTTGCTGGCTATGCTTTTATCTTCAAAGGCAATTGTAGAAGAAACTAAAGTCTAATCGAAAAAACTAATAAGATGAATTCACAATACATATTTTCATCAATGCTGAGAATCAGCGATTTGGATAAGAAACCTTTTGAAGTAAAAAAACTCGAAAAGATCAAATGGAAAACGGGAGACTACGTGGTGGGAAGAATTACCAATCCGGGTAGTGATCAAATGAAAATAGAGTTGATTAATGGACGGATGAGGAGTTTTATGAAAGAAGATTTGGTCGCTGGTGCTTTGGGAGAAAGGTATGCAACATTAGAAGCCACGGGTTCATGGCGTGAGGTTGAAGAAGATGGAATAATGCACCTTTTGACAGGAGGAGGTTTGATAGGAAAGTGTACTTCAAAATCTGTCTACCTTCCTAATTTGATTGAAATCGAATACTTAGGACATATCATCAAGAATGGAAAGGTTTGTAAAATGGATGATTTTGTCAAAACGGTTCCTTTTAAAAAATTTGATCTACCAGTTATCTTATTGGTGGGAACATCTATGTCTGCTGGAAAAACAACAGTTGCGAGAATTATCGTGAATCAGTTGAAGAAAGCCGGCTTGAAAATAGTTGCTGGTAAATTAACAGGGGCTAGCAGGTATCGTGACACTTTATCTTTGAAAGATGTGGGTGCCAGTCATATTTTTGATTTCGTCGATGTTGGATTACCCTCATCGATTTATCCAAGAGAAAAATTCAGAAAAAAACTCAGACAGCTATTGAGTCAAATTTATGAAATTAAAGCCGATGTAGCCGTGATTGAATTGGGAGCCTCCCCATTAGAGCCATATAATGGTGATATCGCTTTTGAGGAACTTAAACACTGTATTAAGTGCACAGTATTATGTGCATCAGATCCTTATGCAGTTTATGGCGT
>CAYMKR010000344.1:0-2630 GCA_964390865.1 uncultured Flavobacteriaceae bacterium | reverse complement strand
TAAAACAAACATTAACTGCCTTACTTTATGATAATTACCAGAAGAATAAACGTATGTCACAATTTATAGGTCCACAGTTTTTCAATGCTATTTTAATCCATTAATATAATTTTCATAACCACTTTTATCGAGGGCTTCCTTAACATTAAGTTCGTAGATGTCTTTTCACGCATCTTCTCCGTTTTTCGATAAGTATTTCTCAACAAGGGGTATTCAGACTAAAATATTTATGAAAGTATTCTTGCTTAATTCTATTCTGTCAAAACCTCAGTCAGCATAAGGCCATAAAAAAATTCCAAATCATTTTCTATGGGGATGATTGTCTCTAGAAACTGCTTATTATTTTTAAGCCTTTTTACATCCGATTTAGATTGATATGTGATCGAGCTATTTAAGATATAATGTTTTACAATTGATTCATAATAAGATTGAAGGTCATATACCTTGGCTAAACTATTCACATCGTCAAAATCCAGATAAAACAGTGCATTTGTAATTTCTGATATTTCCCATGCAGAAGAACTCATTATTCTCAATTCTACTGGAATAGATTCATTTATGGGGGTGCCTGAGCTCTCATTGACCGCTATAAGACTATCGATTAAAGCTAATGCTGATGTGTGTTGTGGAAGCAACAGAAGGATATCTTCTTTGTTCTCTTCCAATTCTTGTCTGATATTAAGAACTGCCTTCTGAGATAGCTTATCATTATTATGATTCTCACGCCATTGATTAACAAAGAGTGCAAACAATACAGCAAATGTAATAGAGATAAATTCGAATAAAAGACGCTTTTTATTTAGCTTTTCATTTTTCATTAAACAATGTGTTTTTAATTATTCTTTTCAAACCATTGAACCAGTCTGAATTGAATCTAAGAATTGATTTTCTCTTTTAAACTACAATATATAAATCAATTTTGATTGATTCAATTGTTTCCCTCTGATATTTAGAATATAAGTTCCACTGGGAAATGATGAAACATCAAGATCCAGTTCATTTTCTGAAGCAATCTTTATTTCTATAATTTCTCTACCATCCAAGCTGAAAATTTTTATTGAATCTGCTGTTTCTGGTAGGTTTTTCAAATGTATTGTGTTTTTAATGGGGTTTGGATAAATAGTAAAAGAATGAGGTTTTAGTTCTGAATCATTCACAGATAAAGTTTTTAGTTCTTCGATGCTGAAATTTGCAAATAAAACTTCTTCATCCCTAAGATCCTGTGGGTTGGATAAACTTCTATAAATTCCCCATTTTGGTCTTACAAAATCAGTCCCTTGTCTCCAATTTATGATCTCGCTATTTGAATAGGCAAATAAAACCTGACCATCACTAACTCTTTTTATCTTTATTTCATAGCTACCCAACAGACCATAATTGATTGTTTCAGTTACGTCAAGCCAGGTACCAATAAAAGGTGTCAAATCTGTTTTTGTTAAGGTTATTTGCTTATTGGTTTCTGCATAACGAAGTTCAAGTTGGTGAGGGCTTCCCTTTCGAGCGGTTAGGGTATACATTGGCATACTTTCTAATGAACCTCCAACTGATTTAAGTTGATGCAAGTGAGTAAAATTTGGTGAGGATTGAAATCCTGGAGCCAATTTAAATTTCCACTTGTACATTACTTTTTCATTTTCAACACCCAGTAAGTTGTCGGGTGATTTGTCATAAGTTTTTATTTCGTTGCGCTGTCTATCAAAATTAATGCATCGGTCATTATCTGGCGTTACATGAATGTAAAAGCGAAAAACATTGGTGTTTAAATCGTTATCAAAAAACTCATCAATATGCCTATCAAATGCCATATGATTGCAATCTGGGACTTCGATAGGATTATATCCGGGAGCCAGTACCGAAGTAATTAATTCATAGGTATTTCCAGGTCCATCGGCATCAAGAACAACTTGTGCATATCCGAATTGCAAAAGAAAAATGAATACTAAGTTTGATAAGCTTTTCATAGATGCTTAAATTGGTTAACCAATTTGATAAACCAAATATACTTAAATAATGATAAATTTCAGAGTTCTCTTTATTATTTTGGCTGTGTACCTAACAGAATTCTTAAGACGCATTTTCTGAAATATCCACTTATACCATTTTTCTCCTAACTCAACCACATTTATTTAAGAACTATTTTCAGCGTAGTTGTTTTTCCATCCTCTACAGTAAACAAAGCATCTTTAAAATTCGGTGGGCCAAAAGTGCCAAATACATTGTTTGAAAAGCCATAGCTTTCCTTGGGGGCACCAAACATGTTTTTATTAAGTTCCTTATCTTCATTTTCATCGTGCCAAAGCGCAATAGCATATTCGCCCGTTGGAATGTTCTCGAATGAATGAACAACTCCAGATGTATTTGATTTTATAGAAGCCCCTTTAAAACTTTTATCAAAATCTGGAAAATCATCAACAGTGTTATATAGACCTATTTGAAGTACCCCTTTTGAGCTCTCAATTCCTTGTATGCCGACTGTTATAGTTCCTGTTTGAGACCATATCAATACTGAAAAAAACAGAGCCGACAGGGATATTAAAATTCTAATATTTTTCATAATTAAAAAGTTTAAATTTTTATACACACCTTATTATATAAATTTAACAAAGATTCCATATCATTAAACTTTGACT
>CAYMKR010000343.1:0-2636 GCA_964390865.1 uncultured Flavobacteriaceae bacterium | reverse complement strand
TGGTACAATTGTAGAAGATGCTTATCCAAAAGTTGGAACTGCAAAGATTTTTGCTTTTGACACTTTACTCGAATTACAACAAAAGGGGCATCGCTTAATTCTTTGGACCTATAGGTATGGAGATAGACTGCAAGATGCCGTTGAATTTTGTACAAAAAACGGCTTGGAATTCTATGCTGTTAACAAGAGTTATCCAGAAGAAAAATTTGATGGCAGCATCAGTAGAAAGGTAAACGCCGATGTCTTTATTGATGACAGAAATGTTGGTGGTTTATTGGGCTGGGGTGAAATCTATCAACAACTTCTGAAAACTGAGAAACCTAAAGAACACAAATCAAAAAAAGGATTGTTTGGTTTTTTTAAAAGCTAGGTTTTAATGTCTTTTACCACTTCTTATTTTGCACCTCTGAATTGATTACAAGCCAGTGTTTTCTGCTTGTTTTTTTATCTATTTTAGTTTTTTAACCTATCTTTACATAGCCCTATTAAAAGGCCTATCATTACATTTTTATTCCTTTCAATTAGGCAAAAAATCTCCTTGAGTTAAGGAAAAACAACAGAATTTCGATTAGCTATAATATCTATTCTTATTATGAAATCAAAGGAAGCACTTATCATTTTTGAACAAAGTATCAACGATTACCATGTGAATGATCATATTGATACACCTTTAAATAATCCATTTGAGACTAAAGACATCAAGCATCTTTTTTATCATAAAAATTGGGTTGATACGGTTCAATGGCATTTAGAAGATATTATTCGTGACCCGGAAATAGACGCGGTTGAAGCCTTACTAATTAAAAGGCGCATTGATGGATCGAATCAGGTCAGGACTGATATGGTTGAATTCATTGATAGTTATTTTCTTGACTTATTCAAAAGTATTTCTGTTAAATCCGATGCCAAGATCAATACTGAAAGTCCGGCATGGGCCTATGATCGTTTATCAATTTTAGCGCTTAAGATTTACCATATGAATGAAGAAGCTGAAAGAACAGATGCTTCAGAAGCACATCGAGCTTCGTGTGCTCAAAAACTGTTGGTTTTATTAGAACAAAAAACAGACCTCTGCGCTGCAATTGATGAATTGTTGGAGGATTTTAATAAAGGTGACAAATACATGAAAGTTTACAAACAGATGAAAATGTACAATGATGATAATTTAAATCCTGTACTTCGTGCTCGAAAATGAATTAAAGCATCCTAAACATTTATTGATCATGCGCTTATCTGCCATTGGTGACGTAGCGATGACCGTTCCTGTTGTATTGGCCCTTCGTCAACAATATCCCAACCTTAAGATTACCGTAGTTTCAAGGCCCCTATTTAAAAACTTTTTCTCTTTAATACCCGATGTAAATTTTTATGCAGCGAATGTAGAAAATTCTCAAAACGGTTTAATTGGATTATATAAACTTTATAAAGACCTGTCGGTTTTAGGAATTGACTGTTTTGCAGACTTACATAATGTATTAAGGTCAAAGGTAATTTCTACTTTTTTTAAATTAAATATGGTCCCTGTAGTTTCCTTGGACAAGGATCGGGCCGAAAGAAAAAAGTTAACTGCCTTGAATACAAAGAGTCTTTCACCTATGACACCATTGATCGATCGCCATGCCGAGGTCTGTAAAAAATTACAACTCCCAATAGCCTTGTCAAAAGTAAAGTTACTAGGCAAACAATCAATGTCAATCAAAGTTCAACAAATAACAGGGAAAAAGAATACAAAATGGATAGGTATCGCTCCCTTTGCCACCTATGAGACCAAAATGTATCCTTTGAGTTCTATGAAGGAAGTCATAAAATTACAAGCTCAAGAAGATTGCAAAATTTTCTTATTTGGAGGAGGAAAAAATGAAGTAGAGGAGCTAGAATCAATGGCTTCCATTTCAAGTAACTGTATCAACATTGCAGGAAATTTAAATTTTCAGCAAGAGTTAGAACTGATTAGTAATCTTGATCTCATGCTAAGTATGGATTCTGGTAACGGTCATATAGCTGCAATGTTTGGCGTTCCGGTAATCACCATGTGGGGAAATACACACCCTTTTGCTGGATTCCTTCCTTTTAGACAGCCTATAGAAAACAGCCTACTTCCTGATCTAGAGAAATATCCCTTTTTACCTACTTCCATTTATGGTAACAAAAATATTCCTAATTATTTAGACTGTATGAAATCTATTGATCCTGAATTAGTTGCGGTAAAAATAAAATTACTTTTAGCCAAACCATTTTCTGAAAAATAGTAGAAATGATTCTCTTTGGATCAATATCTTTTTACAGTATCTTTGCCTCAGAAAATACAGGTCATGATACAAATTAAGTCCCACGAGGAGATCGAATTAATGAGAGAAAGCGCTCTTATTGTTTCAAAGACACTAGGTGAAATAGCGAAAGCAATTAAACCGGGTGTCAGCACTTTGGAATTGGATAAAATTGCTGAAGAATTTATCAGAGATCATGGCGCTATTCCAGGTTTTTTAGGATTATACGACTTCCCCAACACATTATGCATGAGTCCTAATGAACAAGTTGTTCATGGAATACCAAACAGCGAACCTCTAAAAGAAGGAGATATTATTTCAGTAGATTGTGGGGCTACTACCAAACTACGCTTTCCCTGAAAAAGGTGT
>CAYMKR010000342.1:0-2646 GCA_964390865.1 uncultured Flavobacteriaceae bacterium | reverse complement strand
TAGGATGTGGTAATTTGTTTCACCAAAAATGGAGAATGTTGAGATCATATAAAATTATATTCAAAGGGAGGGTTCAAGGGGTTGGATTTCGCCCATTCGTCAGTAAATTGGCGAAAAAAATGGGCTTATTTGGATACGTTTCAAATGATCAGAATGGAGTAATTATAATGGTGTCTGGTGAAACGGATACCATTTTTCAATTTTATGAGATGCTTTTGGAGAATCCACCTCTGCTTGCGAGAATTAAAATGCACAATTGTGAAGAAGTGAATTATGTCAGTTATGATGCATTCTTAATTATTCCTACCAAAACAACGAACAAATTGAATTTGGCTCTTACCCCTGATTTTGGCATTTGTTCTGAGTGTAGGTTTGAGATTTTAGATCCTGAAAACAGGAGGTTTCAATATGCTTTTACAACATGTGTCAATTGTGGTCCTCGATGGTCAATTACCGAGACTTTTCCATTTGAAAGAGAACATACCACTATCTCTAAGTTTATGATGTGCCCAACCTGTCAAGCCGAATATGAAAATGATGATGACAGAAGGTTTCATTCGCAAACGAACAGCTGCCCTGATTGTGGGATCCAGATGGAACTGACAAATAAAAAGGGTATTTCATTAAAAGTACTTCAATCTAATATTTTTAAGAAGGTCAACAACTTGATTCAGAATGGAAAGATCATAGCAATCAAAAACACAGGAGGATATTTACTCTGTTGTGATGCCACAAACCCTGTTGTTGTAAGGAAATTAAGACAGCTTAAAAGAAGACCAAATAAACCTTTTGCCATACTTTATCCTTCAGTTGAAATGATAGAAGAACATGTGCCTTTGGAGACATTTCAAAAAAGTGAATTATGCAGTGTTGAAAGACCAATTGTAATTATTCCAAGTAAAGGGTATTCAGGAAAAATCGCAATTGATGATATTGCTCCGGGTCTTCAACAGCTTGGATTAATGCTACCTTATTCAGGAATTTTGGAAATGCTTTCAAAAGAATTAGAAGGGCCTATAGTTGCAACAAGCGGAAATATTCATGGTAGCCCCATCATTCGAAATAAAGAAAAGGCGCAAGAATTGATTTCAGAAATTTCTGACTATTTTTTGCATCATGATTTGGACATTGTAAATCCGCAAGATGACTCAGTGGTTAAATTTAGCTTTAAATACCATCAGCGAATTGTTTTTAGAAGGTCAAGAGGTTTTGCACCTAATTATTTTGAATATGAAAAAATAATTGAGGAAAAAATATTGGCACTTGGTGGTCATTTAAAAAGCACTATCGCTTTTGCGCCTAATGATTATTTGTATTTGAGTCAATACTTGGGTAATCTGGATCATTATGATGTATACCAAAGGTTTAAAGAGACTGCCACTTCATTTCAACAGATATTTGAGGAAAATCCAGATTGTATTCTAGTAGATAAACACCCAACTTATCTAAGTACGCAATACGGCGCTGAATTGTCACAAAACAGTAACGTTCCTTTATATAGGATCCAGCATCATAAGGCTCATTTCGCTTCAGTTTTAGGTGAGAATAATTTATTTGAAACCAAGGAAAGAATTTTAGGAGTGATATGGGATGGCACCGGTTTTGGAGATGATGGCCAAATATGGGGAGGAGAATTTTTCAGTTTTCAGGATAATAAAATGGAAAGATCAGGTCACTTTGAATATTTTGACTGGCTGGCCGGAGATAAGATGTCAAAGGAACCCAGACTTTCGTTGTATGCGCTAAATCAAGATCATCAAGCCAAATTTTTGAAAACTAAATTTTCAAAACAGGAAAGAGATATTTATAGTTTGGTAAAGGCTTCAAATTCATTGAAGACATCTTCAGTAGGAAGATTGTTTGATGCCGTTGCTTCATTACTAGGCTTATGTGATATTAATTCATACGAAGGAGAAGGGGCTATATTGATGGAAAATGTAATTCGAGATTATGATTCTGAACAACTTAAAAGCTACATTGATGATGAGATTGGCTATATTGTATCAACTTCTGGACTCTGGAATGCACTTTATGAGGATTATTTAAAGGGAACGAAAAAGGAAACCATCATTCTCAAATTTTTATTTACTCTTGCTAAAGTGGTCATAGATATGGCTGTTTTTACAGGCTCAAAAAAAATAGCCTTAAGTGGAGGTGTTTTCCAGAATACGGTATTGATTGACATGATTCAGGAGTTATCGAGATACAAGTTTGAACTGTTTTTCAATATTAATTTGGCACCTAATGATGAAAATATTTCTTACGGGCAAGTGATGTATTATTCGAATCTTATAGCGGATAGAAAATTGTCAAATTCTAAAAAAGAAAAAATGTTTCATATAAAGCAAGAAAACTAAATGAAATATTTAAGCGAATACAGAAATATTGACGCTACCAAGTTGGTTTTGGAAAGTCTTTCTAAATCAGTTACGAAGCCATGGAATATTATGGAAATCTGTGGGGGCCAAACCCATGGGTTGGTAAGAAATGGAATATTAGAGTTATTACCTGAGCAAATCAGGATGATTCATGGACCCGGATGTCCTGTTTGTGTTACTCCGTTGCATCTCATTGACAAGGCTATTGAATTACTTAATCAAGGCGTTATTGTATGTTCTTTTGGAGATATGATTAGGGTGCCAGGCA
>CAYMKR010000341.1:0-2648 GCA_964390865.1 uncultured Flavobacteriaceae bacterium | reverse complement strand
TTTCTTTCTCCACTATGAACGGTTACCATATAATTAACCTTTAATATTTTTTTTATAAGATAAAAAGAAAACCAATGCAACCAAGAAGCTCTTGAATAAGTAACATGAATAAATCTTATCTGCCTATTCATCATTAAAAAAAAGAAAGTTTGAATTGGAGAAAGAAATCGTTTAAAAAAAGATGCTTTATGAATTCTATGGACTGATACATTCTGATCATATCTATTTTCCTTGCAATAAGTAATTACATGGACTTCATACAGTTTACTCAGGTTATTTATTAAGTAAAAATTAAAAATTTCCGCTCCCCCAACAGCGCAGGGATATGCATTATAATTTACAAAGGCTATTTCCTTCTTTTTTTCGATATTTTGAGTATTTAATTTATTCATGTTTAGAGATTATCTAAATTTTTATATCAGTCAACTCCTTTGTTAACTATGCTATAAGTAATATGTATAATGAAATTGCCATTAACTTAATGTATCTACAATTTCTTTATTTAAAATCTAAATAAATATATTTTTTGAATATCAAATTTGATTATTTCGCTAGTTTTATAAATTTCAGTACCTGAAATAATTGCTCCTTAAAAATGAAAAGATTAAATCTGATTTGAAGAGGAACTAACAAAATTACAAACAAAGATCCTGCAATAAATGTGCGCAAATATAAATTAGTTATATAATCCTTTAGGAAAAATATTGGTATCGCAATCATTGAGGTTATCAAAATATTCGTAAATATTTTTTTCCAATTCACCCAATTGTAAACGTGCAATTTCATGATTCTTCTTTCAAAATTGAGACTTATCATCATGGGAATAACTCTGCCAATTAAGGCAGTAATTACAGCACCAAATAACTGATATTTTGGTATAATAATAAGACCTATTGTAATCGTGACTATTGCCCCTATTATATTTGAATACATAATATATTTAGTCTTATTTGCTCCTCTCAGAACAATTTCATGACTAAACATCGAAATTAAAAACATCACAACAAATATTCGATAGTATTGAACCGCTTCAACATATTGAATTGTGTAAAGTATGGTGATTATTTCATTAGCCATTACCCAAAACAAAAAAACAGCTGGTATGGTAACACTCGATGTTTTTTCAACAGTTTTCTTCCAAAGATTCGTAGCCGTTTTAATATTATTATTTGTCATTGCTATAGCTATTTCAGGAACAACAACATTATGAATTGATTTAAAGAATTGACCTAATATAGGTATACTTAAAAATGAAATCGAATAAATAGCAAATTCCTCAGCTGTAATATATTTATTAATAAAAAACTTATCGAAAGTGGTAGAAACCAAATTGATCGTCAATGCAAACCCGAAAGGAAGCGAATAAACCAATTGCTTTTTTAATAGTTTAAAATTAATCTTGTATAACTTTTTAAAATAAGGAAACATATAGTATACAAAATATGAAAACTTAAAAACAGCAAATAAAGCAAGAGCATAAATCGGGCCTTTAAATCCAGGAACGGCCAATATTACAAGGGTCAAAACAATAAACCGAACAAATTTTGTTATTGGCAAAAAAAACTTATTCCAGCGCAAGTTTTTTTCTAATATGAATACAGTCTCTAGAAAGAATGACAGAAGCGTTAATGTGACGAAAAGCGCTAAGAAGAACTTTACTTCAATAAATTCCTTGAAATTGAGATAAATTAAGATACTATCTCCAAAGAAGTAAAAAATGACATAGAATATTAATAAATTTACAATAAATAAAAACTCTGTCTGTTGAATTATTTTTTGCCTTCCTACAAAGTCGGTTGTGGGGAAAAAATAAAAGAGACTCGATTTATACCCCATATTAAGAAGCAACACAAATGTTCCTGCAACAAGACCAAATTGGCGGTATACACCAAAGTCTTCTTGACTAATAAGTCTTACCATCACAGCTGGTATCAGAAACTGTAAAAACGTTCCTGCTATGTTCCCGATAAATATGGCGGTAGCCTGAGTTTTTAAAGTAGGGTCTTTTTTCATATTAGATGACTAACGACTATTGAGGGTGGCATATTATTTGAATAAAGTACATCGCAGTTTAAAAAATAGTTTTTGGACCATTTTATAGTCTTCATTAAATTCAGATTTGATTTATTTTTATTAATCAATTTGTTTATGCTAAAATCATTAAAATAATGAAGATGATTATTATCTCCTTAAATACTCCGCAAAACAACAAACCCGCCGTTTATTCAACTATTAAATTGATAGCAATCGTTGAATACATAATTGTCCAATGCAGAAATTAATGAAGTAAATTATTGAATAGGATATCTAAATTAGAAAATCAATAAAGGTTTATTTTTATTGAAGACCATTATTAAACAATTCATTTTGCTCTTTTTTAAAAGCATCGACTAGTCTTCCTTCAGGCAAAATAATATCATCATAAGAGATAACTTGATCTTTAGCAATATCTTTGGTCAATATACAACCTTTAGCCAAGCCCATAGGTAATAAATTTTCATTCTTAGAAATCGAATAATTTTCACAAAGTCCGTAACTTTTGTATCCGCCTAAACCATCAATGGTATCACCTTTTCTTAAATCAACTTTTGCCGTTGTAACCACATCAACTACCAGCCCATTTTTAGCAGAAAGAATATCGTCTTTAA
>CAYMKR010000340.1:0-2680 GCA_964390865.1 uncultured Flavobacteriaceae bacterium | reverse complement strand
GTTTGTAATTCTTCATTAGTTACACTCACCGTATAGTTATTAAATTGTTCCATTAGGGTTTTTATTTTATCATCTGTACCATGATTAGTTAATAACCATGGGAAATTGGCCCTGTTTTCAAATGTAAAAGCTTTCTGGTATTCAGGAAAATCATTACTCGTCCAGGTTCCCACAGCTCCTATTGTTATCATTGATTCTATTAATGATGGATTTAGCAATGCAAGCTGATAAAGAACGTCACCTCCAAAACTAAATCCAATAGCTTTAATTCTTTCTAATTTTAAATATTGAGCCAGAATATTAAGATCCATTGCCACTGATTTTATGGATAATTTTTCTTTAAAAGCGTCAGATTTTCCATGTCCTGTTAAGTCAATTAAATATACTTCATATTCATCTTGAAAGTCTTCAACATAAGGCAACCACGATTTGGAAGAAAGCGTATAGCCGTGCAAAAGAAACAAAGGTTCACCTTTACCATAAACTTCGTAATAAATATTCTTTGCATTGACCAAAACAGATTCTGATTTCTTTGGTACTTGAGAAAAACCAAGAGCTGAAATTAAAACTATTAAAATAGTGCATTTTTTCATTTTTATAAGTATTCTATTTTTAATTATTGATGCCAGCTTTACGAGCATGTCAAGTAGTGGATAAATCTAATTCTATTTTCTCTGTTATTTAATAAATCTTTAACCTGTTTAATCTTCACTATCTCACCGTGACACTGTGCCACAAATAATGCCACCCAATTGTAGCCTAGCGTTACTTTCTAGTTCCTTAATCTTAAAACTTTTTCACCGCTCTCTTCATGCATATATTCTTTAATTATTTTGAATCCATATTTGTTATAAAACGACCTACCAATTTTATTCTTTTCAAACACTTCAACTTCAAGTTTTTCATGAAGTTGACTCACATAATTCAACAGTTTTGTTCCAGTTCCTGAAGACTGATTTTGTGGTAAAACAAATAAGCCTCCAATTTCATCGTCTATCATACTTATAAACCCTATTATTCCTAAGTCATTTTCATACACCCAGGTTTCAGAATTAGGAATATAAATTTTTCTCATATCATTTTTTACCTTTTCTACAAATGCTGAAGGCAAAAAAGGATGTGCCAAAGTTGATGATTCATCCCATACCTTCATTATCTGTTCAATATCATTTTCAACATGTTTTCTTATCATAAATTGTATATTTTATTACTTGCGTTCAAGGTACTTATGTATGAACATTAGCTATCTAGCAAGAGTGTTTTCATTGGTCTTGTGCATGCCAATTAGCCTATAAAAAGACACGTAGCATTCGATTTAGGACTTATTCGCCTTGAGCACGCGTTGTTCTCATTTAGTTATTCAAAGTTCTCCATTAGAATGGACTTTCACCATTATTTATGACTACCCTATAGCCATCCAAATCTTCAAAAGTCTGTGCACCTACATCCCAGTATGGGTTAAAAGATTTTACTTTTTTAAAGCCCGAATTAGACATTCTATTTGTTGTATTTTTGTATTCAGACTCGTCTTGAATATAAAACACAAGTAAATTTTCCAATGAGGGTGCACGTCCGGCTTTTTCTTTGGTGTGAGTAGTAAATTCCAAGTGATAATGATGTTTTGGGTGCCCAACCATTCTCCCACTAAAATCACTATGACCATCAAATCCACCTATTACTTCAAAGCCAAGTCCTTCAACATACATTTTCGTTATTTCTTCCAAATTATCAGTTGGTCTGCCAACTCTCATCACTGTATCTCTTGTTATCATATTTTATTTTCTTAAATAAGTATTTTATATTAAATACTGACTTTGATTAAATTCCAAAATAAATGTCAGCGATCTTGTATATCATATGTAGCTTATTTCCAAACATCCATTTTTAGTTTATCACTGCCCTTAAATTTATAAATTAAATTTTGTTTTAGCATAAAACCGTCATTTTTGTATAGGTTGTAAGCAACGGTTTTTATTCTGGTATTCAATTTCAAAACTTTTAGAACACTTTTCCAATCAAAAGCCCTGTCCTTTCTGTTTTATATGTCAATAGACATTACTTTGGGATTATTTTTATAATGGGTTTTAATAGAGTACCTTTATCTTAGTCTCATTTATCTGTTGGTATTAATTAACCCTTCGAACCATTTCAGCGAATTGCTGAGGTTTTCTTTTTTAAGTCCTTATGCTGATGAATGAAACACTAGCAGCCAACTTAATGCCTGATTGCTAGAAATTAACTATCTCATAGTAATCTTGGGTATTGCTAATTTCATTACTCAACAATTCATTTCAATTCTAAAAAAATATGGCTTTATTAAAAATGGGTATTATTGGAACCTCAAAAAAAGAAGATGAAAGACGCGTGCCTATTCATCCAGAACATTTAATCAGATTACCTGAATCAATGCGGAAACAACTCATATTTGAAAAAGGATATGGCAAGCCTTTCAATATGGATGATGAGTATATCGGAAGTCTAACGGGCGGGGTCGCTTCTCGCGACGAAATTCTAACTGATCTTGGATCTGCTATTATTGCAAAACCCATGTTGTCGGATTTGGAGAAAATAAAAGACGGAGGCCTCATCTGGGGCTATCCTCACTGCGCTCAGCAGAATGACATAACTCAAACAGCCATTGATAAGAAATTGACCTTAATAGCTTTTGAGGATATGCATG
>CAYMKR010000339.1:0-2709 GCA_964390865.1 uncultured Flavobacteriaceae bacterium | reverse complement strand
GCAAGTGATGATGAATTGAAGCAACTTTTTATTTCAACGGTCCAACAGAAACCTGAAAATGGATTCATAGCTGAAGCCAATCGAAAAAACACCAAAGTTTCAGAGAGTATGTCTACCATAGGAGGTTAATAATATATATGAAGAATTCAGAAACTTTTATCTCAGTTGAAGAGGCTATTGATTTGGTATTGGCCGCTGCAGAATCTTTTGGCACCGAGTCTATAGACTTCAAAGAGTCACAAGGAAGGGTCTTAAAAGAGATAATTAAAGCAGACCGTGAAATGCCTCCTTTTGATCGAGTTAGTATGGATGGAATTGCCATAAATTTTTCAGCTTATCAATCTGGGAAAAGAGCCTTTCAAATTGAAAATATTCAGGCGGCCGGAAGTGAACAATTAACTCTTAATCGAACTGAAAATTGTTTAGAGGCAATGACCGGTGCCATGTTGCCAAAAGGTTCAGATACAATAATTCCATATGAACTAGTCAATATTGAAAATGGAGTTGCTCATATTGCAGTAGAGGATGTTCAGCATTTTCAAAACATTCATAAAAAAGGATTAGACCGTAAGAAGAATGAGATTCTTATACCTAAAAACACTAGAATTTCTGCAGCTGAAATAGGTGTGTTAGCAACCGTTGGAAAAACGACCGTTAGAGTTGCCAAACTGCCTAATATAGCAATTGTCTCAACCGGTGATGAATTAGTGAATGTTTCTGAAACACCTGCGCTATATCAAATACGAAAAAGTAATGTCCATACCTTAGCATCCGCCTTAGACAATTATCAATTAAGTCCTGATTTATTTCATATTGCTGACGACAAAGAAAAACTGCGTCAAAAAATTAAATCACTACTTGATAACTATGACGTATTGATGTTCAGCGGTGCTGTAAGTAAAGGTAAGTTTGACTATTTACCGGAAATATTAAATGAGCTTGGGGTTCAAAAATTATTTCACAAAGTAAAGCAAAGACCTGGAAAACCCTTCTGGTTTGGCAAAAAAGATAAAACAACAATTTTCGCCTTTCCAGGAAATCCTGTATCTGCTTTTGTAAGTTGTATGAAGTATTTTACCACATGGTTACATAAAAGTCTGGAATTAGATCAAAAAAATGAGGCCTTCGCAGTGCTGGCTGAAGATTTTTATTTTAAACCTGAACTGACTTATTTTTTACAAGTTAAGATAAAAAACGAAGCTGGGATATTGACAGCATTTCCAATTGCTGGAAACGGGTCGGGAGATTTGGCTAATTTAACGCATAATGATGCGTTTTTGGAACTCCCTTCTGAAAGATCCGAATTTAAAAAAGGAGAAGCATTTCCGATTGTACAATACAGATAATAAAAACCCCGATTTGAGTAAATTTTCACATATAGGCGACGACAATAAACCAAAAATGGTAAATGTAATTCATAAGACCATAACTAAAAGAAAGGCTGTGGCCCAAGCTAATATGTTCTTGGGTAATGAAATTATCTCTTTATTAGATGGAAGAGAAATAAATACCAAAAAAGGTCCTGTTTTCCAAACGGCTATTATTGCTGGAGTTCAGGCTGTAAAAAAGACTTCTGATTTAATCCCAATGTGCCATCCATTATTAATTGATGGTATTTCAATAGACATAGATTTTTTAAACGATGAAAACATCAAAATTACCTGTACAGTAGAAATGGAAGGGAAAACTGGAGTTGAAATGGAAGCATTAACCGGCGCCAGTGTCGCAGCCTTAACCGTTTATGATATGTGTAAAGCAATCTCTCAAAAAATGATTATCAAAGAGGTCAAGCTTTTAGAAAAAACAGGTGGTAAAAGTGATATCATTACTGAAAAAGATTGACCAGCAAAGATTCCTCCACTGGCCAATCAATTTCACACCTTTTATAAGATGCTTCTCTACAACTCAAACTGTATAATTAAGTTTTGCTTTAAGGATCTATAGTTATTTTTGCAACGAGAGTAACTTCAACAATAAAGTCCATATTACCATCTTCACATAGTGCATTTCCAGCATATTCAACAGTAATTGTTTGGCCTGATTTTAAGGCATTTGCAATTCGAGTAAGTTCGGCTACTTCAGTTATCGCATAAACAATTTGATTGTCTGCTGAAGTTTTTACAACAAAAGCATTTTGCAATGAAACTTGGTTTGCTACAGAAAAAGAACCTTCAACATCACCAATAGGGTCTCCGCTAAAATTGATAATTTTATAGCTCAATGTTATAATCTCAACTTTTTTTATTTTATTGAGATAGTCTTCGGTGTTTTTATCAACAATATTCAAATTAGTCTTTTCAGAAAAGCTAGCCCTATCGCCATTGGTTTGGGCTATCTGAACTCGAATGGTCTCAGTTTTATTAAGATCCACTTTAAAGGATGGAAGTAAACCCTTTATATCGTCTTCATCACAAGATGAAAAACTTAAACAGACGCAAGACATAAACAGTACTAATAATGTTTTCTTCATGATTCAAAATATTTTAATTTATATTGTTTTAACTATGTAGTAATATTCTCTTATTCAGAAGTTAACACCTCTGATAGATTGTTTTATTTGATAAGATAATTACGGTTGACCCAAAAATTATTAAGCCAACCTAAAACAGGATAGAATAAAGAAAACAAAGGTTTTTAATGAAGATTTCATAACAAGGGAAAAATATGTGTTTGACTTCTTTGTTTGACCCATGAAGTTACGAATAAAAA
>CAYMKR010000338.1:0-2728 GCA_964390865.1 uncultured Flavobacteriaceae bacterium | reverse complement strand
TTCTTTAACCCATAATATTCAATATTCAGATGAATAAAAAAATACTATCCTTACTGTTTTTTATAAGCCCATTAATCACCTTTGCGCAGGAAAAAGGCCTTGATCAGCAAATCGATGAAATTTTTGGTCAAGCTACAGGTTGGTTCGTAAATTTAATTTTTTATCAGATTCCATTTACTGATGACATCCAAATCTATTGGGTATTATTTCCATTAATATTGGGTGCAACTTACTTTACTATTTATTTTAGATTTATAAGTTTTAGAGGTTTTATGACCTCCATTCATATAGTAAGGGGTAAATACGATGATTTTGATCATCATGAAGCTTTACCAGGGGTTACAGAAGCCTCGCCCTCAGGAGATATTCAGGATACAATTGCCATAGAAGGACATGACGGAGAAGTTTCTCATTTCCAAGCATTAACAGCTGCATTGTCTGCAACAGTTGGCTTAGGGAATATTGCTGGTGTTGCCATTGCTGTTTCTATTGGAGGAGCTGGTGCAACATTTTGGATGATTGTTGCAGGATTATTAGGAATGGCATCAAAATTTGTTGAATGTACATTGGGTGTGAAATATCGGGACATCGGACCTGATGGAACGGTTTATGGAGGACCTATGTATTATTTAACGAAAGGTTTAAAATCTAAAGGATTTGAAAAGCTAGGGAAAGTTTTAGCCTTTTTGTTTGCGATTTTTGTCATTGGTGGTTCATTTGGAGGCGGAAATATGTTTCAGGTGAATCAGGCATTTCAACTGATTGAAAATATTACAGGGGGAACTGAGTCAGTTCTTCATGGTAAAGGATGGCTTTTTGGAATTATTATGGCAATTATGGTAGGAATAGTCATCATAGGTGGTATTAAAAAAATTGCCAGTGTTACCGATAAAATTGTGCCCTTTATGGTCGTGATTTATGTATCTGCTTCAATCTTCGTTCTTATTGCAAAATATGATATGATTGGTGACGCAATTATGCAAATATACAATGGCGCATTCAGCCCAGAAGGTGTTGTAGGTGGTGCTGTAGGAGTCCTGGTTCAAGGATTTAGGAGAGCAGCTTTTTCAAACGAAGCTGGTGTTGGGTCTGCCTCGATAGCGCACTCCGCGGTTAAAACCAAATATGCCGCTTCTGAAGGAATGGTTGCCTTATTAGAACCTTTTATCGATACCGTGGTTGTCTGTACGATGACGGCATTGGTACTAGTAATTACGGGTAATGTTAATCCCGAAAATTCTTCACTAAATGATGCCCAAGCCATTTTACTTACATCGGGTGCCTTTGAATCTGTTATATCATGGTTCCCATATGTATTGACAATAGCTGTGGTATTATTCGCATTTAGTACCATGATTTCTTGGTCATATTACGGATTCCAAGGATGGGCCTACCTATTCGGAAGGTCTAAAAAAATGGAATACACCTATAAAATTATATTCTTAATATTTGTGGTCATTGGTGCTGCAGCAAGTTTAGGATCAGTAATTGGGTTTTCAGATGCGATGATTTTTGCAATGATGGTTCCTAACATGGTCGGACTCGTTATTTTGGCTCCGAAAGTGAAGGAAGAACTAGACAAATATTTAT
Organism: uncultured Flavobacteriaceae bacterium; assembly: GCA_964390865.1. Classification (GTDB taxonomy): domain Bacteria; phylum Bacteroidota; class Bacteroidia; order Flavobacteriales; family Flavobacteriaceae; genus Lutimonas. Next base: position 1,138 of record CAYMKR010000338.1, on the reverse strand, counting down.
CAGCGATTAAATCCAAAAAAAGTTAGGCAGCGTTATAAATGAAATTATTTAAATCCCATTTCTGGTACAACAAACGCCAAAGAAATGGGGTTTTGTTTTTGTTACTATTTCTTTTTATAATTCAACTAATTCTCTATTTCTCCAACTTTTCAGAGAATGAGTACATCGATGAAGATGAATTTGCATTATTGGAGGCTAGAATGGATTCACTTAAAAAGCTCCCGCAACTAAGCTCAATTCATAAAACTTATTTATTTAACCCCAATTATATATCTGATTTTAAAGCCTATAAATTAGGGCTTAGTGTCGAAGAAACCGATCGGTTATTTAATTTCAGAGAAAAGGGGCGTTTTATCAATTCTGCGACTGAATTTCAACAAGTAACAGGAGTAAGCGACAGTTTGTTAAGCTCGATTTCCCCCTTGTTTAAGTTTCCTGAATGGCTCAGTAAAAACAAGAAAAAAACTAAACCAAATGAGGCGAAAAGGCAAGCTCTTAAAATTAAAGACCTCAACCAGGTTAGTCAAGAAGAACTTACAATTATTAAGGGCGTTGATTCAAAGCTGGCCAGGCGTATTTTATCCTATAAAAACTTATTAAAAGCATATTCACTAAATGAACAACTCTATGAAGTATATTATTTAGACAGAAGCACGGCCGATAGAATTCTTCAATATTATCATGTGATTGACACTCCTGACATCGCTAAACTTGACATCAATTCTGCTAGTTTTAAGCAATTATTAGCCATCCCCTATATTGATTATGAACTCACTAAGAAGATTGTCAATTACAGGGATGAAAATCTATTCTTCCAAGACCTTGAAGAATTGAAAAAAATAGACTCTTTTCCATTGGATAGATTTCATAGAATAGCATTATATTTGACGGCGGAATAAAACGCCTACTATGAATTTCGAAACCTCTGAAACCAGAAACACAATAGCCCATTCTATAAGAGAATTTGCCAAAAAGAATATCAAACCATTCATGATGGATTGGGATGAAACCCAGACTTTCCCAGAAGAGCTATTCCATCAACTTGGTGCTATGGGATTTATGGGTGTTTTAGTTCCTGAAAAATATGGTGGTAGCGGCATGGATTATCATGAATACATCACCGTTATTGAAGAAATTT
>CAYMKR010000337.1:0-2732 GCA_964390865.1 uncultured Flavobacteriaceae bacterium | reverse complement strand
GACCGTATCATAGAAATGGCCTGGGAAGACCGGACCCCTTTTGAGGCGCTTCTGTATCAATTTGGATTAGCCGAAAAGGAAGTAATCAAGGTGATGAGAGGTCAGCTTAAAGAATCGAGCTTTAAGCGATGGAGAAAACGTGTGAATAGTGGTGTGAGTCAAAAACACTTAAAAAAACGAGATCCTGATATGACACGCTTTAAATGCTCCAGACAAAGATCCATTTCCGGTAATAAAATAAGTAAACGATAAATGGAATTATTTAATGAAGATGAGCAACTACAAAAAATGCGAATGGCAAGACGCTTGGGATGGGCTTTTTTGGCGATTTATGCATACTCATCGTGATTTCTTTTTATCAAACCCACGATTAGGAATGCTTGTAAGAATGTTTGATAAAATGCCTGTTGAGAAACAACAAAAGCATCTTGAGAATGGAGCCTTATATTTAGCTAGTTTAGATAACTAGTTATCTTTGAAATATAACAATGCAGTTCATAACAAACAATAGCGACCATAAAAAAGTTCGCAACCAATTTTTACTAACCAAAGAATTTAGCTTTTTTTTACTTATTAGCCCTTTTGAAATACCAGAATGAATGGGAACAAATTGCAAGAAGGTAGATACCCATAAAAGAATAACAATTACAAGGCTGACAACTGTATATAAATTTGTTAATAGAATCGCTTGATAAATAGAAATACCGAGTTGCCCAAACATCAATGGTATGACTATAACACTAAAACGAGAGGTATATTCTTTATGCCAAATAATTAGATTTTCTGCGCTATAATGAAGAAAACTAGGGTATACAATACGCTGTATCATCCAGATCAAAACGACCAATCCAAAATCTAATAATAGCCGAATAATTGCTACAGTCATTATAAGTATTTAGTGATTTTTGAACTCATTGGTTTGGTGATTGAAAAATAATAATCTATGAGACGGCCGTTATCATCAACTAAATATTTTTGAAAATTCCATTTTACACTAGAGCTCTTTTTGCCGTTAAGGTCTTTAGTTGTGAGCCATTTATACAAAGGATGTTGTTTGCTTCCTTTTACGTCTATCTTTTCAGTAAGTAAAAATTTGACACCAAAATTCAACTCACAAAATTCTTGAATTTGCGAGGCATCTCCAGGCTCTTGTCTACCAAATTGGTTACAAGGCGAACCAATAACAACGAGGCCGTCTTGATATTTATCACTCAAAGCTTGTAACTCTTTGTATTGTTTTGTAAACCCACATTCAGAAGCCACGTTGACAAAAAGTATTTTCTTTCCTTTAAATTCTAAAAGAGAAATAGACTTACCGTCTATGGCATTGATAGCTATATCATAGATGGATTGTCTTTTTGTTTCAATAGATTTACTTGTTGCTAATACGGCTTTATCAATTGTTTTCATAATTATTGTTTAATTGGTGGAATCATAAAATTTCAGAATTAAAAAGTAGGAAGTCTAAATTACCTAAAGAACATAAATTTATAGACCTTTCAGATTATGGAAGAGCTATTGCATCACTTATAGCTAATTCGTCAAAAGAAACTTCATAAAGGCCGCTACCTTGATTCTGTTGCAGATATAATTTTAAATCTGTTCATTTTTAATAAAAATATTTTAGGTATAAGGGTATTCAACATAGTTTCTTGGTGTTTCATAAAGCTTTATTTTCAATTCTAGACTTTCATCTAACTCTGGTTTAAGGATGTTATATATCACCATAGCAATGTTTTCTGCAGTAGGGTTTAAACTCTCAAATTCCTTTGTATCTAAGTTTAGGTTTTTATGATCAAACCTGTTTAGTACTTTATCCTTAATAAGGCCAGAAAGAATTTTTGTATCAATCACATAACCAGTTTCAGCATTACAAAGACCAATAATCTTCACCTCTAAATCATAATTGTGTCCGTGATAATTGGGGTTATTACATTTACCAAAAACCTCTCGGTTTTTTTCATCACTCCAATTAGTATTATGTAATCTGTGGGCTGCGTTGAAATGCTCACAACGTATAATGGCTGTTTTATTCATATTTATAATAAGCCGTAGCTCTCTATAATTTAACTTTGTGGTAAAGATATTTATATTTGTGTTTACTTTTATAAGATAATTGTTAAACAAAAATTAAAACTATTACATTGGCCTAAAAGAAGACTTTCTATTTTTCATCAAATAATACACTTATGAATACACAGGACTATAAAATACATATCATTGGAGCAGGAGTCAGTGGCTTAATAGCTGCTAACGTTCTTGAACAAAATGGCTATTCTCCTGTTATTATCGAAGCTACAGATAGCGTTGGCGGCAGGGTAAAAACAGATATTATAGATGGCTACCAATTAGACCATGGTTTTCAAGTATTATTGACGGCATACCCAGCAGCTCAAAAATATCTTGATCTTGAATCTTTAGACCTACAAAAATTCTTACCAGGCGCATCTATTTTCAAGAAAGGCAAGCAAGTGGTCATAGGAGACCCTTTAAGAGATATATCTTTATTGTTTCCAACACTATTCTCTGGAATAGGAACATTTTCTGATAAACTTAAAATACTTAGACTAAACAATAGATTAAAGAAAAAAACGGTGTCAGATATATTCTCTGATAAAGAGCAATCTACGTTATCTTATTTGATAGATATTGGGTTTTCAAATCAAATGATCACACAATTTTTCAAACCCTTTTTCAGTGGCATTTTTCTTGAATCACGACTAGAAACATCT
>CAYMKR010000336.1:0-2733 GCA_964390865.1 uncultured Flavobacteriaceae bacterium | reverse complement strand
CTTTTAAGTCACTTTACTGGGCAACACAAGGTATGGCCGCAGAACTTGTTACCGGAATATTAATGATCAAAAAAATCAAAGAATCTGATTCGAAAATATCTATGTTGGTTGTAAAGCAAGAAGGCAGTTTTCATAAAAAAGCGACAGGTAAAATCGTTTTCACATGTGATCAGGGTGACAAAATTGATAAAGTTATAGCTACCGCCATCAAGACAAAAGAAGGCCAAACAATTGTATTGGAAGCAACAGGTTATGACCAAGATAAAGAAATGGTCTCCAGTTTTGAATTCACCTGGAGTATCAAGTTAAAATCCAATTCATAATATTCAATTAATACAGATAGAGATGAAAGCACATGAGATAGATTATAAAATACACGGTGAGGAAATGCAATTTGTTGAGGTTGAGCTTGATCCTCAGGAGGGTGTTGTAGCCGAAGCGGGAAGCTTTATGATGATGGATGACCTCATAAAAATGGATACCATTTTTGGAGACGGTTCTGGCCAATCCAAAGATATTTTGGGAAAACTGTTCTCTGCCGGTAAACGATTATTAACTGGAGAGAGCCTCTTTATGACTGTGTTTACAAATACCTCTGGTACAAAGAGAAAAGTTTCATTTGCCTCTCCTTACCCGGGCAAGATTATTCCGGTTGATCTAAAAGGATTTCAAGGGAGTTTTATTTGTCAAAAAGATGCTTTTCTATGCGCTGCTAAGGGCGTTTCAATAAGTATTGAATTTTCTAAAAAACTAGGACGGGGATTCTTTGGAGGAGAAGGTTTTATCATGGAAAAAATTGAGGGTGACGGGATGGCGTTTTTACATGCCAGTGGCACCGTTGTCAAGAGAGAATTGCAAGCTGGAGAAATTCTTAAAGTGGATACGGGTTGTATCGTCGGTTTCAGCACTACTGTAAATTACGATATCGAATTTGTAGGAGGAATAAGAAATACAATTTTTGGAGGTGAGGGCGTGTTTTTCGCCACCCTTACAGGCCCTGGAACCGTTGCAATTCAATCATTGCCTTTCAGCCGATTGGCAGACAGAATCTTGGCAAATGCTCCTTCAAAAGGCGGGAACCGAAAAGGAGAAGGAAGCGTCCTTGGAGGACTAGGTGATTTACTTGATGGAGACAATCGGTTTTAAACAGTAACTATTGCCCTTCAGAACTTTTTATGTCATCCACAAATTTAACTAGTTGCTGTCCGTATTTTGAATCTCTTACTTCCGGACTCATTGAATTAGTAACTGTATCAAGTAACTTTATGTTAGCGTCAACAAGTTCTGTCAATGCTATATATGGAGCTACTTCATAATTAGCGTTTCTAACGGCAAAATTGGTCATATACAAATACCTTTTTCTTTGCCAATTTTTTAATTTATTAGCCACTAGTTCGATCGAATCCTGGCTACCAATTTTTCGGGCCTCAAATTCTTCTTTAATCAAGTCAAGTTTTTGGTTGTTAAAATTTTGTTGCATATCAGCAAAACTAGTAAGTAAATCCTGATTCATAGATCCTTTAATCTTAGCCTTTAAAGCAAAAAGATCAAGTTGAGAAACAATAGTCACCGTGTCTTTTTCACCAAAAAAAGAGATGCTTTTCGAGCTATTACCCAAAGTTAAAAAATACATCTCAGGGCTGGTAATCTCATCAGTCATTAAAAAATCCTCAGTACCGTCAACATTTATTGAATCAACCGACACAATCATTGAATCCACCTGCTTTTGCAAATAAAAAGTACCTTTTTTCAGTCCTTTAACGGATGCCTTCACATACATGGTATTTTCATTCTCTTTACTACAGGCAATAACAGCCATTGCTCCTAAAATTAACAGACCTATCTTCTTCATTCTAATTGATTTTTATCGGTGCGCAAATATATTAGAAAAAATGAATAATTCGACACATAAATTACTCATTTAAGGAGAAACTAATTGCATTAAAATAGTACAGCCTATGGCAGCAACTGTTCCCACAGCATAACCGAATACAGCCAATAGAACACCAACGGTTGCTAAGGAAGGGTGAAAAGCAGCAGCCACTATTGGTGCCGAAGCAGCACCACCAACATTTGCCTGGCTTCCTACTGCTAAAAAGAAATATGGGGCCCTAATCAATTTTGCCACCAAAATCAATAAGAGGGCATGAATGGTCATCCAAATAAGTCCAATTCCAACCAAACCAACATTTTCAAGAATCAAAGTAAGGTCCATTTTCATTCCTATAGACGCTACCAGAATATATATAAACACAGATCCTATTTTACTCGCACCAGCTCCTTCATAATTTTTCGCCTTGGTGAAAGACAGCAATATGGCCCCAATTGTAGATAAACTAATCATCCAGAAAAATGAAGAACCTAAAAATGTAAAAATGTTTTTTATCGTTGGATTTGCTATTTCACCTACAAAATCACTAAAAAATTCACTGAGATAGCCAGCTCCTAAATGAGCCATACTCACCGTTCCAAAGGCTAATGCAACCATGATCATCAAATCTGTCAAACTTGGATTTCTCTCAATTTTATCAGAAAATGAACTCATTTTTTCCTTAAGCTCTTCTATAGCTGCCGTATCAGATTTTAACCATTTGTCAATGCCTTTTGATTTCCCAACCCCTATTAGAATAATGGCCATCCAGATATTAGCCACCACAATGTCAACGAAAACCATCCCACCATATAACTTTTGATTGTATCCATAAATCTCTAACATAGCTGTTTGATTGGCTC
>CAYMKR010000335.1:0-2734 GCA_964390865.1 uncultured Flavobacteriaceae bacterium | reverse complement strand
AGCACCTTCTATTCTGGCAGCTGATTTTGCCAATTTACAACGAGATATTGAAATGATTAATCAAAGTGAGGCGGATTGGTTTCATATTGATGTCATGGATGGCGTCTTCGTTCCGAATATTTCTTTTGGAATGCCAGTAATTTCAGCTATAAGTAAACATGCTGATAAGACGATGGATGTGCATTTAATGATTGTTGAGCCGGATAGATTCATCAAAGATTTTAAAAAAGCAGGTGCAGATATTTTAACCGTTCATTATGAGGCGTGCAAGCATTTGCATAGAACTGTTCAGGCGATTAAACTAGAGGGAATGCAAGCAGGAGTTTCCCTGAACCCTCATACTCCAGTGGCAGTACTAGAAGACATTATTGAAGATTTGGACCTGGTATTACTAATGAGTGTTAATCCAGGATTTGGAGGACAAAGTTTTATTGAAAACACCTATAAAAAAATCAGCCAATTAAAAGAATTGATTGAATGGTCAGGGTCAAAAGCGGTTATAGAAATTGATGGAGGGGTGAACGATAAAAATGCGGGAAAACTATTGTCTGCAGGCGCTAATGTTTTGGTAGCAGGTAGCTTTGTGTTTAAGAGTAATAATCCTTCTGAGACCATTAAAAACCTTAAAGCAGTCACGTATTAATTAGTTTTCTGCTTTTAGATCTTTTAGATTGAGTTGGAGGCTTGTAATTCCATTCCAGTGATTTTCTTCAATAGTAAACACTGCTTTAAAGGGAGTTCCATTTGAAATCAAATGGTATTTATCACCTAAACCAAAGCCTATGGCATGGTATGTTTTTTGATCTGTACCTGATATGATTTGAAGTTTAAGATGGTCGCCATCCGCACCTATTTTCTTACCATAACCATTATCTCTCAATCCTGTTGCAACAAAAATCGGTTTCATATTAAGTGGGCCAAAAGGACCTAGCTGCTTTAGAATTCTGTAGAATTTTTCATTTATATCTGATAAAAATATTTCTGAATCTATATTGATTTGCCGTTCACGTAATTCAGTAGGAATACTTTGCTTGACAACTGTTTCAAATTTCTTTTTAAAAGAGGCATAGTTCTTAGGATCTAGGGTTAGGCCTGCAGCATATTTGTGACCACCAAATTGTTCTATCAGATCACGACATTGATGTAAGGCGTTATAGACGTCAAAACCTTTAACTGAGCGGGCTGAAGCCGCAAGTTTATCCCCACTCTTTGTAAATACTAATGTAGGTCTATAATGCTGCTCAATTAATCGTGAGGCTACAATTCCAATAACACCTTTATGCCAGCCTTTGTCAAAAACAACCGTAGAGAAATCAGTTTCTTCCTTATTGTGTTTTATCTGTTCTAAAGCTTCTTTGGTAATACTTTTATCCAATTCTTTTCTATCGTCATTATAAGATTCTATGGATATAGCAATTTCAAGCGCCTTGTCAATATCCTTTTCAGTAAGCAATTCAACGGCAAAAGAACCGTGTTTCATTCTTCCTGCCGCATTTATTCTTGGGGCTATAATAAAGACTACATCTGTAATATCTAATGATTCCTTTTTTACTTGATGAATCAAAGCTTTAATACCCGGACGTGGTGAACTGTTGATTACTTTTAAACCGTAATAACTAAGTATGCGATTTTCACCCGTAAGGGGTACAATATCTGCTGCGATAGCAGTCGCAACCAGATCAAGATAGGGTAGTGTTTGGTCTATACTATCACCAAATTCTTGCCCAAGGGCCTGGATGAGTTTAAACCCAATTCCACAGCCACATAATTCATCATAGGGATATGAACAATCATCTCTTTTAGGATCAAGCACTGCCACTGCCTGAGGCAGTATATCTCCGGGGCGGTGATGATCACAGATGATAAAATCAATGCCTTTCTCCTTCGCATAGTTTACTTTATCCAATGCTTTAATTCCGCAGTCTAAAGCTATGATCAGACTCATGTCATTATCATGTGCAAAATCTATTCCGTCAAAAGAGATCCCATATCCTTCTTTATATCTGTCAGGAATATAGTAGGCAATGTTTTCATATGTAGACCTTAAATACCCATAGACAAGTGATACAGCAGAGGTGCCATCAACATCGTAATCCCCATAGATCATAATGTTCTCATTTTGACTTATCGCTTGGCTAATTCTTTCGACTGCTAAATTCATATCCTTCATCAAAAACGGGTCATGAAGGTCCTGCAAGGAAGGTCTAAAAAAATGTTTAGCCTGGTCGAAATTTTCTATACCTCTCTGAGCCAGAATAGTAGTCAAAATCGGATCAATTCCAAGAGATTTTGAAAGGTGTTCCGTAACTATAGGATCAGGCTGATTTTTTAATGTCCAACGCATTTTTTTAGGCATTTTTTAATGATTTCAGCAAGAATTAGCTATGGTCAAAATAGTTGAATTCTATAATTCTTGTGTTATTACAAATCTCGATAATCCAAAGCAATTTTTTGTATAAAATAACAGCATATGTCAACCTTAAATTAAAAACATCCTTGTAAAAACTAAGTTAGACCAGTTAAAATAAAAAATGGTCAAGTTTTAACTTGACCATTTTTTCGATTAGACACTAATTAGATATAAATTAAAGATTGTAATTATTCGTATTTCAAAGCATCAACAGGATCTGAGTTGGCCGCGAGATATGATTGTGCACTTACTGTTAGAAGCGCTATTATTAAGGCTACCAAAGTAGCAAAAACAAAAGGTAAAATAGGCATGTCAATTTGATAT
>CAYMKR010000334.1:0-2737 GCA_964390865.1 uncultured Flavobacteriaceae bacterium | reverse complement strand
GGTGATTCTTTTCAAGCAGCATTCAGTATTGAATGGATTAATACAAAAGACATAAGAAAATCGTTAAATGCTGGGGCTATTGCTGCAAGTAAAGTTTTAGGATTTATGGGAGGTATAGAATGAAACGATTGAAAAACACCGTTATAAAAAATGAAATATGAATTAAAACCTTTTTGGAATAGGTATTTTAAGTTCAACTGGAAGTTTGGATTATTTTTACTTTTGCTTGTTTGTATTCCTCGATTTATTCTGGTGTTAAATGCAAATGAAACTGGAAATTATAGTTTAATTGGCTTAGTAATGTTTCTTTCTGCATTAATTCCATTCTTGTTTTTAAGTAAGTACGGAAGGGAAAAAATAGGAATAAAAACTACAAAAAAACTATATCATTTGATTTTAGCTTTGTTAATAGGCCTCATATTTAGTGTGGTTTTATATTTTCTAGGGCAAATTCTATATGGAAAATCTTACGATAATTGGTATGAGTATATTGGCAAATCATATAACATTCCTGAAAATATTTCTGCTCAAGGCAAAAGGACAATGTTTATGATAATGGCAGTTACTGGAATGATTTTCAGCCCAATTGGAGAGGAATTATTTTTTAGGGGAATCGTACACGGAAGTTTTGCAAAATCGGTGGGAAATAAAAAAGCGTCATTTATAGATAGTTCAGCTTTTGCTTTAACTCATATCTCTCATTTTGGGTTAGTTTTCGTAAATAAAAGTTGGGATTTTTATTTTGTCCCAGCCCTATTATGGGTTTTAAGTATGTTTATTCTTGGCATAGTATTCTTCGAAATGAAAAAAAGAACAGATTCTATATGGGGAGCAATATTATGTCATTCTGGATTCAATTTAGGAATGATTTACTGTATATTTTATTTGTTATGATTTGGCAATAGCTGCTGCCAACAAAACCTATAAACAATGCTTGGTTCGCACTTAATCCAGAGGTTTTCGTATTTTTATGAGGTCGTGAATTTTTTTGAATTTTACTCTAATCGATAAAAAATAAATCAAAACAAAAAGCCTTTCCTGGGTGCATGGCGAGGAAGTAAATACATATTTGTTCCCGCACTGTTTATAGCTCGGGCTTTGTGCATAATTAAAAATAACATCTGAGATAAATGAAAAACATCCTAATTATTGTAAGTATAGTTTTAATAACTATTCAAGTGAAAGGACAAGAAACAGATTTTTCATATCCTTCATTTAGTCCGAAAGGGAAGCTTTCCCAAACAGTTGGAAACACGCAAATAGAAGTTGATTACGAAAGACCTTCTGTGAGAAAAAGAAAGATATTTGGTGGATTAGTACCGTGGAATAAAGTATGGCGGACTGGTGCTGGAAATTGTACCAAAATAGAATTTGACAAAGATGTAAAAATTGAAGGTCAAAAAGTGCCTGCTGGAAGATACTCTTTATTCACTATACCAAACCCAAATGAATGGATTGTAATAATAAATAAGGACACCACATTATATGGCAGTAATAACTATGATTTCAAAAATGATATTGCTCGATTTGTATTAATACCAGCAGAGTCCAACCGTTTCTATGAGACCTTAAATTTTGATATTGAGCTAAACCAGCATAATTCAAAAATGTACATTTCGTGGGCTAATACCCAAATCCATTTTGATATTGAAACGTCAACCAACCAAAACATTGAAAAACTGATTCGAGATGAATTACTAACTGGAAAAAATAAAGTGCCTGACAATTATGGCGGAGCTGCTGCTTATTTGGCTTTTAGAAGAATTGATTTGTCAAATGCCCTCAAACTTGCAGACAAAGCAATTGAGTTAGACAAGAATATTATATGGGTGAGGTTTTTAAAAAAAGACATTTACGAAAGCCTTAAATTGTACGACAATGCGATAGACGAAATTAACCAAGCACTGATAATTCTGCAAAAGGACAAAGAAAAAAATAAGAATGAAATTAGTCGATTGGAATCAGATTATAAACGGATAAATAAATTGAAACAATAACTACGCACAAAATTAATAATTTAGGTTTGTCTATAATCTCATTGATGATTGCTTATTTAGCATCGGTTTTGCTCCGCAGCGGAGTCAGAGCCAAACCGTTGGCATAAATTAAAAAAAAATGAAAACCAATCTATTAATCTTAATATGCTTCTTTTTGGTTTCTTGCGATACGACAGAAGGAGAATTCAATCCTGAAACCATAGATCAGGACATAGATCCCAACAAAATTATTGTATTTGATTCTAAATTCAGCGGACTAGTAGATTTGCCTATGGATGAAGGAGGCCAACACAAGGCATATCCTCTTACCTCTGAATCTAATTCGGGTTTTGGATTTTATGCTTATACTCCTGGAGGTTATGATGATAATGAGAAGAAGTATCCTTTAATCCTCTTTTTACATGGATCAGGACAATCAGGCGTTAGAGGATTTCCACAATTACTTAACAAGGTTTTAGAACATGGGCCTCCTAAATTAATAGAAAGTAACAACTGGAAACCAACATATCCATGCCTAGTTTTTTCTCCGCAAAGCCAAGGTGATTGGCGCCCTGAATCGGTTCATCGTTTTATAGAATATCTAATAGCTACTTATAGGGTTAACACAAAAAGAATTTATATTACAGGTCTTAGTATGGGAGGCAGGGGGTGCTGGTTTTATGAAGGAGAAATGGGATTTGATAGTCATGCAGCAGCATTGGTGCCTATTTGTGGTAGAGGTCAAGCTTCTTCTGTAGAAA
>CAYMKR010000333.1:0-2740 GCA_964390865.1 uncultured Flavobacteriaceae bacterium | reverse complement strand
AGCGGAACTACGTTTAGCGGCGCATTAGGGGGAATTTCGCTCATTATTCAATATTTATTCAGGCATAATATTTGCATCAAGTTGCTCATTATTATTCACTAGAATCTGCCCAAATGAAAAAACTATTTCTATTATCGTTAGCAATTACTATTTGCTCTTTGTCCTTATCAGCACAGCATGATAAGAAAGATCCTTTGATCATAATTGATGGAAAAATCACCAATACTGACATGGATACAATAGATCCCATGACAACAGAATCATTGAGCGTTTTAAAGGATCAAGCTGCTACTGATGCTTATGGTGTGCTTGGCAAGAATGGGGTTATCTTAGTTGTTACAAAAGACTATGTAAAACCTGATGCCACAAAAGATCAGGAATCAGAGGTGTTAATACTAGTAAATGGAAAACCGTACACTTCTGGAATAGATTCAATTGATCCAAAAACAATAGAATCGGTAAATGTTTTAAAGGATCAAGCTGCCACAGATGTTTATGGTGAAGCAGGGGAAAACGGTGTCATACTTGTGACAACAACTGACAATATTAAACTCAAAAATAAATAGCGAAAGCTTACACGGGTAATAAAGACTATTTATTATTCACGGTTGTTGTACCTTGCTCTTACACTCAATACAGCTATGTATCTGGTGATAAATTACAAAGTCGCAGCAAAGTTATACCATGACAATAGTATTGCTTTTAAAATCTAGCGATAAACCTATATGGAATATTAGAATCTTTGATAAAGAAATGAAACTACCCCTAACAATGAACATTGTGTGCAAGTCAAAAAAACTTACATATTTATGAAATACTTAATATACCTTTTTCTCATTTCTCTCCTGATAAGTTCATGTTCAAAAGAGGAAGAAGTATCAATACCCGGTCAGGTAATAATAACAGGTCACATAACTAATTATAATGAAGAGGCCAATCATGATTTTATAGATGTCATTTACTTTGATATTGTTGAGGATAGAAACACGATTACTCAAAAGATTGATGATTCATGTAGTTTTAAGATAGTAATAGACAATCTATACAGACCGAAAGAAATTTGGTTGGGATATGGTTACTTTTTATCATTTTATGTAAAACCTGGGGATAGCTTGCATTTTGAAATAGACAGCAAAGCTTTAGGGAAAAATTACAGCACAAGTGAAGTATATCCTTTCTATAAAGTAACGGGATCTTCAGTAAGGATTAATAATGATATAGCAGCTTATAAAGCATTACTATCCGAATCTTTTGGCAGAGAATATAGCTATAAACACAATGAGGCAATTAAAGACCTCTCACCAGATGAATATAAGGCTTTCACTGAAACCTATTTGAAGAAGAGAGAGCTAATTGCTAGCAACTTCATTTCTAATCACAATCCAAGCAATGAGTTTAGGGAATGGGTTGAATATGATCTAAAATTTGAACAATGGGAAGATTTAATGAGGTACTGGTGGTCTCATCCTCTTGATAATCAACAAAACTTCTTGGAGTTTCTGGTGAACATGCCTGATTCATATTTTGATTTTTTAGATTCCTGGGATAAGGAAAATAAGGATTACCTAAAATCAATTGCATATCAGAATTTCCTAAGAGAATTCTTTATTTATAAAAACTACGTGTTTTATTCGGAGAATAACAATAAGGAGGCTTCAGAAAAATTATTTATTAACTATCAAGAAGACGTTGATGCGATATCCTTTATATCTAATTCCGGGGAAACCGGTTTAATGTTAGATTTTCTAATTGCTAAAAAACTGACTTATTTATTGGATCGCAATTTTGAGGAGGTGAAAGATCATATACTTCTTGATAAAATTAATGATACTGAAATTAGAGAAATATTAACTCGAAAATATGAATATGCCGAACAGCTATCCAGAAATATATCATTAAATCACATTAATGAAGAGGTGACAGAGGGCTTTATAAATGAGCTAATTAAAAGACATCCCAATAAAGTACTCTATATAGACTTTTGGGCAACCTGGTGTGCCCCTTGTATGCAAGAACTACCCTATGCTGAACAGATTAAAACTATGTTCGATAAAAAGGATGTGGTTTTCGTATATCTGGCAAATAGAAGTGGGGAAACAGTCTGGAAAAAAACCATTGAAGAAAGAGACATTCAGGGGGATCACTACTTACTTACAGAACCACAGTATTCTAACATGAGTAAAACATTTGAGTTTAGTGGGATTCCGCACTATGTATTGATAGATAAAAATGGAAATATCATAAGCAAGGATGCTCCACGCCCCAGCTCAGGTGATGTTATCATTAACTCAATAAAGGAACTACTCTAAAAAGACCAGCACACAACATTAAGTAAATTCTATTTGCCATGTAACACTTTATGCACCCCAAGTTCGACCTAAACAGAGAGCGTTCTGTAAGGGCAAAAAGGTGTGCCATTTGGCAAACGTATATTTACTCTAACCGTTAATGAATAAATTAAATATGGATTATCATAAAGAAATAAGACGTTCTTACTTAGGCGGGTTTTCGATTTTACTAGTTGAAGGTTTTATCTGGGTATTAGCTGGAATTCTCGGAAATTTCATTTCAACTAATATTGGCATATTAGTAATTATTATTGGTGGAACTTTTTTTTATCCTTTAGGACAATTAGTTCAAAATATACTAAAACGACCTAAAATAAGAAAAGAAAATACTCTTAAGGCATTATTTACTCAAATAGGATTAATAATTCCATTTTCTTTTCCTGTTATTTTTA
>CAYMKR010000332.1:0-2750 GCA_964390865.1 uncultured Flavobacteriaceae bacterium | reverse complement strand
TATTTATTATTCCATTATAAATGATGATGACCATATAATCCAAGGTGTTGCAAGAAGGAAGATTATCGTATTCAAAACCGTGATGATTGCGCCTTGTTTATATATATCTTCCGATGATAAATAGCCACTTCCAGCAAATAACACATTAGAACTGGAAGCTTGAGGAGTAATGACTGCAAAATAATTGGTGGCGAAAGACAGCATAAAAGCCATTAGCGCAGCTGGTACCTGAGCATTTACAGCCACTTGTAAAAAAACAGCATATAATGCCAGCAATTGTGCCGTTTGACTGACAAAAAGGTAGTGAATCAATACATATAATACAGTCAAAAGGATATAGACCGTAACCCAGTTATAATCACTGATGTGGGTAGCTATTTGAGCACCTAGGGTCTTCATAAAACCCATATCATTCAGTGCAGTACTCATCATATATAAAATCGCAAACCATACATATGTTTCGAGTGCATCTCCAGCACCTTGTCGAATATCTTCAAGTGTGTACACATTAGTCAAAATCAGTATCGATAATCCAAGAAAGGCAACAATAGCTAAGTTTATGTTCAAAACAGGAGAAAAAGCCCAAAGAAGGATCATTCCAAAAAATGTAATGCCCATAATCCATTCTTGCTTACTCATGGGTCCCATTTCATGCAATGCATTCTTAGCCATTTCGGGAGCTTCAGGAGTGTATTTAATTTCCGGTGGATAAAGTTTATACAAGACAAAGGGTATTGCAACTAGTGCGATTATACAGGGTACTGAAGCCACAAAGACCCAATTCCCAAAATTCATGTTTACTCCAAATTGAGCAGCAATTCCGGCGCCCACCGGGTTGGCGGCCATTCCGGTAAACCATAGTGCTGAACTTATCGTGTGTCCGGATATTGCAGTCATCATAAGATACCTTCCGGTTTTCTTTCTACCTTCTGGTGTAGGCAGGGATCCAGTGTCTAAGGATAATGCATGGGCTATGGGATAAAGAATTCCCGATCTTGCTGTATTGCTTGGGATGGCAGGTCCAAGGAGTGTATCCGTGGCAACAATACAATACCCCAAATTCAAGGTGGACTTCCCAAATCGGCGAATGAGTAAAAAGGCGATTCGTCTTCCCAATCCTGACTTAATGACCCCTTTTGCGACCAAAAAAGCGGCTAAGATGAGCAGAATAAAGCTCTCTGAGAATCCTGAAAAAGCGCGTTCAGGAGTAAGAACTCTTAATAGGACTACTGCTACCAATGCGAGAACAGATGCCGTAAAAATAGAAAGTGCATCAATTAAAACCCCTAGGATGGCTGTTATAAAAATGGCGAACAAATGCCAAGCATCTGGTGTCAGATCCCAGGGAATGGGGAGATGCCAGATTATTATACCAAATACCAGGGCGAAACTTCTTTTTACCCAAAGTAATTTCTGGCTATGCGAGAATTCTTTCACTTCAGTTGAGCTCATTAGGTTTGATTCAAAGGTTATTATTTCCTATTAATGCTAACTAGTTATAGCAGCACTAATATAGCTATTTATTGAAGGAGAACCTCTCTGCCCTACCCCTACCTTCATCTTAACTATCTTCAAGAAAGCCTGAGTTATTTGGTCAAATATGGTCTTCACAGTGTCGCTATGTAGCTCTTTTTGCCTTGTAATGACGAAAAGGCACTATGTAACCACGAGAAGATTATCGTTGTTAAAAGTGTAACAGGCAGAAGGCAGTATCACTTAGCCATACTCATGTGCATGGCTGCATTGAGAATGGGTTATTTGACGAAGTGGAGATATCCTGAGAAAGTGAGTAAATAAAGGCCAACAGTTTGGCTATGAGCTGCGGTATCACGCAGGGTGCTATTACTTATATCTGTTGTCAGCGGGAGTTAATTTTTCATTTAACAACTTTAACTTTTTCAAGTTCTCTTCATATCCTGAGATTAATTGGTTCAATAATACACTATACCCAATAACGATATTTTCAAATGCTGGATCCTTAGTAAAGTCATCATGAATAGAACTAAAATCGCTAAAACGAATATTCTCAAAAAAATAAGGAGTTACGTACTGGTTTACATAATCAGAAAGCAGGGATTCAAGTTGAGTTGTTGTTTTATATACATTATAAACATCAATTAATTTCTTTCTAAGTTCAATGTCTTTAAGAAGATCAAATTCCCCAGAGGCTGAGATATTCTGCATGGTTGTAGTTGATGGGCTATAATTTGTCATTCCCATCATGCTTGCTATCAAAGGTTTAATTCTTTCATCAGAATAATCTTTTGACAATAATATTTCATTTAGTGTGTCAATATCATTTTTGCTCGATATTGAAAACTCCAAAGCTAATACAAGATTCTCCTGATTCGCTTTATTTTCCTGATAGAAACTCCTAATATATTTTTGAGCTTTTTGATTTGTTTTTGTTGCTTCATTCCAATTGTTCAGTTGGAAAGCAATCGTAATTCCAATGATTACGATTAGCAAGTCGATAATTTTTGATTTCCAATCAATTTTAAAATTGAACTTAAGTTTTCTCATTAACAGTTACTTTTCATTGAATACTTTCATTTGTCTAATTTGCCGCGTTATTGCAGCTAACTTGTTATATCAACTAATATAGCTATTTATTATACCACCTAATTGAAATTAATTGAATTTCAATTTGTAATTTTCCGACCTGTATGCCGAACAAGGCATATCTCAAATAATATAAATGAAAACATTTTCAATAGCCATTCATGGCGGAGCAGGAACTTTAGTAAAAG
>CAYMKR010000331.1:0-2754 GCA_964390865.1 uncultured Flavobacteriaceae bacterium | reverse complement strand
GAGATCGTGAATTGGATCGAAGCGAACTAACACAGTAATTTCAATTTCCCCAATGATTAAACACCTTCATTCTTTAGAAGGTGTTTTTTTTTGTCTTATTATATTTGTACAGATGCCATAAACCTTTTAGTTTCGTAGGTATGTCATGGCTAAGACCGTGAACATTCAATTTATTTTTTAAAAATCTGATTATCAAATTTATAAATGTCATATTGCCGATTCCGCTTCAAAAACTGTTTACCTATAGTATTACAGAAGCAGAAGCTAATTTCATAAAAATTGGAACTAGGGTTGCTGTTCCGTTTGGTAAGTCGAAGATTTACACCGCCATCGTATTTGAGATACATTCTGAGGAACCGAAAGCTTATGAAGCGAAGGAGATTTTTCAAATTCTTGATGAGACACCCATAGTTTCTGGCGTGCAATTAAAGCATTGGGAGTGGATTTCGTCCTATTACATGTGTTCTCTTGGAGATGTATTACGGGCATCTTTACCTAAAGCTTTTTTACTCGAAAGTGAGACACTGGTTTTGAAAAATACAGCCTTTGAACAGGAGTCAATATTGACAGATGATGAATTTCTTATTTGGGAAGCCTTAGAACATCAGCCAAAGTTGAAAATTCAGGATATAATTAAAATTCTTGATAGAAAAGGAGTGTTGGCAGTTGTTAATGGTTTGCTTTCAAAAGAAGCGATCGAGGTGAAAGAAGAAATTTATGAACAGTATAAACCAAAGTTTGTAAAATACCTTGACTTAGGTACAAATTTTCAATCAGATAAAAATTTAAATGATCTATTAGACAGTTTGAGTAAGGCTCCCAAGCAAAGAGAGGCTATGTTAGCCTTCTTTCAATTGAAACATGGAAGTGATGGACCGGTGTTAATGAAAAATCTATTAAAAACGGGAATTACTTCATCTGTAGTTAAGGCCTTGATCCAAAAAGAGGTCTTTGAGATGACTCAGATCAGAGAAGATCGGATCTCATTTGATACTGATCTTAAACCTATTTATCAACTCAATGAACCTCAGTTAAAGGCTTACCATGAGATAAAGAGTTTTTTTGAGCATAAGGAAGTGTGTTTACTTCATGGGGTGACTTCAAGTGGAAAAACAGAAATCTATTCTCATTTGATATCTGAGACTTTGGCAAGAGGTAAACAAGTATTATACTTATTACCTGAAATAGCCCTAACAACCCATATCATTAGTAGGTTACAGCATTTTTTTGGTGACAAGATATCTGTGTTTCATTCTAGGTATTCGGTTGATGAAAGGGTGGAGGTTTGGAATAACCTAATCTCCCGTTCAGAAAAGGCACAAATCATTTTAGGCGCCAGGTCATCAGTTTTATTACCATTTTCAGACTTGGGGCTGGTTATTGTTGATGAGGAGCATGAAACGTCTTTTAAACAGTTTGAACCTTCACCCAGATATCATGCAAGAGATTCGGCCATCATGCTTGGTCATTTACATAAAGCGAAGGTGCTTTTAGGAAGTGCCACACCTTCTATTGAAACCTACTATAATGCAAGGCAGAAAAAATATGGATATGTCGAATTGAGTAGGCGTTTTAATGATGTTCAACTTCCTGAAATTGAGCTGGTTGATATAAAAGAGAAACATAGAAAAAAACGAATGAAAGGCCATTTTTCTGATAGACTTTTACTGTTAATGGAAGAGGCTTTGGTTGAAAGAGAACAGGTGATTCTGTTTCAGAATAGGCGCGGTTTTTCACCCGTAGTTGAATGTAGTACTTGCGGAGTTGCTCCACAATGCCCTAATTGCGACGTCAGTTTAACTTTTCATAAGTTTAATGATGAACTTAGATGTCATTATTGTGGGCATCATCAGCCATTGCCTAAAACATGTCCTGCTTGTGAGAATCCAACACTTGATACCAAGGGATTTGGTACGGAGCAGATTGAGCTAGAGTTGAAAGAATTATTTCCCGACGCAAAAGTAGCGCGTATGGACCTTGATACAACGAGGGGTAAATATGGATATCAGAAACTCTTAAGGTCTTTTCATGACCATGAAATTGATATATTAGTCGGTACACAAATGCTAACCAAGGGGCTTGATTTTAAAAACGTGACGCTAGTTGGTGTTCTCAATGCGGATAATTTATTGAATTTTCCTGATTTCAGAGCTCATGAACGAACCTATCAACTAATGGTTCAAGTGTCTGGTAGAGCGGGCCGTGATCAAAAGCGAGGCAAGGTTGCTATCCAGAGTTTTAATCCTTATCATCAAGTTTTACAACAGGTAACAACACATGATTATGACACCATGTATCAGGATCAACTAAATGAACGTCATCAGTTTCATTACCCTCCTTTAATAAGATTGGTCAGAATTGTGCTAAAACATAAAGATTTTGTTAGGGTTGATGCCGCTGCAAACTGGATGGGTCGTTCATTGGTCAATAGTTTTGCTGAACAAGTTCTCGGACCAACAAGCCCATCAATTGGTAGAATCAGGAATAAATACATTAAATCAATTTTGATAAAACTTCCTTCAAATGTATCCTTAAAACGGTCGAAAGGTATAATTCAAAAAATCAAAGATTCTTTTATGTCGATACCTGATTTTAGAGCTGTTCAAGTTATAGTTGATGTAGATTGCTATTGATGTATTTTCTTAATGATGTAATGATGTAATGAGAAAATGAAATACTGCATTAATTATCATTTTTCTGCTGCCATTGTTTTCTGAGATCTGAAGAGACCAGTCCTGTACCGTCGTGTCTCCA
>CAYMKR010000330.1:0-2757 GCA_964390865.1 uncultured Flavobacteriaceae bacterium | reverse complement strand
GCCGAAGAGCAAAAGCATATTTAAAAGAAAACAATGTAAATTATACATTTATAGATCTAGATTTAGATAAGGAAGCTACAGCTAAAGTAGAAGCAATAAATAGTGGTAAAAGAATCATCCCCACAATCATTATTGAAGGAAAATCATATACCAATCCTGACAATATTAAATTGGCTTCTCTTTTAGGAATCAATGACGTAGGGAATGTACAATTATTTGGTGCAGATTGGTGTCCCGATTGTAGAAGAGCAAAAAGCTTTTTAAGAGATAATAGTATTAATTTTCAATTTATTGATGTAGATAAACACAATTGGGCAACTCAAAAGGTTGAAGAAATTAATAATGGAAAGCGTATTATTCCAACGGTTTTAATTGATGGTATAGCGTATACCAATCCAGATAATGTCAAATTAACAGAGTTATTATCTATAAATGTAGAGAAAGAACACAAAATATTCGATACAATTATTATTGGTGGTGGCGCGGCAGGATTAACAACTTCTATTTATGCACAACGTGATCGTTTTGACTCTTTAATACTAGAAAAATCTACCATTGGAGGTAATGCCTTTTTAACAGAAAAAATTGAAAACTATCCTGGGTTTCAATCCATTTCTGGTCCAAAATTAATGGAAAAAATGGAAGAACAGGCCAAAACATATGGGGCTGTTATTAAAACTGGTGAAGAAGTAGTGGATATTGAAAAAAAGGGTGATTTATTCTTAATAAAAACGAAAAGCACATCCTATTTTGGAAAAACAGTAGTATTATCTACTGGTTCAACGTATAGGAAATTAGGGATACCGAATGAAGAAGAATTAATAGGTTCAGGAATTCATTTTTGTGCCACTTGCGATGGTGCTTTTTATAGAGACAAAGATATCATTGTAATAGGAGGTGGAAACTCCGCATTGGAAGAAGGTATATTTTTAGCTGGCTTCTGTAAAAGTGTAAAAATTGTACATCGTTCAGAAAAGTTTAGCGCTTCAGAAACATATGTTGAAAAATTAGAAACGATTGATAATATTTCGACATTTATGAATAAAACGTCGCTCGAATTTATTGCTGATGACAAAGGTTTGTTTAAAGGTTTAAAAGTAATGGATAACAATAGTAATGAAGCCGCTGTTATAGAAGCGGATGGTGTGTTTATCTTTATTGGATTGCTCCCTAATACGAAATCTTTTAATGGAGTAGTTGACTTAGACAAAAGAGGTTTTATTCAAACAACAGGATTGGCTCAAACTTCTGTAGATGGTATTTTTGCTGCGGGTGATTGCAGAGAAGGTGCTATTGCACAAGTAGCAGCGGCAACGGGTGAAGGTGTTTTAGCTAGTTATGGGATTAGAAATTATTTAAAATAGAGATCGTTATGTCAAACAAGGTTAATCAAAACTCAATAGTAAAGGCAGCAGAATTTGACGTAAAACAATGGATTGATGCTAAGGGAAAAGAAATCAAACCAATAAAACTTTCAGATTTTAAAGGAAAGTTTAAAGTTGTGTATTGTTTTCAATATTGGTGCCCGGGTTGTCATAAAAGAGGATTGCCTGATTTAAAGAAAATGGTTGATGGTTTGAAAGATCAGCCTGAAGTTGTTTTTATGGCAATTCAAACTGTTTTTGAAGGTCATCATGAAAACACATTTGATAAAATTAAGAAAGTACAAGATCAATATGACTTAAAAATACCTTTTGGACATGATGCAGGAAATGATGGAAAATCAACATCTAATATGATGACTAATTATCAAACCGGAGGTACACCTTGGTTTATTTTTATTGATAAACTTGATAACATTGTATTCGCTGACTTTCATTTAAATGCAGAAGCGGCTATCAATTTTTTAAAAAACATTAAATAATAATGACTGATACTACTGCAATTAAGTTATATGGAACTGAGAGTTGCCATAAAACAAAGTATTATAAGAGTTTGCTTGATAAAACAGAATTAATATATCAATTTTTAGATGTAAAGCAAAATGCATCTCATGCAGAAGAATTGTGTGGACTTTATACAGACAATAATTTAAATTTTCCTACGATTACAATTGGAAGAAAAAAATTGAGGAATCCACAAAAACAGGAATTGGAACTCTGGCTTGAAAAATTGATCCCAAATCGTCTGTAATTTGTTCATAACAAGGGCTTAAGAGATGAAATGGAATTATTTAATTTGAGACATATATTACAATGATACAACTACATATAAAAGACACTTTTAATAAAGAATTACCAGCTGATCCGATTCAAGAGAATACAAGGAGACAAGTTAGAAATGCTTGTTTTTCTTTTGTCAAGCCAAGAAAAACTTCTGATCCAAAATTGTTGCATGTTTCTTCTGAAATGGCAGACTCCCTTGGATTATCAGAAAAAGAAATTCAATCTGAAGAATTCAAAAAGATGGTCACTGGAAATCTTATCCTAGAGAATACCAACCCTTATGCCATGTGTTATGGAGGTCATCAATTTGGTAATTGGGCTGGTCAATTGGGAGATGGTCGTGCAATAAATCTGATGGAAGTGGAGCACAATAACAAAAGTTGGGCGCTTCAATTAAAAGGAGCAGGTGAGACACCTTATTCTCGAACTGCTGATGGTTTGGCTGTATTGAGGTCTTCTATTAGGGAATATTTGTGCAGTGAGGCTATGTATCATTTAGGCGTGCCTACCACAAGAGCCTTATCCCTGGCCTTGACTGGAGACGATGTATTACGTGATGTTTTGTATGATGGAAACCCAGCCTATGAGAAAG
>CAYMKR010000329.1:0-2765 GCA_964390865.1 uncultured Flavobacteriaceae bacterium | reverse complement strand
GTGTTTGTACAACGTTAGCGATGTCAGCCATACCAGACCAGTTAGACCAGTACATTTTTCCATCTTCCATACCATTGATAGGTTGTCCGTTCAAAAGGTAAGCAGTGTTGTCTTGACCAAATCCCCTTATAGCAATTCTTGAATCTCCATAACCTCCAGCCTGACCTGCAACATATACAGAAGGTGTGTTCACTAAAGCCATGGTGATGTCTTGTGTTCCAATTTTATCTTGAATTTCTTTAGCCTTGATCGTAGAAACCGCAATTGGTGTCTTTCTTCCTTCAGCTAAATCAATTATCCCTGTTCCAACAAGAACAACTTCTTCCAAGACATTAGCATCATTTGATAAATTAATAGTTCCTGCATCGAGATCTTGCCCACTAGTAGCAGTAAATGCAAATTTTGTTGTAATCATTCCAACAAAAGAAATTTCTAATACGCCGGATCCTTCTTGAACTTCAATAGAGAATTTTCCATCAAAATCAGTTGTAGCTCCATTAGAGGTTCCTTTTTCTAAAACATTTGCCCCTGGAACAGGTCCATTGGCATCTACCACAGCTCCACTAACTGTAGTTTGCGAATAAATAACTGTAGTCATCAAAAAAATAACAACAGTTAAAAACTTTTGAAAGGTATTCATAAGTAGTTTAATTTGAGTTAATAACTGCTGCAAAACTACTTAAAAAAATAAAATGTTATGTTAAAAAAAGGCTATTTATTTTAACAGAATTTAACAATTATTTAACCAATAATTTATTGGCCAATTCTTTGCCTAATTCTACACCAAATTGGTCAAAACTATAGATATTCCAAATAATGCCCTGAACAAAAGTTTTATGTTCATAACTAGCAATAAGGCTTCCAAGGCTTCTGGGTGTCAATTTTTCCATTAAAAATGCATTTGAAGGGCGATTTCCGTTGAATACTTTAAATGGTAATAATGAATTAATCTTTTGTGTATCACCTGTAACTTTCATGTCCAAATGTACCTCTTCTGCAGTTTTACCAGCAAAAAGAGCCTCAGCTTGGGCATAGAAATTTGCCATTAATTTTTGGTGATGATCCTCATTGCCATATAAGGATTCTTGGTATCCGATAAAATCTACAGGAATCAATTTAGTTCCTTGATGAACCAACTGCATAAATGCGTGCTGTACGTTAGTTCCTGAATTCCCCCAGATGATGTTTCCGGTTTGATAGCTTACATCTTCACCATTTCTATCAACTGATTTACCATTGCTCTCCATTGATAATTGCTGAAGGAAAGGGGCCAGTTTTTCCAAATATTGGGTGTAAGGGATGACCACTTCAGATTCTGATCCAAAGAAATTATTGTACCAAATGCTGATTACGGCCATTACGACCGGGATATTATTGCGAAACTCAGTGTTTTTAAAATGTTGATCCATGGCATATGCACCATCAAGAAATTTTTTAAAATTGTCAAAACCAATGGCCAGACTTATTGAAAGGCCTACTGCACTCCATAAAGAATAGCGACCACCAACCCAATTCCACATCGTGAATATATTGTCTTCTGCAATTCCGAATCCTTTAACTTTTTCTAAGTTGGTCGAAACGGCAACAAAATTATGTGGGATGTCTTTTTCAGTAGCTGATTCCAAAAACCATTTTTTAATAGTTTCGGCATTTGTCAGCGTCTCTTGAGTTGTAAAAGTTTTTGAAACAATAACAAATAGCGTCGTCTCAGGATGTAATTCCTTTAGGACCTCTATTACATGGTCTCCATCAATATTAGAAACAAAATGCGTTTTCAGATGGTTTTTATAATAATGAAGCCCATCCACTACCATATTAGGACCTAGATCAGACCCTCCAATTCCAATATTGACCACATCGGTAAAAGCTTTTCCAGAATATCCTTTGAACTCACCGGAAACTACCTGATTCGTAAACCCTTTGATTTTTTCAAGCGTTTGGTGAACTTCCGGCATGATGTCTAGTCCGTCAACGAGAATAGGGTCCTTATTAATATTTCTTAAGGCTGTATGCAAAACCGCTCTATTTTCAGTAGCGTTAATTTTGTCTCCTTCAAAATATTTTGAAATGGCATCATCTAACTTACATTCTTTCGCAAGTCCGATTAGAAGATTCAATGTTTCTTTAGTCATTCTGTTTTTCGAAAAATCAAAATTAAGATCTTCAAAATCAAGAGACATGTTCTTCTTTCTATTGCCATCTTCAAGAAATAAAGATTTCATTTGAATGTCTTTTATTTCTTCAAAATGTTTGCTGAGCTCCTTCCAAGAAACTGTTTTTGTCGGATTGATATTAATTAATGACATGATATGTTCTGTTTAAGTATTTTTATTCAGCCTGCAGATTTGCAGCAACAGGGGTTTCAAGATAACTATTTGGGACCTCGTCTAATTGTTGTTTTAAAGAAGAGATATAAGTAAAATAATCATCCTTTAAATGTTCTTTTATAGGTTCAGCAGAAGGAAGCTTTTGTTTAAATGGATCAACTTGTTTTCCATTCTTCCAAAAGCGATAACAAACATGAGGTCCTCCTGTGTTACCAGTCATTCCAACATATCCTATTACATCTCCTTGTTTTACATAAGCACCCTTTTTCACGGCACGTTTTTTCATATGCAGATATTGGGTGCTATAGGTTGAATTATGTTTTACCTTGACATAATTACCATTGCCTCCTTTGTATCTCGATTCTATTACGGTTCCATTAGCTGTACTCATAATTGGTGTGCCTACATTAGCTGCAAAATCGGTTCCTCTATGGGCTC
>CAYMKR010000328.1:0-2767 GCA_964390865.1 uncultured Flavobacteriaceae bacterium | reverse complement strand
AAGAATAAATAAACGTTATGGCAAATTTTAAATCTATAGTTTTTTTTCTCAGCTTATTTATCTCAGTAGGATGTGAGCAACAACAAAAAATTAGTATCAGTGATTCCTATGAAGAACCAACCGATCCCTCTCCTGATCCAACAGCAAATTGGTCATCCATAACTAAAGGGCTTCAAGCATCTTTAGTATCACCAAATATTCGTTTTGTAAAAAGTGTGATTCCAAATATTGAACAAAAAGATGCATGGAATGGTGAAACTTGGAAAGGAGAGCGCATCTCAACACAATTAGTGTTATGGACCAATGATTCTGTTACAAAGGTGAAGGCTAGCATATCAGATTTTATTTCAGATTTAGGAGATAAAATGCCTTCAAACATAGCTAAAGCTCGTTTTGTGAAATATGTAATTACTGATGAATTCGCAGGAGGTTGTGGCTATCGGAAGCCTGAGGATTTTGCTTCTTCTCTAGCTGCGGATGCCTTAGATGAAGTAGCTTCATATCATATAAAAGCAAGAGAAACAAGACCATTATGGGTAACAATAAACACTCCTTCTGGTGCAAAATCTGGAGTTTATAAAAGTATGCTAACTTTAAATATTGAAGGAGAAAATTCCAGACAATTTGAACTGACTTTAAAAGTTATTGATAAAACATTACCACCAGCTTTAGATTGGAAATTTCATTTAGATTTATGGCAAAACCCATACGCAGTAGCTCGTATTCATAATGTTAAGCCATGGTCACAGAAACATTGGAATTTATTAAAACCAATCATGACTCGCCTGGCAAATGCTGGACAAAAAGTAATTACCGTTTCATTAAACAAACGACCTTGGGGAGGTCAAACCTTCGATCAATTTGAAGCCATGATAGATTGGCAAAAAAATACTGACGGGACTTGGGAATATGATTATACCATATTCGATAATTGGGTACAATTCATGATGGATCTCGGTGTTAAAAATCAAATAAGTTGCTATTCTATGGTTCCGTGGGGAAATGAATACTACTATTTTGATGAAAAGGAAAATAAAGAGGTGAAAATAAAAGCTTCCCCAGGAACTAAAGCGTACGAAGAATTATGGGCTCCTTTTTTAAAACAGTTCAAAGCACATTTAATGAAAAAAGGATGGAACAACATTACCCGAATGGCCATGGATGAGAGAGGCCCAGAAGAAATGAAAGCTATGTTTAAGTTATTAATCAAATACACACCAGAATTTGGTGCTTCTTTTGCAGATAATCAAAAGAGCTATAAACAATACCCAAATCAGTTAAAAGATTTATCTGTTGCCTTTGGCGCTGTCATTGATGAAAAAGATTTACTATTGAGAAAGGAGAATGGTTTTATCAGCACTCATTATGTTTGCTGTTCAGATGATTTCCCTAACATCTTTACCTTTTCTAAACCAGATGAAGGAGTCTTTATTGGCTGGTATAGTATCGCTGCTAATTTTGATGGCTTTTTACACTGGTCTTATAATAGTTGGGTAGAAAATCCATTACAAGATTCACGTTTTAGAGCTTGGCCTGCCGGAGACACTTATTTGGTTTATCCTAATAATAGAAGTTCTATCCGCTTTGAATCGCTTAGAGAAGGAATTCAAGATGCAGAAAAGATTAGAGTTTTAAGAGATGAATTCACAGCTAAAAAAATGAAATCTAGTTTAGACGAGTTAAATTCAATTGTCAATCAGTTTAATATTACAGAAAGACCTGAGAATTTAGAAAGAATGCTGATTGACGCTAAAAGGAAATTAAATGCTTTAGCTGAAAAATAATTCAACAGAAGTTATTACATCTTGGTCCACTGGGTTTCCGTCAGATCACTTCATAATAGTATCCAAGTTTAAATTAGTAGTATTTCAAAAACTAGACAACAAAGTAAATTAATCTTAATCTGAAAAATTATGAAACAGGTAAAGCGGAAAGTAATAATTTCATTTTTGTTGTTGCTTATTATGATTCCTATACAAGCGCAAGATAAAATCAAAAGCAAGAAAATAGTAAAGGTATTATCCTATAATATTTTAGGAGGAAGAACGACAAAAAACGATTTTAATTTAGATGCAGTTGCTAAAGTTATTAATGACACAAAACCGGATTTTGTAGCAATGCAAGAGGTAGACTATAAAGTTAATAGATCTAAAAAATACGATTTGGTAACAGAATTGGGTTGGAGAACAAAAATGGCTCCAATTTTTGCAAGAGCGATGTATTATGATGGCGGTGAATATGGGGAGGGTATCTTGTCTAAATATTCTTTTATAGGCACTAGAAATGTAGCATTACCTTTTATTAACGGTCAAGAACCTAGGGCTGCTATTGAGGTTATCGTTGAGCTGGCCTCAAAAGATACTATTGCTTTTGTTGGCACGCACTTGGCACATGAAGGGAATGAAGGAAGAGAAATTCAAGCTAAAAAAATTAATGAAGTATTTTCCAAAAATAAATACCCTACCATAATAGCTGGAGATTTTAATGCAATTCCTGGAAGTGGACCTATTAATACGCTAGAAGAAATTTGGTCAGCTACATACGACAAAGAAAACCCGGAATTTACTTTCCCTTCAGATAATCCAAGTGTTAAGATAGATTATGTGATGTTTTATCCTAAAAACAGGTGGAAAGTGTTAGATAAAAAAATTATTAAAGATACCTATGCTTCAGATCATTGCATTTATTTGGTGACGCTTGAGCTTTTAGACGAATAGAAAAAATAATAATATAATGAAGTGAGAGGGTAGGAACCTGCCTTCCGTAG
>CAYMKR010000327.1:0-2770 GCA_964390865.1 uncultured Flavobacteriaceae bacterium | reverse complement strand
ATCTTTTTCACACATAGGAATCACGGTTCCTGATATTGCTAAGGCAGTTCAATTTTATGAAGAGGTAATGGGTTGGTATGTGATCATGTCTCCTTCAGTTGTTGAAGAAGAGAATGACACTGCCATCGGCCAAATGTGTATAGATGTATTTGGTAAAAACTGGGGTTCCTTTGAAATTGCCCATATGTCGACCTCTGACGGGATCGGGATTGAGCTTTTTTCATTTCCAAACATGAGTGACGAAAAACCAGAATTTTCACCTTTTAATACAGGCCTTTTTCACTTCTGTGTTCAGGATCCTGAAATTGAATTGTTAACGGATAAAATTGTGGCCTATGGAGGGAAACAGCGAATGCCAATTCGAGAATATTATCCGAATGACAAGCCTTTTAAAATGGTATATGTTGAAGACCCTTTTGGTATCATTTTTGAGATTTATACGCATAGTTATGAGTTAACTTATTCTTCAGGTGCTTATCAGGAATAGTCTCAAATTATAACAGCGATTCAATGTTTTGTCAGATAAAAGTGATGTGGTAGATGCTTGATTAATTCTTATCTTAGAGCGAATTAATCAAAGAGCCCCTAGGATGAAAACTATTATTAGCCTGACCTTATTATTATTCCTGACTTCTTTTAGCAAGCCAAAACCAGAGCAAATACCAAAGTCAACAAATGAAGATTTTTCTTGGCTTTTGGGTTCCTGGCAACGCACTAATGAAAAAGAAGGAAAACAAACCTTTGAGCATTGGAAAAAGAAAAGTAAAGATGAATTTATTGGTCTGGCTTGTACTTTAAAGGATGGGGATACTATTTGGCAAGAGGCGATCAAGCTAAGAAAAATTCGCAAAAATTGGAATTTTGAAGTAACAGGACAAGGGGAAACGCATCCTACCGTATTTAAACTCACTGAGATGAGTAATAAAAGTTTTACTTGTGAAAATCCCGAAAATGAATTCCCGAAAGTAATCAGCTATGCAAAAACAGAAGCTGGTTTAACGGCCGTTATTTTTGGGGGTGGGCCAAAGATCACTTTTGAATATAATAAAATAGACTAAGCATGAAATTAAAAATTCACTGGATCATTTTAATAATAGCTTGTTTTTCTTTTGGACCGATGCTTGCATAGGTTGATACTCCAAACACATCACCGGAAGAATCATTTAAGCCCGTGAAACCCGAAATGACTGAAATCTGAGAACCTGAAGTGGTTCCTAATTCAGGATAGATTCAAACTAAAATGAAATTTGGTGACTGCCAATTGCACATTGAATTAAGTGCCCCATCGCGTTACAAAAGCGCAATACAGAAATATCGGGATTCGTAAATTATAAAACCCTAATACTAGGCCATTATGGAAATTATCAATAAACTATTAGAACTTGATACCAATTATTTATTGATTGCATTCGTGGTCCTGTTTTTTATGCTTGAGACATACTTTAACCGTCCTAAATCTGTGGGGTTTAAAATCGGTCATTTAGGTCAGAATTTTTTATTCCAACTCATCGCTATTGCCATGGGATCTTTATTAGGATTCATGATAGTTACCGCTTATGGATGGATCACTGAATATGAGTTAGGCCTTTTCAATATGATTTCTGTTCCTTACTGGTTTAAAATCATTATAGGAGTATTTTTATTAGACTTTGCGGATTATTGGTTCCATAGACTTGACCACAAATCACCT
The DNA here is from genome assembly GCA_964390865.1 of uncultured Flavobacteriaceae bacterium. Taxonomy (GTDB): domain Bacteria; phylum Bacteroidota; class Bacteroidia; order Flavobacteriales; family Flavobacteriaceae; genus Lutimonas. Next base: position 1,080 of record CAYMKR010000327.1, on the reverse strand, counting down.
TTACTCTGGAGGCAGCATCGCGTGCATCATAGTGACACCTCCATGGATGCTTCAACAGGTCTCAGGACCTTTCCGACAGAACTCATTTACTTTACCTTTGGAGAGCTTGTGATTTCTATAATCTTTGGATTAGATATTATGTCGATGAATATCTTTTTCTTGTTGCTCATACCCATTTTCTTTTTACAGCATAGTAGTCTGACATTTCCTACATGGGTAGACCGAGTTTTTGGCTGGCTCTTTATGACACCAAATTATCACAAAGTTCATCATGAACAAGACCAGTATTATACAGATTCTAATTACGGTACTCTTTTTATCATTTGGGATAAGTTGTTTGGCACGTTTAAGCTCAAACCTGTGTCAGAAATAAATTATGGACTTAAAGAATTTATAGGACCTGAAAAACAATCATTTTTGTACCAGATCAGAAGTCCGTTTATCAATATTAAACGAGTGGATGAAGGAAATTGAGATACCCGTTTTATATTTGTTTTTGAAAAGACAAAGGGCAGTTGGAAGATCGCTAGAGATCTGTTCAACAAAAAAACCTTAATCCCCGATTAACTTTTTTATGATAAATCTCAAGGTTCTTGCAATAGATTCTCGCTATTTTTAGGCACTGAATTGAATAAGAAGGATTACTATGAAAAAAACCTTGAAATTAGTTGCTTTAGTTGTCTTGCTATTTACACAAGCATGCGATAATAATGATTGTGAAGGCTTACTGTGTTTTACACCGCCTATCGGATTTGCTTTTGAGTTGGTAGATAAAGAATCAGGTGAAAACTTGTTTACCAATGGCAGTTATGATTCGGATGACATTGAGGTGCTTAACACTGTGGATAATTCTAAAAGAGAATTCAGTTTTATTTCTGAAAACGACATAAATATTATTCGAATAGGATCCATTGGTTGGGATTCAGAAATTGCAGATGTTGTTTTAAAAGTAGGGGATGCAATCATTTTAAACCTATATGTAGACAGCGAAAGAGTTTCTGAAAATTGTTGTAATTTTTCAAAATACAATGAAATCAGAATTGATAATGCTGAATATGAACTTGATCAGCAAAGCGGTAT
>CAYMKR010000326.1:0-2793 GCA_964390865.1 uncultured Flavobacteriaceae bacterium | reverse complement strand
CTTCCTCTACCATGATGACATGATTCTCCGGCACCTCTTTCCAAGATTCCTTGTTTTCAGTTAAAATTTCAGAAGAAATAAGAACCGAATTTTCATCACCTTTTAGAGGTTTGCAAACTAAAAACCCATCTTCAGAAGTATAACATTCAGTATTCGAAGCAATATGTAATGATCTGGTTTCGATTTCAGGACGTGTACTGTATCGTGTAGCAATTAATACTTTCCCATTGGTCAATACCAAATTATAAAGTGAAGGTGAATCCATCTTTTCCTCCTTCTTCATTTCTTCAATTTCAGCAAAAGTTTCAGAAAGGCAATTAGAGAGGTCATCGAATGTCAAAGAACCTTTTTCCTTTTTCAATTCTCCTGTAAGGGTAAGAAAAAGTGCAAAAATATATTGTGTGTCAGTCTGACCTTGTATCCATTCAAATGTATCATCATCAAGTCGATTAATCAGCTTCCTTTTAATCCTATTGAACTCCTTGATCCCACCGTTTTGCATCATAAGAAACTCCTTGTATTGAAAAGGATGGCTGTTTTGAATCGATACTCCTCCTTGCGTGGCGGCTCTAATATGAGCCAGAAGACAATTTGTTTTGATCATCGAAGCATTGTAAGATAGGTTTTCATCATTCCATGCAGGTCGAATTGATCTGAACAAGGCAGGTTCCTTTCTTCTGAAATGATTGTACCAACCAATACCAAATCCGTCTCCGTTGACTGTCATTTCAGACTCTAGCGCGTGATAACTTTGCTTCATAAGCGAGTTTTTCGGTTTAAGAAGCAACTCATCGGCAAAGATGGGTTTCCCAATATAGGCTATAAATCTGCACATGGAGATTCTTTTAAACTATCTTAATCAAGTTTTTAAAAATGAGTGAATAGCCTTCTAAAGTTACATTTATTTAAGCATAATTTTAATGATTTTTCCAAAAAAAGAACCTTTAAATACGTTATGAAAAAGTACTTTTTAATTTGATTCAAAGTGAATTTTAATCATCGATCACAATCTAGCAAAACATTTCATCTAAACCAATTAGTTCCTTTAGCAGGAAAGCTAAAATATGGAGATCCCATTCGAAAAGAAAAAGAGCCTCCCCGCAAAGAAATTAAACCCGTTCGTCCTAAATGACTTGCGCTTCCTTCATATTCAATATATCTTCAATCAACCAATCCTGACATTATGAAATGGGCTTTTGTCATCGTTTATTGTTGCATTTTAAATACTAGCAACGTATATACCCAACATATTATAAAACAGCGTGTTATATTCCATGAGCAAGGCATAAATCAATTCAATAATTTTGCAAAATTTATTCCTGTTTTTTTAAGAACTAATTATGAATATGGAACAAACTCCTATCTGGATTATGAAACAATCGACGATCAAGTGGTGGTTTTTCTATTATTAATAACTACTTTTTTGATTGTCAGCACCCCGGTATTTTTAGTAATCTCTTGGGCCTACTTTTCCTATATATATGTCAAAAAATACAGACCCATCTACAGTGTTAAAAAATGGGTCCGCAAAAAAAATCAGCTCACAGAAAAACATCTTCAAAAGCAAATTTGGTTGCCCTATAGAAAGGTCTATTCACTGATGTTGGGATTTGGAATGGCCATCATTGCATATTCCTTTACTTCTGTACATTTCATGCTGACAAATTTCGACAAGATGGAAACTGCCTTAGCATCATATTTTCAATTCCCGTTGCTAGTCTTAGACAACTTCGATTTGATAGATGTTAATCTTGCAACCCCCATGAAAATGGAAGAACTTTGGAATCAAATGCTTCTCATTGTTGTTGCTTCGTTTGTATTCTTTTTTATAGGATTCCTGGCGGGAACCAAGCTAGTTGATTTTAGATTTAAACAAATTTCAAAAAAAATTAAAGAAAAACGAATAAAAGTGAAAGCCAAAAAAGAGATGTTCTATATAAAAATCAAAAGTAAAGAGGCAAAAATGCGAGAAATGGAAGCCCCCTAGATCTCGTAATTTTTACATTGAAATTCCAAATAAAAAATTTCTCAATCGTGAAAAAGGGTTTATCAGGTACGCTTCGGAATTATTCTCAGTATTCCTTATATTTATTCCTATTTTATATAATATTCATTCTATGAAATCAATCTTTTTGTTACTTGTCTCCTTATGCTTGATGCTGAGTTTTGACCTAATATCCCAAGAAAATTTTTCAAATGACCCTCTTGAAGCACAATTTGTTACAGATGATGTGGATCGATTTTGGACTGCTTTTGATGAAATGGAAAAAACAGGAAATAATCCGTTTCAGAATTATATAGATCAAGGAACACCCGGTCTAAAAGGTTTTATAGACAATAGAATTCTCAGTGCCGATTCACTTTACGTGATGGTCAACTCAAGAAAAAATGATTATTTAAAATCGAGGGATCTCCTTAAAGATCTTGATTCTAAACGAAAGAGAATAAAATCCACCTATGCGGCAATGAAATATTGGTATCCCGAAGCAGTGTTTCCTCCGATTTATTTTGTTGTTGGCCGCTTCAATTCAGGAGGAACGGTATCTGAAGCTGGTGTAATTTTAGGAGTAGAAAAACAGAACAACCTAGATGGCCTGCCTGGTCTTGTGGCTCATGAACTTATTCATTTTCAGCAAAAAAACCTTGGTGAAAATGACGATCTCTTATTTCAATGCCTTATTGAAGGTAGTGCTGATTTTATTGGTGAATTAATTTCCGGAGAACAAATAAATGGTGAAGCTTTTATCTATGGCGAAAAGAACACAGCTGTGCTTTGTAAAGAATTTGTTTCCG
>CAYMKR010000325.1:0-2795 GCA_964390865.1 uncultured Flavobacteriaceae bacterium | reverse complement strand
ATAAATACAAAATATTGAATAAGGATAAAAACATAATACAAACGGCAAAGGACACCATTCTTATTGAAGCGGAAGCAATAAAGCAGTTGGCAGCCCTTGTAAATGAAGACTTTGAAAAGGCTGTAATGACGATTTATAAATCTGAAGGACGTGTAATCGTTACGGGCATAGGTAAAAGTGCAAACATTGCATCAAAAATTGTTGCAACCATGAATTCTACGGGCACACCTGCAGTTTTCATGCACGCTGCTGATGCGATTCACGGAGATCTTGGAAACATACAAAATGATGATGTTGTCATTTGTATTTCAAAAAGTGGTAATACGCCGGAAATCAAAGTTCTCTTGCCTTTAATCAAAAATTATGGTAATAAAATAATAGCGATTACTGGAAATGAAAGCTCCTTTCTGGGAGAACATGCTGATCATACATTGAGTTCCTTTGTGGAGAAAGAAGCTTGCCCAAATAATTTAGCACCCACAACTAGTACTACTGCTCAATTGGTCATAGGCGATGCCCTGGCCATTTGTTTATTGAATTTAAAAGATTTTTCAAGTCGGGATTTTGCCAAATATCACCCAGGAGGGACTCTAGGAAGAAAATTATACTTACGAGTGAATGAGCTTGCAGCCAATAATGAAGTTCCGAAGGTTGAGGAATTGACTCCCATCAAAGATGTTATTATTGAAATTTCTAAGAAAAGATTAGGAACTACTGCAGTTGTGAGAAATGATAAAATTGTCGGTATTATTACTGATGGTGATATAAGAAGAATGCTGGAAGATTCAGTTGACATTAGTCATGTCCAAGCTAAAGACATTATGAGTTCAACTCCTGTGGTTGTAAGTTCAGATACAATGGCTGTAAATGCATTAGATATCATGCAAAAAAACAATATCACACAAATTTTGGTCACTGAAGATGGCAAATATTCTGGTGTTGTTCACTTTCATGATTTATTAAAAGAAGGAATCATTTAATTTAGGTTCTAGAATGTCTTATTTTAGTCCCCTATTGCTATTCAAAAAATTAAACTATGAGTGAAAAAACGGAAGAAATGTCTTTTTTAGGCCACCTTGAAGTATTGAGATGGACCTTAGTAAGATCTTCTTTGGCAATTTTAGCCTTTGGTATGGTAGCGTTTATGATGAAAGATTTTATTTTCAACTCTATCCTTTTGGCTCCTAAGGACCCTTCATTTTTTACTTATAGGTTTTTATGTTCAGTTTCTAAAACCTTTGGAACAGATGGCCTATGCATCGATGAAATTCCTTTTATCGTGCAAAGTAGAACCATGGCTGGACAATTTTCAGCACACATCTGGACCTCAATTGCATTTGGCTTTGTAATGGCCTTCCCCTATATCATTTGGGAAGTTTGGAAATTCATCAAGCCAGCTCTTTACGACAATGAACAGAAGAATGCCAGAAGTTTTATTATTATAACTTCCTTTTTGTTTTTTCTTGGAATCCTATTTGGTTATTATGTGATCACACCATTATCCATCAATTTTCTCGGGAGTTACCGTGTAGCTGAAGAGGTTAGGAATAATTTTGACCTTAGCTCATACACTGGTCTTTTAAAGGCTTCTTGTCTTTCTGCAGGATTTATTTTTGAATTACCAATCATTATTTATTTCTTAACTAAAATGGGCCTTGTAACACCTGAGTTTCTAAAGACATATCGTAAATACGCCTTGATTCTCGTTCTGGTACTTGCAGCCTTGATAACTCCTCCAGATATTATAAGCCAGGTTATTGTAGCTATCCCGATGATCGTTTTATATGAGGTAAGTATAAAAATATCTAAATTTATAGTCAAGAAACAAAAAATCGAAAGCGAACAGGAATTGACAAAAAAATAAACAATGTCCCTTGAAAATTAAAAAAAAAGGTTTGAAGGTTGATATTAGTAAAGCAAGTAATCCTTCCTTCGCAATTATCTTCTGTTTTGAAATCAGACGACTCGATGACATTAGGATTTAATAATTTGACGCCGAGAAGACAAAAGAAATATACCGAGTACATTCTAAATGCCAAAAAGGAACAGACAAAAATTCGAAAGAATAAAAAATATAATCCCTTTAAATCAAGGCTGGAAAAGGGCTCAATGATAAATATAAACCCAATAATTAATTATGATCTTAAGAGCTGAAAACATTATGAAAATGTACGGGAGCAGAAAGGTGGTTAAAAACATTTCTCTGCAGGTTGAACAAGGCGAGATTATTGGACTTCTAGGACCTAATGGTGCTGGAAAAACAACGTCTTTCTATATGATTGTTGGTATGATCAAACCCAATGAAGGAAAAATTTACCTAGATGACGTGGAAATCACAAATGATTCCATGTATAAAAGAGCTCAGAAAGGAATAGGCTATCTAGCTCAAGAGGCTTCTGTATTTAGGAAATTATCTGTAGAAGACAATATCATGTCGGTTTTACAATTTACTAAACTCAGTAAAAGGGAACAGAAGGAAAAGTTGGAATTGCTAATTGATGAGTTTAGCCTGGGTCATGTGCGTAAAAACCGAGGAGACCTTTTATCAGGCGGAGAAAGAAGGAGAACCGAAATTGCCAGGGCTTTGGCTTCTGATCCAAAGTTTATTCTTCTGGATGAACCTTTTGCGGGAGTCGACCCAATTGCTGTTGAAGATATTCAAAGTATTGTAGCTCACTTAAAAGATCGTAATATTGGAATTTTGATTACAGATCATGATGTACATGCCACATTGGCCATTACGGATAAAACATACTTGATGTTTGAAGGAGGAATTCTAAAAGAAGGAACCCCAA
>CAYMKR010000324.1:0-2817 GCA_964390865.1 uncultured Flavobacteriaceae bacterium | reverse complement strand
AGAACCTGTTGTAAATGCCATTAAACAGCAACTTGACAAATACATGCATGTCATGGTGTATGGTGAATTTGTTCAGGAACCACAAACTGCATTGGCAAAAATCATTGCTCAGCATTTACCGGAAAATTTAAATTGTACATATCTGACCAATTCAGGTACAGAAGCAACCGAAGGGGCCCTAAAACTTGCGAAAAGAATAACCGGACGTTTCGAAATTATTGCAGCAAACAACGCCTATCATGGGAATACTCAAGGAGCGATGAGTGTTTGTGGAAAGGAAGAGCAAAACAGTGCCTTTAGACCATTGATTCCTGGAGTCTCTTTTATAGAGTTCAATGATGAGGATGATATACAAAAAATAAATAAAGATACCGCAGGAGTAATTCTTGAAACAATCCAAGGAGGAGCTGGATTTATCGAGCCCAGAAACAATTATTTAAAAAAAGTAATGGACCGCTGTCATGAGGTTGGTGCTTTATTGATTTTAGATGAGATTCAAACCGGTATCGGCCGTACCGGAAGTTTTTTCTGCTTTCAGCAGTACAACGTTGTACCTGATATCTTGATAACAGGGAAAGGTCTTGGAGGCGGCATGCCAATTGGTGCTTTCATTTCTTCACAGAATTTTATGGCCCAGTTAACAGAAAATCCTAAACTTGGACACATCACAACCTTTGGAGGTCACCCCGTGATTTCTGCAGCTGCTTTAGCCACGCTAAAAACGCTGTTCGATTCATCCTTGATGAAATTAACTATCAAAAAAGAGCGTCTTATTCGACAACTATTGGTCCATGAATCAATTATTGAGATTCGAGGTAAAGGACTCATGCTGGCACTTATAATGAAAACTAATGAACAAGCAGATCAATTGATTCTTAGAGGCATGAAGCATGGAATTCTATTATTCTGGCTCTTATATGAGCCAAGAGCGGTTAGAATCACCCCCCCTCTCACGATTACAGAAGAAGAAATCACTAAAGGCTGCCTTCTCATTCTTGACTTACTAAATTTGGAGTAATCTAAAAACGCTATTTTCTCTACATTCTAGAACTTTCCTTATTATATTATTAAATATGTAGTTATTTTATAAATAATTAAATTATTTATAATTCATGGTCTGAATCTTTAAGGAATTGTTAAAATTGTTAAGCAATTCTTAATAAAATATCGATTTACTCCTTTTAAAAGTTAAATGTTTCTTAATTGAGGAATATTTAACGCTATCAAATGTAACAAATACCACAATTGTTACGTCCTTAATAGTATAAATGTCTAATCTATTTGTCTAATCTAAATTATTTATTATGAAAAGTTTAAAATTATTAGTTCTTGCACTCGGTCTTTTTACCATTAACGTTTCGGCTGCAAATTTGAACCCCATCAAACCAACTGACGAATTGCGAATTGAAATTGTTGAGTTAATTGGTTCCAATTATATGAATGAAATGCAAGCTGATGAGCAGGGAGCTGAAGTTTTATTCACAGTAAACAACAACAAAGAAATTATTATTCTTTCTGTTGATTCAGATGATGATTTACTCGAAAATTATTTGAAGAGAAAATTAAACTATAAAAAAGTAAACCATAGACCTAGTAAAAACGGTGAAATCTATTTATTACCTGTAAAGATGGTTAAACAATTATAAAATCATCTATCCTACGAATTTAAAAGCTGTCTCCGGACAGCTTTTTTTTTGACTATAAAAGAAATCATATTCCTCTAGCAGACTCCATTAATCTTAGTCAAAGAACATTGTTTTACACTCTTGTAAAAACATCCTTAGTTTTCAAGTAAAAAAGATTTCTGAAAATTTACTTTATTTCCAATACCCAATGAATTACGTAATATGTTAATGCTCTCTTAATAAGAGAGTGCATTTTCAACTTTGAATGTTAAAACTTTCTTAATTGATCAAGATTTAACATTCTGAGTGTAACAATTATTGCTATTGTCCCGTCCTTAATAGTATAAATGTCTAATCTAAATTATATATAATGAAAAATGTAAAACTATTTATTCTTGCCCTTGGTCTATTCACAATTAATTTATCAGCAGCAAACCTAAGCCCAATAAATCCTACAGATGACTTGCGCATTGAAATGGTTGATTTGATCGGATCCAATTTTATGGATGAAATGATGGATGATGCGTATGAAGCTGATGTCTTGTTCACAGTTAACAATAACAAGGAAATTATTATTCTTTCTGTTGAATCAGATAACCACCAATTAGAAACTTATTTAAAGAGAAAACTAAATTATAAAAAAGTAAACCATAGACCTGGGAAACATGGTGAGGTTTATTTATTACCAGTAAAAATGGTTAAAGAACTTTAATCCACATTATTATTTTATTTGAAATTTAAGGTTGGCCAATAGGCCAACCTTTTTTATTTAATTAATTTATCTAATAATTTCCTAACCTTCCCACTATTCCAGTCTGCAGCTCCTACTTTACTAGCAACAATACGACCTGAAGAATCAACAATATATGTGGTTGGTAAAGAATTAGAATTCATTTCACTAGGCACCTGAGATTTCTGAAAATACACTGGCAGCTTATACCCCTTATCTTCGATAAAACTCACAACACGATCAGGCTCATCATTTGCGACAAAAAGAAAAACGATCTTATCGCCATATGCATCATACAATTTTTGAAAACTAGGCATTTCTGCCACACAGGGAGGGCACCATGTAGCCCAAAAATTTACAACTATAATTTTCTCCTTAAAATCTGATAAATTTATGAGATCATCCTCAAGGCTTATAAGTTGCCAATTATAATCTTTGATTTCCACTTGCTCCTCCTTTTCA
>CAYMKR010000323.1:0-2845 GCA_964390865.1 uncultured Flavobacteriaceae bacterium | reverse complement strand
GCCAAAGCCTCTCCACTCATTCTTTCATAGAAAACGACTTCCCCAGAAATTCCAGGTGCATCTTTCTCGTTTAAACTATAAGTTATCGTGTTTCCTGTCAATTCATTTTCTCCAATGTCTCCTTGCGCCACAATTGTAGCAAGAGCATCAACACTTAAATGCACATTGATATAGCCATCAAAACTACTTACATCATCATAACCAAATGAACTACCATCATCTAACATCGAGACATGTGTATCACTCATACCAGTATCTCCATTAATCGGATTGAAACTGAATGCAATTCCTCCTCCTGTAGCAGCAGCATTATTATGTATATGAGCCGGATGAACGCCACCCATTGGTGTATTCATAAGAGAAATCTTCGCCAATGCCTCTCCACTCATTCTTTCATAGAAAACGACTTCCCCAGAAATTCCAGGTGCATCTTTCTCGTTTAAACTATAAGTTATCGTGTTTCCTGTCAATTCATTTTCTCCAATGTCTCCTTGCGCCACAATTGTAGCAAGATCATCAACACTTAAATGTACATTGATATAACCATCAAAATTAATTACATCAGCATAACCAAATGAACTACCATCATCTAGTGTCGCAACATTAGTTCTACTCAAACCAGATGTGCCATCTATAGGATTGAAAGAAAAAGCTATGCCTCCTCCTTCAGCAGCTGAATTGTTATGTATATGTGCTGGATGTTCACCACCTTCTGGAGTGTTCTGTAATTCTATAACAGACAAAGCTTCTCCATTTAATCGTTCATAAAACGTTACGGTTCCATCAATACCAGGAACCATTTTTTCTTTAAGGTCAAAAACTTGAGACATACCTGTAAGCACATTTTGACCAATATCACCTTGAGCCACTATAGTCCAAAACAAATCTTCTGTATCAACTAGATGGACATTAATAGCTCCATCTAATGTAATCAGGGTATCGTAATTCACGGCGGTTCCATCATCTAAAGCGCCAATAGTAACACTGCTTTTCCCAGTAGAACCATCTACCACGCCTAACGTGAGTAAAATTGGACCATCCTCAGCAGCAGTATTAGCATGAATGTGCGCTGGATGTTGATCACCCTCTTGGGTGTTCTCCAGGTCTATCTCAATTGTTACAGTATTATCAGGATTTTCAGTAAATGTAGCTGTTCCAGTAATATTTGGTACATCTAAAGATCCTAAATTATAAACTGTAGTTCGCGCAGGAATAACCGGTTTGTCAGGTGGATCAATCATCATGTTATCATCATCATCATCACTGCTACATGACATTAAACTCATGAAAGAAATAAAAACTATCAGGATTCGGGAATTAAATAAATACTTCATATATAATAATTGTCTAATTAATTTTGTTTTAAGTTAATCAATAAGAATGCAAGACTAGGAATTATGGGTAATCCCAAGAATTGCATTCAAATTGTTAGTTTCACGTATCTAATTTATTATATTTTTCTTTGAAAAAATCAAACCAAAACCATATTATGAGATATAAAAATAATGACTTCGAATAAACTCAAACATCTTCGAACCCATCTTTAAAACTCATGTTTAAAGAAAAAATACTACAATTATCTAATGTAAAACTATTTGAGTAGTCCATTGCGGGGGGGCAATGAAAAACTGTATTCGAACAGAAATATATCTATAGCTGAAAACATGTCTAATCGTCTTAATCTAAAGTCAAAATGACTAACTATACAGCTAAAACTGTTCATTCATTTATATTATTGTTCAACAAAGATACATAAATACATGAACAAAACAAGAATATATAAAATAAATGTTCAATTTATTTTATAATTAGTTAAACAATATAAATGACTTAAAAAGTTTGAACCTATTCTTTTGTGAAAAAAATAAGCTTGAATGATTTTAATCATTCAAGCTTATCGTCTATTAATAATGTTATTGAATGCTTAAAAATTCCCCCATAAAAGTTCTTTAAGCATGTTAAAAATTAAAATGTTTCTATGATTCTACACATAATATTATTCATTTACGCATCATTTCTTTTACGAATACCTTCATAGATACTTGGCTTATTAACTAAACTTTGTGAACAACTAATGAGTGCTGGCATACTAATTGACCTAATTATTACGTTATTGTACTAAACAATCAGTCATGTCCAAAATAGAGCACTTTCGAATTATTGGAGGAATCCTTATTATTACAGCATCTTTTTCAATTGCTGGATTAATTCAAGGTTTAGAAATATTAGCATTTATGTTTCTCGGTATTATCGGTCTCTATTTCTCCTTCTTTTTTATTAAATACGTAAACGAGCAGAAAGGTTATTCTTTTGAAAAGGCTCAGGAAAAACTCAACGAATAGAATTACAATTATTTAAAAAACCAAACTACTTTAAAATTAAAGTGAGTCACTCCATTCTTTCGAGATAATCATATCTTATAGGAACAAGATTCTGATCAATAATTACCGTTTTTTTTGCCCCATTTGACATGTATTTTACCAATACGATGTTATAATCCATTTGAGGTTTCATTTCATGGCTAAGCTCAAGTGCTTTCCACTTTCTCATGGTTTTAATCTGAATAATATCAACTTCGGCGTTTTCAAATTGAATAAGAACTTCTTCAACTTTTTTCTCTGTAACTCTAACCTGAGCGGAAAGAGCAATAGGAATAAATAACATGCATAATAGCAAAACTAACTGCTTCATCATATCGAGGGGGGTTTATGATTTAGACTTTAAATATACGGATTTTTTTTTCTTTGGATTTTGGCTTGAAGCATTCGCATTCAATGGGCGGTGAAATTCAAAAAAAATTATAACATATAGTTTGTTTTATTTGGAATGTCCGTTTATATTTGCA
>CAYMKR010000322.1:0-2855 GCA_964390865.1 uncultured Flavobacteriaceae bacterium | reverse complement strand
CACCCTTCGTTTCCAAATGCGATGAAGTATTTTATCAATACACAACTATGGTCCAAAGAAGATGATATAGATATTTTCTACTTTTCGTCATTTGATGAATCTTGGAAAGTTGGGTCTGAAGGTGATGTTGGTGCTTATTGGGGTCTTTGGGATAAAGATGGGAAGCTCAAAAAATTTTAAGACGAATTGTTAAGTGACTTTAGTATTTAAATAGAAATAAAGGAAATGAATTATACAAAAGGATTAAAAATTGCGCCAGGAAAAGCCATTTGTTATTCTGGTTTTAGAGAAGGTCAGCATCCTGGAGGCGTTTTCCCTAGCTATGAGGAGATTAAAGAAGACCTTTTAATGCTTCATAATCATTGGCAGTACCTTAGACTCTATGACTGTGATAAACATTCTGAAATTGTCTTAGACGTTATCCAAAAGGAGAAACTTGATTTTAAAGTAATGCTTGGTGTATACATTGTTGCAGAAGCCAATAATTATGGTTGTCCTTGGGGTGGATCTTATTCTGAAGATCAATTGGAATTGAATAAATCGATCAATTTGAAACAGATCAAGAAATTAATTGATTTGGCGAATAAATATCCTGATATCATATTTTCATTGTCTGCCGGAAATGAAGCCTGCGTTGATTGGACTGATCATTACGTGCCTGTTGAAAAGGTAATCGAATATGTAAAGATGATTAAAAAACAGGCAGAGCAGCCCGTTACATTTTGTGAAAACTATCTACCTTGGTTGGATAAGTTAAGAGATTTGGTTGAAGCGGTTGATTTTATATCGATTCATACATATCCGGTTTGGGAGTATAAAAACATTCACGAAGCAATGGATTATACTAGAAGTAATTATTTCGCAGTTGCCGATACCTATCCTGATAAACCTGTAGTTATTACTGAGGCCGGTTGGACGACATATTCAAACGGGAAGGGAATTTGTCCTACGAATGTTAGTGAAGAATATCAAAGTATTTATTATAATGATTTGATGGATTGGAGTAAGGAGGAGGAAATTCTTACTTTTGTTTTTGAAGCTTTTGATGAATCCTGGAAAGGGTCTAATGAAGCCTTAGAACCGGAAAAACATTGGGGCTTATTTACGGTCAATCGAAAACCTAAAAAAGTTATGCAAGATCATTTTAGCCTATTGTAATATTTTCAATTTAAACCATGCTATAATAAATTTAATATATGTGGTATAAAAATATCTTATTACTATCTCTTATTGTTTTCATCTTTTCATCTTGCCAAAGCAAACGTCAATTAGTTTGGGAAGAACAATTTGATGGCAAAGATCTTGACACAGATATTTGGAATATTGATCTTGGAGATGGATGCCCAGAGCTTTGTGGCTGGGGCAATAGTGAAAAGCAACTTTATACCAAAGAGAATTATAGTTTAAAAGATGGAATGTTATCTATTAGTGCTAAAATTCATGAAGGTAAATATACCTCAAGCAGAATAACTACAAAGGAGAAAAAGGAATTCCAATATGGAAAAATTGAAGTAAAAGCCAAGCTTTCCACAGGGAGAGGGCTTTGGCCTGCCTTTTGGATGTTGGGCTCAAATATAGACAAAGTGGGTTGGCCACTTTGTGGTGAAATTGACATTCTCGAGTATGTTGGCAGAGAACCTGAAACTATTTTTACTACGCTCCATACTGCAGACAGTCATGGGAACTCTAAGAATACAAGAAAGGATAAAATTCAGGGAATAGAGGATGGGTTTCACATTTATTCAATCGATTGGACAAAAGATAAAATAGACTTCTATATAGATAATGATCTTTTCTATTCATTCCAGCCAGATAATAAGACTGTTGAAGTGTGGCCATTTGATCAACCATTTTACTTGATTCTTAATTTAGCTATAGGTGGTAATTTTGGAGGAGATGATGTTGATGACAGCATTTTTCCGAAAGAATTCATAATAGACTATATAAGGGTATATCAATAGATCATTAATTACAATGGTTGCACTAAGGTGATAATTATCAGACTAAAAATCAATTAAACGTTTTATTTTTGAAAAGTTTGAAATTACTAATCATTAGAACACTCCTTTAAATTTTCAAACAAGCTCTTAGTAAATTAATTAAATTGTTATGAAAAATGTTTTGTCAGTACTGCTAGTTATTCCTATGTTGATTTTATCATCATGTAGTGACGAAGCCATAGATATTGAACCGGTGGTTCAAGGAACAGAAATCATCGATTTTTATTTTTTAAAAGCCAGTAATCCTAACCTCATCGGAGATCAGTTTGCGACAATAGAAAATAATATCATTAGCGGAAGACTCCCGCTGGAAATTGATATTCAAAATATGGTTGCGAGTTTTGAGCATAATGGCTCAGGAATTCGGGTAAACAATAACTTACAAATTAGTGGTGAAACTGCAAATGATTTTACGCAAATTCAAAACTATTCGGTAAGCACATCAGACGGTAAATTAGGTCAATATGAAGTAGATATGACCTATTTTACAGGGTTACCAATTATTTTTCTGAAAACAACAAATGGTGAGGAGATTGATTCTAAAGAGGACTATTTTAAAGGATCTGTATCTATGGAAGGGGGTCGGTATTTTACAGACTTATCTTCAACCACCATGAAAATTCGTGGGAGGGGTAATTCGACATGGGGTATACACCCCAAAAAACCCTATCAATTGAAGTTTGATGAAAAGACAGAAATGTTGGGAATGCCTAAGGATAAGAAATGGATATTCTTAGCCGAATTCTCTGATAAGACCTTGATCAGGAACAAAATTGCCTTTGAAATGGGCTATTTGAGTCGATTAGACTGGACACCTCAAAGTGTATTTACAGAGGTCGTCATTAACGGATCTTA
>CAYMKR010000321.1:0-2861 GCA_964390865.1 uncultured Flavobacteriaceae bacterium | reverse complement strand
ATATAGGCTGAGATTAAACCCATTGAACCTAGAACAGATAATGCTGTTTAGGGATATGATTTTTAAAATTTCTAAAAATCAAATTGTTACCAATTCGAATTTCATCTCTTTTTATTCGATTTTCATTAATTAAACGGTCCCGAAATGGGCAACAAAATGAAACGAATAAGTATTATCTGCTTTATGTGCATAGGATTTACATCAATGGCGCAGGAACAAAGTATATTAAAAGACACCATTGATCTTGATGAGGTATTGGTAAAAGCAACAAGGGTTGATGAAAAGGCACCTTTTGTGCAATCTAATGTGACTAAGGAAGAAATAGAATCTCGAAACCTTGGTCAGGATATCCCGATTTTATTAAATTTTCTGCCAAATGTGGTTAGTACCTCAGATGCTGGGAACGGAATTGGTTATACAGGAATTCGGGTTAGGGGTAGTGATGCTTCCAGGGTGAACGTTACGATTAATGGAGTTCCCTTGAACGATAGTGAATCACATGGTGTTTTTTGGGTAAACTTACCTGATTTTGCCAGTTCAACCCAAAGTATGCAACTCCAAAGGGGAGTAGGTTCTTCAACAAACGGGGCTGGGGCGTTTGGTGCTAGTTTGAGTCTTTCAACGAATGGAATTCGAGAAAAGGCTTTTGCCGAAGTAGGGTTTTCAGGAGGGTCATACAATACATTTAAGGCAAATGCACAATTCGGTTCGGGAATAATCGAAAGCAAAGGGAAATTTCAGTCAGAGTTTACAGGAAGAGTTTCAACAATTCAATCGGATGGATATATTGATCGAGCTTCAGCTGATTTGCGTTCTGTATATCTTTCAGCAAGTATTTTCAGTGAAAAGACATTAATAAAAGCAATTGCATTTGGAGGACACGAGGTAACCTATCAAGCGTGGTATGGTATCGATGAAGAGACCCTAAATACCGACAGAACTTATAACCCGGCTGGAGAAATTTATGATGAGAATGGCGAGTTGACAGGCTATTATCAAAATCAAGTTGATGATTACAAACAAGATCATTATCAATTACATATCAATCATGATTTTGGGAATGATTGGATAGGGAACTTAGCATTCCATTATACTTATGGAAGAGGTTTTTATGAACAATATGAAAATGATGCCGATTTCGATGTTTATGGTTTTGATCCTATAAATGTGGATGGACAGGAGATAAATTCAACAGATTTGGTTCAAAGAAAATGGTTGGATAATAACTTTTATGGGACGACCTTCTCTGTATTAAAGAATTTTGATAAAGTAAATTTCATCCTAGGCGGAGCATTTAATCAATACGATGGAGATCATTATGGTGAAGTGAAGTGGGCCAAATATGGAAGTGAAATGATCAACCAAAGGTTTTATGATAATACAGGCAAGAAAACTGATTTTAACATCTATGCTAAAGCGGATTATTCATTGAACGATAATTGGAGTCTTTTTGGAGATCTTCAGTATAGGTATGTAGATTATGAAGTAGAAGGTATAGATGAAGGACCAGTAAATATCGGTCTCAAGGATGAGAATAATTTTTTTAACCCAAAATTCGGTGTGAGTTATTTTATGGACAAAAGTAATTTTTTCCTGTCTTATGCCAAAGGGAATAAGGAGCCTAAAAGAGCTGATTACCTTGCCAATAATGACGTAAAACCAGAATCACTTGATGATTTTGAATTGGGCTGGAATTATAACACTGATAATTTCAGATTAAAAACCAATGTGTACTACATGAATTATGTTGATCAATTGGTTTTAACGGGAACTATCGACGATGTAGGTAATCCGATTGCTGAAAATATTGGGAGTAGTTATAGATTAGGATTAGAAATAGATGCAGTTGTAAGATTTTCCGACAAATTTATCTGGCAACCAAATCTCGCCATAAGCACCAATAAGAATATTGACAAATACTATGAATTTGACGGTGAGTTAACCAATTTCGGGAATACAGATTTGGCATATTCTCCAAGTTTTATTGCCGCGAGTAATATCAAATACCAACCTATTGAAAATTTTCAAATAAGTTTACTGTCTAAATATGTTGGAGATCAATACATGAGCAATATTGAATTAGACGCGTCAAAACTAGAGGCTTATTTTGTCAATGATTTGCAGGTCAGCTATGAAATTAAAACAGAAAAGTTATTTAAATCAGTTGTATTTACTGGACTGGTAAACAACTTGTTAAACGTGAAGTATGTTTCTAATGGTTATTTCTTTACCTTCGATGATACGTGGACTGATCCTGATCAGGTAACAACAATTACCGGAGCTGGTTATTACCCGCAAGCTGAATTAAATTTTCTGTTAGGAGTTCATCTTAAGTTTTAAGTGACAGATACATTACTGGATGAAATAGAGTCCCTTTTATTTTTATAATGGGGCTTTATTTTCCAGAATATTATTGTGAAACATGGGCTATAGCAAAACTCAGATCTTCAATAAAGATTGATTTAAAAAGGAGCTGTTTAAGGTGTTGATTGAGCAAAAGAAATGCTCCATATACCTCTTAGGTCACCTTCTTGATAGGCCGTTGCAAGATCATCAGGGTAATAAGATTTTATGATAGAATCAGCAGCTCTGGAAAGTTCCTGATCAAGTGTTCCGTGGCATACTAAGCATTTTTGATCGACCAAGATAGGAGCGTAGAAGCTTGGATCTCCCTTTTCGTTCAATTGTACCACAGGCTCAAGGGGAATGCCCTTGTCTAAATTCATCTGAAACTCTTTGAGCATCAATATTTCGTTTTCAGAAGGTTTATTCAGTGAATTTCTTGTTTTTAAAGAGGTTCT
Organism: uncultured Flavobacteriaceae bacterium; assembly: GCA_964390865.1. Classification (GTDB taxonomy): domain Bacteria; phylum Bacteroidota; class Bacteroidia; order Flavobacteriales; family Flavobacteriaceae; genus Lutimonas. The sequence continues at coordinate 60 of CAYMKR010000321.1, read as the reverse complement.
TTTTATAGCGACTCCATAAGTATCAGACATTTGCTTCGTAATAGGAAGTGCAGCAGTATT
>CAYMKR010000320.1:0-2862 GCA_964390865.1 uncultured Flavobacteriaceae bacterium | reverse complement strand
GCCAAAATAAACTAACCCTTTAAAACCGCCTTTTAGGCGGTTTTTTTTGCTTTAGTTATACAATTTGATTTAATGTTTAAGTTATTAATCTCTGAATCGATATAATATTGAACATTATGAATAAAAATCAGTAACTTAGAGACAATAATCTTATAATCAAATCTTTACTGTATGCCTATTTACATGGACCGACATGACCTGGATGAAAATATTGATGCTGAACACGTTGCAAGAATTCATCAGGAGGATTTGAAACATGAACATGAATTTGGTTGTAAGGGTCTTACCTATTGGTATGATGGTCAGAGAAAGACTGCTTTTTGCTTGATTCAGGCCCCAAACAAGGAAGCCTTAAGTGCGATGCATGACAAGGCTCATGGCGCAATTCCAAACAGTATCATTGAAGTAAACCCGGGTATTGTAGAGTCATTTTTAGGTCGTATTGTTGATCCTACACCTGGGAATAATGTAATAGACGACCCTGCGTTTCGAATTATTATGCAGATAGAGCTTGTTTCTCATAACTTATATAGTTTAGGAAATGATATTGAAAATATGCAATTGCAGGATTTTCATGGTTATGCCATAGATCAGATATCTAATAATAATGGTAGATTGGTCAAAAATACTTCAAACTCTAGTTTGATATCCTTTGGATCAGTATCAGATGCTATTAAATGCGCGTCTGATATGTATTCTGAGTATAGTTCTTTGAATATCTCTCCTAATGACCATTCTTTTCATATTGGCATCAGTTCTGGTCTTCCTGTATCTGAAGGGAAGGAATTTTTTGAAGAAACGATTCTAGACGCTAATAGATTATGTAAAGAAGTTTCAGGTGGGATTGTTCTTTCTTCAAATGTTTTTGAACTATGTAGTGGTCCTTATATGAAGGATAAAATAAAACAAAGTTTCTTTAGACCATTAAAGCCGTCAGAAGAAAAATTCTTTACAAAATTGATGGATTTTACTGAGGCCTCCTGGAGAAATACCAATCTAAAGGTTGATCATTTCAGTGAAGCTCTTGGTTTAAGTAAGTCACAGCTGTATAGGAAAGTAAAATCTCTCACAGGAAAGTCATTGAATATTTTTTTAAAGCTATACAGGCTTAACAAGGCAATAGAAATGATAGAGGCCCAGAAAGGTAATATATCGGAAATTGCTTTTGATTCAGGCTTCAATAGTGCAGCGTATTTTTCTAAATGCTTTGTGGAAACCTTTAAGATCCTGCCATCTGAATATTCTAAAACAGGTGTTTTCTCAGAATAGTTTTTATTGAATCATATTTGGCTTTGAAGTGATACTTTTGCTATTGAAGGATAAGTTATTAGGGCGTGATATATTCGAGCTTTAATCTGCTAAGTAGTTCAATTACTTTGTCCTTGTTGTCAATTTCACAAACGATATAATCAAAATGGTAATTGTAAATCAGTATGACCAGGCCTCTTTTTTTAAGTAAGTCATTATTTCTATGTAGATAGTCATAGGCATATTCATCAGTTTTGGCTTGATAAAATTTCAGTTGATTAAGAATCAATAATTCGTTAATTGCCTTTTGCGCTACTTTTGCTTTTTCACTATAGGCCATTAATTTTTCATAAGTAAGGATCTGTGTTATAGCCCAATGCATATAGATGAATTCATCCTCTGTAACGGTCCATTTTGCTAAATATGGATTTGGTTCAAAATTAGGATCCTCAAACTTTATCTTAACGCCCCAATTTTTAATTGTTTTAAGAGAATAATCTTTGTAGACAAAATCAAATTTTTGAGGATTTGAAACTGCAAGCCATAATTTGTTGGCTAAATCAATCTTTTGATTTTCGGAAAACTTATCCATTGTCAAAAGATCGGCAAGTTGAATGAACAGTTCTTTGTCAATATCAAATTCTTTAGTTTTTGGTAAAACCTTAGTGTAATTCCTTAATTTACTTTTGAAATGAATTTCGGTATAATCTTTTTGTTGGGCAAATACAAAGACACCATAAAGAAGGGCAAGTAATAATAATATGGTTTTTCTCACTTTGTCTCGAATTAACACTTTGAACCTGATTCCATTTAAAACGATAAGTAGATCTGATTATTGGGTAAATTTAAAAAAAAAAATCTGCTTTAAATTAATAAAGCAGATTAATGAGGGGAACTTTAGAAAGAAATTAGGGTTGAACTAATTCCCATCTAAACTTTTCGAATAAATCCGTAAGTTGTTCTTTGCTGTTTATATCACAGACAATGATGTTATAATAGCCTTTAGTTACCAATGCAACCAAGCCTTTTTTTTGTAATTCAGTGTTGACACTTTCAATATATGAATAAGCCCAGTCATCTTCTTTTGGGGCCGAAAAAATAAAATCCTTGGTGATTAATAATTCATTGAATGATGACGCAACACTATCGGCATCATCACCATATGTCATCAATTGAAAATATTCAAGAATTTTGTTAAGAGCAAGTTGAAAATAAGGATATTCATCATCACTAACCGTCCAATCTGTGAGGTAAGGGTTCGGTTCAAGTACAATTTCTCCGTTAGCGTTTTCTGATCCCCAATTTTTATTTGAAGAAACAGCAAAGTCCTTGAAGACATAATCGAAAACTTTTGGCTTGGCTATTGCCAGCCAAGTTTTGTAAACGATTTCATCCTGTTCTGCTTTAGTGTAAATGTCTTTACCAAGTAGTTTGACGATTTCAGTTAGGAGCTGTTTTTCAATGCCAAGTTCAGAAGTTCTTGGTTCAGCTTCTTTATATTTATAGATGTAACTCCTAAACTCAACATTCGAATAATCCATTTGTCCGAATGATGCATAGGAGAAAGCTATCAATATGTATATTGAGAGTAGTTTTCTTTTCATAGGCGCAATT
>CAYMKR010000319.1:0-2878 GCA_964390865.1 uncultured Flavobacteriaceae bacterium | reverse complement strand
TTTCAATTATGAAAAAGATAACTTTATTCTTCGCATTAAGCTTCATGAGTCTAGTGGGATACGCTCAAGAATCAAAAAACACAACAATTTCAAATTCAGAAACATTAGAACGTCAAACAGAATACATTATTGTGTTAGACGATGTTACTGTAGATAATAACATCGATATGTTGTTAACTGGTAGCAAGGTAACAAAAGAATTAGAGCTTGACTTCAATAATCATGAGTTGGTTCATGATGCTCCGGATAACTTTGACATTGAAAGTAAATTTGTAGAAGGCGCTTTCTCATATAATGAATATGCATTAAACTATGCTGTAGACCCAACCGAACTGGTTGACCTTAAATCATAATCTAATAATATTCAAGAAAGTTATCTTCCCAATAAAAAATATACAATAATCAAATCATAAACTATAAAAACAAATACCATGAAAAAAACACTATTAATACTAGCCATTGCTTTAACAGGATTTACAACTTATGCTCAAGATGCAAAGATTGATGCCAAAGAAACGATCACCAAATATGTTACAACTTTTCCAAATGGAGATGAAGCCATTACGATTACGGATAAATCAAATTCAAGTTCACTTGAGCTTTCATCCGCAGATAGTTTTTACAAATATGAAATCCTGGAATCCTCAAATCATGAATTGGTTCATGGTCAGAACAACAGAGGTAACGTTTGTGCAATTGATAAAACAAAATTAACCGATGGTACTTATACCTTAAAAGTTTATACAGATGATTTTGTAATCACATCTGATATAACAATCGCAAATGACGAGACATCAAAAGGAAGCATCCAATAATAAATTTAAACACTTAAAAAATATATATTATGAAAAATTTAGTTCTAATACTCGCAATATCAATGATCAGCATCTCAACATATGCTCAAGCAACAACAAACAAACAATCTGAGAAAGTTACTAAGTATGTAACAACCTTCCCAAATGGCGAAGAAGCGATTACCATAACTGATCATTCTTCATCTGATAATCTTGAACTAAGTTCAGCAGATGATTTCTATAAATATGAAATATTGGAGTCGTCTAATCACGAATTATTACATGGATCTAATAACCAAGGGAAGGTTGCTAGAATAGATAAAAACACCTTAGAAGAAGGAACTTATACTTTAAAGGTTTATACAGACGATTTTGTAATTACATCTGACATTACAATATCCAATGGCATGGGGGATCAATCAGGAGCAATACAATAGTTGTATGCAAATGAATAAAATGAGATTAATATTTAATCTTCTAATGATGTTTATAGCTTATAATGGGTTCGCCCAGAATGAATCGAAAGGAAAGACAAGGAATATAGCCACCTTTTCAAATGGAGACGAAGCGATAGAAATCATTTCAAAGACAGACAAGAATGTAATCAAATTAACAACTACTGATGATTATAGTAAATATGACATTTTGGATCTTTCAAATCATGAAGAGATTCATAAATCATCAAATAGAAAAAAGTTAATTGAAGCTGAATCAAACACCTATTATATGGTGGAAGGATCTGACAAAGATCCCGAAGATGAAAATGAAAATGATGATTCCAGCGGAGCCTAAATAGGCGATTATAATTGACAATTAATAAACGAAGGACTATTAAGTTTGTTTTTACAAACCAAAACATAAAATCAAGAAATAATGAAAAGATTCAATTCACTCACTGTAATTATTGCCTTAACAATGGGCTTGTTCTTAAACAAAGATGTTGTTGCCCAAGAATTCAATGATATGGACCAGAATCCTCACGATATAGTTTATTACAAGCCGGGGTCTCAAGACACGCCTCAAATCAAGGTGATTTACGGAAGACCAAAAGCCAAGGATACAGAGGTCTTTGGAACTCAAGTACCATTTGGACAGATTTGGAATACTGGAAGTAATGAATCAACTGAAGTGAAATTTTATTGTGATGTTATGTTTGGAAATAAATTTGTAAAAGCTGGAACTTATTCGTTGTATACGATTCCGAATAAGAATTATTGGATCGTCATTTTGAATGGTAAAACTGATACCTATGGAGCGCATTTATACAATCCAAAATTTAATATTGCCACTATTGAGGTTCCTGCAGTCAAAGGACAAAATTTAGAGAACTTTTCTATTGGATTTACAACAAAAGATTACGGTACGCAAATGATACTTGCCTGGGCCGAAACAAGAGTCAAGATTCCATTATACACAGAAGAACGGCTCATTTCAAAAATATAATTATTGATTAATTTGTGTTGCCTGCATCTAGACACTGCCATATGTATGGATGCAGTTTGAGAATCAAAAAAAAGGGGATTATTTTAAAAATAGGTTTATCTAAATATTAGATAAACCTATTTTTATATTCTGGAATCATCATCATACAAGAATCTTTCTTTCCAAAACATTTATATCTATGATTAGCAATAAGGTCATAAGCATTGTCTCTAAAGCTGAGCGGAAGGTATTTGGCTACAGTTAGTGCAGTCCAGGGCCAGTTCAAATATTTGCAAATTTTTATTACTGCAGATGATTTCTGATAAACTTGACCATCTTCAAGCAAAAGGATAGAATCTAAGCTGATTTTTTTCACATTATACTGTAACAAAATATTTTTTGCGGCGTCTGATTGTAAGGAAGCAAACAAGAACTTTTCTTTTTTGTCTCTTTTGAGTAAAAATTGAACAGTTCCGTTGCATAAATTGCAGACACCATCGAATAGGATGATCGTTTTTTTATCCTTTTTCATCATGCTGCTAAATTAATCAATTTCCTTTATATTAATAGTTGAATAGAACGTTTGAAAAATATAATACCACTAGCTAATGATTAAAATCGAGAATCTTCACAAATCGTATCCAATGGGTAAAGAATCTCTT
>CAYMKR010000318.1:0-2881 GCA_964390865.1 uncultured Flavobacteriaceae bacterium | reverse complement strand
ATAGATCAATTATAATAACATATTAAGTCTCGTTTTAACGAGGCTTTTTTTTTATGTAAAACTCAAAATAAAAAATGAAAATAGCCATACAAGGAATAAAAGGTTCTTTCCACCACATCGTTGCCAATAAATATTTTGGTAATGACATTGAATTGGCGGAATGTATGTCGTTTACAGATATCCCAACCTTACTAAATGAAGGAAAAGTGGATAGTGCTGTTATGGCTATAGAGAATTCTATTGCGGGTGCCATACTTCCCAATTATTCTTTGATTGATGAATTTGACTTGAGTATCGAGGGTGAGGTCTATATAAATATTCACCATCATTTAATGGGTCTAAAGGGACAAAATATTAATGACATTAAGGAAGTTTGGTCGCATCCAATGGCTTTATTGCAATGCAGAAATTTTTTCCGCAACAGACCAGAGATAAAATTGGTAGAAGATAAAGATACGGCCGAAGTAGCAAAAAGAATTCAGGACAATAAAATTAAGGGTGTAGCCGCGGTTGCTAGTAAAATGGCCGCAGACATGTATGACTTAGATGTAATTGCAGATGATATTCAGACAATCAAAAATAATTCGACAAGATTCTTTATACTGAAAAAAAATAATGACAGTCCCTATCATCCGAGCAAGCTAGGATCTGTAAAAGATAAAGCCTCTGTTAAATTCATAACAAAGCATGATTCAGGAAGCTTGGCTGAAATATTAGACATATTTGGAAAGCATGATTTGAACCTTACCAAGATTCAATCACTTCCTATAATTGATAAACCTTGGAATTATGCTTTTTTTATTGACCTTGTCATAGACGATTTTGTGCTTTACAAAAACGCTTTGCATCTTATTTCTAAAAAAGTGAATCACCTCGAGGTTTTAGGGGAATACCATCAAAATAAATTATGATCATGTTACCTAAAGCGAAAAGATTAAACAGTGTAAAAGAGTATTACTTCTCCATTAAATTAAGGGAAGTCAGGTCACTTATAGATCAGGGTAAACCGATTATCAATTTGGGTATTGGAAGCCCGGATTTGTCGCCGCCTGAAACCGTTATTAAGGCTTTGAAAAATGCAGATACGCATGGGTATCAAAGTTATCAGGGCCTTCCTGAATTAAGAAAGGCAATAGCCTCTTTTTACCAAAAATACTATGACGTTGATTTAAACTTTGAAAATCAAATATTACCTTTGATGGGTTCCAAAGAAGGCATTCTTCATATTTCAATGGCTTTTTTAAATAAAGGAGACAAGGTACTTATTCCTAACCCTGGTTATCCAACCTATGCGTCGGTAACAAGACTTATAGAAGCTGAACCATTGTTCTATAATCTTAATGAAGATCATCAATGGTGGCCTAATCTAAAAGAAATTGAAAAAAATGACTTGACTAATGTGAAAATCATGTGGGTCAATTATCCACATATGCCTACTGGGAGTAACGGCGATAAACAACTATTCAAAGAATTGATTGCATTTGGTAAAAAACATCAAATTTTAATAGTTAATGACAACCCTTATAGCTTTGTTTTAAACGAGGACCCAAAAAGTATTTTATCTGTTGATGGTGCTAAGGATATCGCTATTGAGTTAAATTCTCTCAGTAAAACATTTAATATGGCCGGATGGAGAGTGGGAATGGTTGTAGGTCATGAAAATTATTTAGAGGCAATTCTTAAAGTAAAAAGTAATATGGATTCTGGCATGTTTTATGGCATTCAGAAGGGAGCTATAGAAGCCTTAAGTTTGTCTTCAGATTGGTTTGATGGTATGAACCATATTTATAGGGAAAGAAGAAATGTTATTTGGAAGATCTGTGATCAATTAAATTGTACTTATGACACTGATAGTTCAGGCTTATTTGTTTGGGCTAAAATTCCATCAGGGAATAAGTCAGAGGAAATAACAGATAACATTCTTTATAATCATGATGTATTTATAACTCCAGGAACAGTTTTTGGAGACCAAGGTGAGGGATATATAAGATTCTCCCTCTGCGTTGATAAGGATAAAATGTCGGAAGTACTTGAACGGTTAACAAAATTGGAACTGTCATGAAAAAAATAGCAATAATTGGATTAGGTCTTATCGGAGGTTCTCTTGCACTCGAATTGAAAAAAAATTCGTGGGCCACGATCTATGGTATAGACAAAAATCCTGAACATTTGAATAAAGCCTTGGAATTAGGAATTATTTATCAAAAGGCCGATTTAGAAATCATTCCAGAAATGGATGTTGTGATTGTCGCTGTTCCAGTAAACATAATTCCTGATTTATCAGTTCGTATATTAGATCTTATAGAAGAAAAAACTTTAGTTTTTGACGTTGGATCAACTAAATCTGCTGTATGTGATGCCATTAGACATCATCCAAAAAGAGAGAATTTCGTAGCGCTTCATCCTATTTCTGGCACAGAATTTTCCGGCCCGGAAGCTGCCGTTTACGACCTTTTTACAGATAAGGTAAATATTATTTGTGAAAGAGAACTAAGTAGCACAGTAATGATAAATCGAGCCATTGCAATTTTCGAGAGCCTCAAGATGAAAAATGTGTTTATGGAGTCTGCTACCCAGCATGACACTCATATTGCTTATGTTTCGCATCTTTCACATATCAGCGCTTTTATGCTTGGTAAAACCGTGCTTGAAATTGAAAAGGACGAAAAAAACATATTTAATATGGCTGGTAGTGGGTTTGCTTCGACGGTCAGATTAGCCAAAAGTAATCCGGAAACCTGGACTCCTATTTTTTTACAAAACAGGGATAATTTATTAAAATCACTTGAAGAGTATATTAAAAATTTAAATCAATTTAAAGATATTTTAACTAGAAAATCAGCCGATGACGTTTTAAACATCATGGAAAACACAAACAGAA
>CAYMKR010000317.1:0-2882 GCA_964390865.1 uncultured Flavobacteriaceae bacterium | reverse complement strand
TGACACAGGATGGTATAGTAGGGGGTAGTGATGCTAACTTCAATCGTTTTACAGGTAGGGTTAATTACAATTTGGATTTTTTAAAGAATTTTAAACTGAGCACTTCTGCTATTTATACGACAACGAACAGGAAAAATTTACTTGAAAACACTTTAGGATCTGTTTTATTTAATGCCTTAAACATGGCACCTAATTTGACCGTAAGAGATCAAAATGGTGAGTATACCCTTGCGGAAGGTTTGGGTAATGAAGTTATAAATCCTGTTGCACAAATAGAGAATACATATGATAACACACACGTAGATAAGATCAGTGGGACTTTAGGTCTCAATTATTCTTTTTTAGAACATTTTAACGCTGAATCCAGGTTTCAATTCAATTATTCAGAGGTTACCGGTAAGGTCTTTTCACCTGAAGTATATTACGGTTCAGGAAAGGTATTTAATGTGACAAGAAATAATGTAACTGAATACCAGAATATCTTTAGAGATTATACCTGGGACAATTTTATTACGTATAAGAACAGTTGGGCAGATAGCCACAATGTGACAGCCCTTCTTGGAATGTCAGTTTTTCAGGCTACTGGACAATTTTCAGGATTGACGGGATTTGATATTCCTGGTAATTCCTATGAAAATGCCAGTATAGAAAATGCCTCAGATGTTGTAGATAATTATTTAAATGGAGGTGACACCTATGACACTAGATTGCTTTCTTATTTTACGAGAGCTCAATACGATTACAAAGGAAAGTATTTGTTATCTCTTGTTTTACGTAGAGATGCATCTACAAGATTCGGTCCTGAAAACAGAGCAGGTTATTTTCCATCTGTTTCAGCGGGGTGGGTCATGACAGATGAATCTTTTATGGAGAAAACCTCCTGGCTTAATTTCATGAAATTGAGAGTTAGTTATGGAATCGTTGGTAATGATCGAATTGCGGATTATGGTTATGTGTCTCTTTTGAACGGACAGGCCACTTATGTTTTCAATGATGAATTGACCTATGGAAAGGCTGAAGGAGCATTGGCTAACCCTGAGATTAAGTGGGAAAAACAAAAGACATTTGATGTGGGTCTTGATATGAAATTTTTAGATAACAAGATTGATGTCACTATGGATTACTTCAACAAGACAACGGATGATTTGCTACTTGTGCCTCAAGTTTCAGGAATTTTAGGAGCAGCGGCACCAGGGTCGAGAGCTCCTATTGTCAATGCGGGTACTGTTGAGAATAAAGGTTTTGAATTTCAGATAGCCTATAAAGAATATATATCAGACGATTTTAATTTTAATATAAGTTATAATTTCACTTATCTGCAGAATGAGGTGACTTTTGTAACTAGTGATAATGGTTTTGTTACCGGAGGTTCATTCGGTGTTGGTCAGGATCCGCCATCAAGAATGGAAGTAGGGCAACCTATTGGCTATTTTTATGGTCTAAAAACTGATGGAATTTTCCAAAATCAAGCTGAAGTTGATAGTCATGCTGAGCAAACTAATGCCTCACCAGGTGATCTTCGCTATGTTGATACAAATAGTGACGGACAAATTAACGAGGATGACAGAACCTATATTGGAGATCCAATTGCTCCATGGACAATGGGTCTTAATTTAGGGATGGATTATAAAAAATGGGATTTTAGCATGTCCTTTTTCTCATCCATAGGAAATGAGATTGTTAGAAATTATGAACGGGACCAACCTCTTACCAATCGAAGTTTGTATTTCTTAAACAGATGGACCGGAGAAGGGACAACGGATTCTTACCATAGAGTCACTACAGGCGTCAATTCAAATAGTTTGTTTTCGGACTATTATGTTGAAGACGCTTCCTACTTAAGAATTCAAAATATTCAATTGGGTTACACATTTAACACGGATAATTCAAAAGGTATTGATAAGTTCAGGTTATACACAATGGTCAATAACGCATTTACATTCACAAATTATAAAGGATATGACCCATCAGCTTCATCAGGAGCGCCTATTGGAGGAGGTATAGATCAAGGATTTTATCCAATTCCAAGAATCTACATGTTGGGGGTCAATCTTAAATTTTAATAACTATGAAAACACTTAAAATAACATCAGTACTATTTGTATTTGTATTTACAATAGTTAGTTCATGCAGTGATGATTTTGTGGATGTCGAATCCCAGGATCCAAATTCTGAAGACTTTTTTAATGAAGAGGCCGATTATCAAGATGCCTTGATCGGAGCATATGACCTTTTACAATCATCATATATAAATGTAATGTTAGGGGAGATTGCTTCTAACAATACTTTGGCCGGAGGTGAAAGTGCAAATGACGTCATAGGGATTCAACAAATCGATGACATGATTCATACGCCGGTTAATCAGCAATTGAGAGATATTTGGAGTTGGATGTATGCAGGTGTGAATCGCTCTAACTATATTATGGAATTTCAGGATAAGACAGATTTCCCAGGGAAGAATGAAGTACTTGCACAGGCACGTTTCTTAAGAGCCTACTATTATTTTGAATTGGTTAAATGGTTTGGAGATGTACCTTTCTTAGTGGATAAGAGAATTCAATTTGGTGATCAATTTGAAATTGAGAGAACACCAAAAGCAGAGATTTATGCCCAGATTGAGCTTGATTTAATATATGCTGCAGATAATTTACCTCCGTCTTGGGATGCAGGAGAAACTGGGAGAGCCACTAAGGGTGCTGCTCAGGCCCTGTTAGGTAAAGCTTATCTATACCAGCAAAAGTTCTCAGATGCAGCTAATGCCTTGGAACAAGTAATTGCAGGTCCTTATGATCTAGTGACTGATTATAATTCCATTTTTGAGCCAGAAGGAGAAAACAATATAGAATCTGTCTTTGAAGTACAATACACTGATAAAGAAGGAG
>CAYMKR010000316.1:0-2896 GCA_964390865.1 uncultured Flavobacteriaceae bacterium | reverse complement strand
TTAACTAGAAAATCAGCCGATGACGTTTTAAACATCATGGAAAACACAAACAGAATCAAAGACGTTTTGGCCGGAATTAAACATGAATGATAATGGAAAATAAAAATTTTAGAACATGGTTGGATGCTATGGAATTAGCACATCCCTTAGTAATAGCAGGACCATGTAGTGCAGAAAGTGAAGAGCAAGTGCTTGAGATCGCCCATGAATTGAAAAACACAGACGCTACTGTTTTTAGAGCAGGTGTTTGGAAACCCAGAACAAGACCAGGATCTTTTGAAGGAAATGGAGCTATAGCGCTACCGTGGTTGAAAAAAGTTAAAGAAGAGACTGGATTGTTAACAGCAATAGAGATAGCAAATGCGCAACATGCGAAATTAGCTCTTGAATTTGATATCGATGTGCTTTGGATCGGTGCTCGTACAACAGTTAATCCTTTCGCAGTTCAGGAAATTGCTGATGCCATTCAGGGAACTGACAAAATAGTCTTGGTCAAAAATCCAATTAACCCTGATTTAGCATTATGGATTGGAGCTATTGAAAGGTTACATAAAAAAGGAGTGAAGAATTTAGGGGCCATTCATAGAGGGTTTTCTTCTTTCAGAAAATCGAACTACAGGAACATTCCTAGTTGGCAAATACCAATTGACTTAAAAAGCAAATATCCAACTTTACCGATCATTAATGATCCTTCACATATTTGTGGAAATCGCGAAGGCATTATTGACGTTTCTCAAACAGCGCTTGATCTTAAAATGGATGGGCTTATCATTGAAACTCATTGTGACCCAGACAATGCATGGAGCGATGCTAAACAACAAATTACTCCTTCAAGACTTGTTGAAATAATGGAGGAATTGAAAGTTCGTAAGCCTCGTTTTGAAAAAGAAGAATCTGTTTCGAAACTAAATGCACTTAGAAAAGAAATCAATGCAAAAGATGAACAATTGTTAGAAACGCTTTCTGAAAGAATGCAAATTGTTGAAAACATTGGGAAAGCTAAAAAAGAAAGTAATGTTGCTGTTCTTCAAAACACAAGATGGAATGAAATTCTTGGAAAGGTAATTAAACAAGGAGAGGAACAAGGCTTATCTAAAATTTTCATTGAAAAAATCTTTAAAGCGATTCATCAGGAATCAATCGCTCATCAAGAAGAAATAATCAATGGTTAATTCAATTAACTTTTGGGATTCTTATCTTTGTCAAAGAGTCCCAAAGGTTTATTATCTCTAAAAATATTTTTTTTGCATGAAATGGGGCGCTTTTTATAGTGCCGAATATTAGAAATAATAACCAGCTAATTTTCTTTCAAAAATGACTGTACATAATTTAGAAAATGCCAATTCAGTATTGAACCATTTTATATCTGAAATCAGAGATATCGATGTGCAAAAAGATTCTATGAGATTCAGAAGAAATATTGAAAGAATTGGTGAGATCTTGAGTTATGAAATGAGCAAAGACCTCAACTTTCAGTCTCGCAAAGTACAGACTCCTTTGGGAGTAAAAAATGTTCCATTTGTTTCTGATGAACTAGTTCTTTGTTCGGTTCTTAGAGCAGGTCTGCCTCTTCATCAAGGAGTTTTAAATTATTTCGATCAAATTGAGAACGCTTTTATTTCTGCCTATAGACAGCACATTAGCGCTGAAGATTTTAAAATTAAAGTTGAGTATTTGGCCTCACCTTCATTAGAAGGTAAAACGCTGATTCTGGTAGATCCCATGCTAGCAACTGGTAGTTCATTAGTTGCAGTACAAGAGGCATTAGGTAAAATGGGAGCCGTCAAGCAGATTCACCTCGTATCTGTTATAGCGGCGCAAGCAGGAATTGATTATGTCTCTGAACATTTTCCTGAAAATAGTCATCTTTGGGTTGCTACTATTGATCCAGAATTAAATTCTAAGGGCTACATTGTTCCAGGTCTGGGAGATGCCGGAGATTTGGCTTATGGCGACAAACTCTAGATTCAAAAAAACTTGATAAAGAAAGTTATAATAAAAATATAAATAATTAGCTCTTTAAGCCAATATCTATTAATCACTTGTAGATAATTTGCAAATAACACACTTAAGGGAAAGAATAAATAAACAAGTTCAGAACCATTCTTATTTGGTGAAATCAAAACTAAAATCAACGAAATTCCAATATGCGCTATTAATAATGACCAGGTTGCTTTGAAATCAATTTTCGCTAACAATGATCTTTTAGTTGTTGGGTAAATTGCTATTAGAGATAATACCCCAATCAAAATCATTGGAATTAAAAAACGGGATGAATTATATTCCTTAAGACTCAAATCAATATTTAGGGTCCATAAATTATAAAATCGATCCAGATCATCAAAGGCGAGCAAATAAGTGTATGATAAAAAAATTGGAGTTAACACCCCTATAATAGGTATTACAAAGTTGCGCCATTCAATTTTTCTAAAAACAACAATAGCCGCGTATAATAGAATCAAATAAATAAGACTCCATACATAAAAAAGACTTGCTATTCCAATCCAAAACGCACCATCAAAAACCTTTTCCTTTATTTCAATTGAAGACCTTAGGCTATAAATTCTTCTAAAAGCGAAAAGTAAAATAAAATTGGAAACATAAATACCTTCTGTTAAAAAGGAGTTTGGAAAAAAACTAGTTAAGAGAATATAGAACAAAATTGCAAATGAATTATCCTCTGTCAATGAGTTCTTACGAATTATGAAATTTAAAACAAATACAATTAAAATTGCAACTGCTAAAAAGAACCCATTCTTAGCAAAAAAGTAAAAACTTATTGGTTCAGAATTGGTGTTTATAAGGCTAATTAAAAAAATTATTAAAACCAATACGGCAAGCACCAAAAAATTTATTGGCTTGGTTTTATTAAAAAAATTGGCAATCATGATGATAT
>CAYMKR010000315.1:0-2898 GCA_964390865.1 uncultured Flavobacteriaceae bacterium | reverse complement strand
TTCCATTTGCTGGAATGGTTCTAGTGACATCGGCTGTATACCCTCTATATTCAGCGCCTAAATCCATGAGAACCAGCTCGTTTCCTACATTTAGTTTATTATTATCGATATAATGTAAAACACAACCATTGTTTCCTGCTCCAACGATTGAAGGATAACCTTCATATTCAGAACCATACTTTTTAAATACCATTTCATGTATGCCTTGGGTCTCAGTTTCAGACATTCCGGGATGCATCGCTTTCATCACTTCTATTTGTCCAACGCATGAAATTTCTACAGCTTTTTTAATCAACTTCAATTCTTCAGCCGATTTTATTTCACGTAAACCACCCATCAACTTTCTTAATGATTTAGTGTCGACAATAGTTTGCGCACCTTTAGATTCTGAATCTATCTCTTTATCGTCTGGCATTGGAATACTATTAACACTAGTTTGGAATTGTTCCATAAGTGCATATAGATTAGGTTGCTCGCGGCCCTTTTTTCTAACGTCATTCTGAAATTCTTTAAACATGACCTTATCAAATTTTGAAAAATCTATGGGATCATCAATAAAAGCCTTTCCGCCATATACATCTGAAAAGCCAAGCGCTTCTTTCGCTCCCTTCACACCGGTTCCTTCTCCCATATATATCTTATAACGTTCTCCTCTTTCATAGACATATAGTGTTTCTTCGAATTTCCTTCCCTCTTTTTCCTGTTCTTCTGAGTAAATAATCAATACTGAATGAGGTTCTTTTAATCCACTTAAATAGTAGAAATTTGGGTCCTGATGATAAACAAAATCAACATCATTAGCTCGATTACGAATTGGGTTTGAAAAAAAGACCGCTACACTATTTTCTGGCATCGTAGCTCTTAATGCATCTCTCCTTGACTTATGAAAATCAGAGCTCAAATAGTCATTAGGACCATTATCTTGGGCGCTAATATTGTTTGCAATCAATAGGAATAATAATAAAAGTATGAATTTGCTTCTCATGGGGTTTAGTTTCGGGCCTGAAAGATATAAAAAATATTAGCAAAAATGAGAATAGGAATTTGAGCCAAAATGATTCTTCTTCCGTCCTTATTTTATAAATTAGCATAAATTTTGAATCCATGAAAAATACAGCGTTAACACATATACATGAATCTTTAGGAGCAAAAATGGTACCCTTTGCAGGATATATGATGCCAGTTCAATATGAAGGAATAAATGTGGAACATGAATTGGTGCGCAAGGGAGTTGGTGTTTTTGACGTATCACACATGGGAGAATTTTTGATTGAGGGGGAACATGCCTTAGAATTAATTCAAAGAATCAGTTCGAATGACGCTTCAAAACTTGAAATTGAGGATGCACAGTATAGTTGTATGCCTAATGATAAAGGAGGGATCGTTGACGACCTTATCATTTATAGAATTAAAGACCAAACGTATTTATTGGTGGTGAATGCTTCAAATATCGAAAAAGACTGGAATTGGATTAGCCTTCATAATGAAAACAATGCGGAAATGAAAAATATCTCCGACAACTATTCTTTATTGGCAATTCAAGGACCAATGGCCGTTGACAGTATGCAAGCATTAACTTCCGTTGATTTAAATGAAATCCCATTTTACAAATTTAAGGTGGCTGATTTTGCAGGAATTGATCACGTTATTATTTCAGCTACGGGTTATACCGGAAGCGGTGGTTTTGAAATCTATTGTAAAAATAGTGAAGTTGAACAAGTTTGGAAAAAAGTATTTGAAGCCGGCTCAGATTATGGTATTAAACCAATAGGATTAGCAGCGAGAGATACCTTAAGACTTGAAATGGGGTATTGCCTTTATGGGAATGATATCAATGACGATACCTCACCTATTGAGGCGGGACTTGGTTGGATTACTAAATTCACTAAAGATTTTGTGAATTCCGAAGCATTATTGGAGCAAAAAGAGAATGGCGTGAGCAGAAGACTAAGGGCTTTTGAAATAGAAACCCGAGGAATTCCGAGACAGGGTTATGACATTGTAAACGAGAATGATGAAAAAATTGGTACGGTTACTTCTGGTACTATGAGCCCAAGTTTAAAAAAGGGTATTGGCATGGGTTATGTAAATACTGGACACACTAAATTTGGCAGTAAAATTTTTATTAAAGTCAGAAATAAAGCTTTGGAAGCAACGGTTGTTAAACTTCCTTTTTACAAATCTTAATCCAAAGTTAAACTCTTGCCACCATGGTTGACGATTCAAAGTATAAGATCATACAATTTATAGATACTAATCGTATCCTAGCCTTATTGCTTTCTATTTTAATTTTGGTGTTTATTCCTCCATTTTTAAGTGATATTCCTTCTTTTACGGATCATTTTATCAAGTTTGATTTCTTAATAATTGTCATCGCCTGTTTTTTTATCATCAGAAGAATCAAAACAGCTAAATACATTGGTTACATCACTTTTGCACTGATTATTGCGGACACTTTTTTGGAGCATGATGTCCTCAATTACATATCCCAAATTGGAATATCCTATCTGATTATTCATGCCTTTATTTTGGTTTTAAAAGAAGCCATGTCTTTGAATGGAGATGCTAAGAATATGATTCTTGTGTCCATTACTGGCTATTTAATCATTGGGCTGATCGGTGGTTTTTTGACTGCAGGACTAGAATACATTCGACCAAACTCTTACTTCCACTCTACCGGCATCGCATTGGACCTATACAACTACATCTATTATAGCTTTGTCACAATGACAACACTTGGTTATGGAGACATTATTCCGATCACAGATAAATCACAGGCGCTTGCCTTGATGTTGGTGCTGTCAGGTCAATTATTTTTGAGTGTTATCATAGCAATCAATATCGCTAAATTCATACAGAAAAGAAAGAAATGAAAACCGAGGGTATCGGACGTGAGGG
>CAYMKR010000314.1:0-2930 GCA_964390865.1 uncultured Flavobacteriaceae bacterium | reverse complement strand
CTTTATGTTTAAGTCCTCCTTTTAATGGAATACTAATAATCTCCATATTGTGATGGGGGTGTTCAGCAAATCCAGTTCCTCCTTTTATAAAATCATCATTGAGTACTCTTAAGGCCCCAAAATGCTCTCTTTCATGATCTTGAAAATTCGCAAAACTAAAAGAATAATTAGCTTTTAACCAATCATAGTTGGCATGTCCTCTTTCTTTGGCTTTAAATAATTTAACTTTCATTTTTTTGTTTAACGTATCTTATCTAATAATTCATTTAACAATTTGGCTTCATTTTCAGTCAAACGATTCAAATAAAGATCAAATTCTGACAAATTTATTTTTTCAACCAGATCAAGTCCTTTTTTTGAAATTTTTACGAACACAACCCTTCGATCATTTTCACACCTACTTCTCTCAATTAACTTTTTCTCACAAAGCTTATCCATAAGTCTAGTGGCATTGGGAGATTTTTGAATCATGCGTTCCTTTACTTCAGTCACCATGATTTCTTTACCCGAACCTCTTAAAATCCTAAGTATATTATATTGTTGCTCAGAAATGTTATGAGGTTTTAATAGCCTGTTTCCAATCTGATCAAGCCAACTCGCTGTGTATTTTATATTCAGAAGCGCTTTAACTTTTTCATTAGGAAATACTGAATTAATCTCTTTTCCTAAATCACTCATAATTATATTGATTTTGACAAAACTTGAGCTAATTCGATTATTTTGTCATTAAGCTCCTTATTGATCACTGAACCGTCTTTAAAATTCTGCCCAAAAGACGGAAAAGTCATAGAACCAACGATATTACCTCCATTAAAAGGAAACCTGCTCAAAGCTAAGTCCATGACGGATTGACCACCTCTAGGTCCAGGAGAAGTACTCAATAGCAACATTGGTTTGTTTCTCCAAACTTTGCCTTCAATTCTGGAGAGCCAGTCAAAAGCATTTTTAAATGCCGCACTATAGGCACCATTGTGTTCTGCAAGAGACAAAACGATTCCATCTGCATCTTCTACCAATGTATTTAAAGTTTTGAGATCAGTTGGAAATCCTGATTCGTTTTCGATATCCATAGAATAAAGTGGCAAGTCATAATCGTTCAGATCAATATTGATCACCTTCACGGCTTCTACATACCCTCCTGCATATTCTGCCAACTGTTTGTTAATCGAGAATTTACTACTACTTCCTCCAATCGTGATAATATTTTTCATTTATGTGTTTTTTACGCTGAATAATTTTCTACCGGTAATATAAGAACCAATTAATAATACTAATGCGATTACCGCACCTATTTGCTCTCCATCTCCGACCATATAATGTGCAAAAAACGCAAGAATAAACTCGAAGAAAAGCGCAGAATAAGCCCATTCTTTAATGGTAGATTTTTTTTGACTAAGAAGAACTGTCACAGCGGCTACTTTAGCGGCAGCCAAGGGGTAAATAATATATAATGGATAACCAAAACTGGTGAAAAGTTTTGATACTTCAGCATTGTTAAAGACATACATCCCTGCCGACATTAATAATAAAGCACTCAATAGACCTGTACTAATCCAGTACAAAATTTTAGTTGTTTTCATTTTATTTAATTTAATTATGAGGCAAATATACATAAAATATTTATTATATACCATGGTATATAATAACAGGGTAAACAAACCTTTTTAATTAAGTTGCATTTTGTACTTTAGCTCTTTATAATCTCTTAGATAAGAATGGATATTAACTATAATATTAACGAAGATCACAATAAGCTACTTAGTGCTCAATTAAGGAAAAAACAAAAAATAGTTTTTAAAGGTGGTGGTGAAGCGCGCATTGCTAAACTTCATGCATCAGGTAAAATGACCGCCAGAGAAAGAGTAGATTTCTTATTTGATTCCCCAGAAGAAGCTTTAGAAATTGGTGCTTTTGCAGGTGATGGCATGTATGAGGAACAAGGCGGATGTCCTTCAGGCGGTGTTGTAGTTAAAATTGGATTTATAAAAGAAAAACAATGCATTGTAGTTGCCAATGATGCTACTGTAAAAGCAGGTGCATGGTTTCCTATTACAGCGAAAAAAAATCTCAGAGCCCAGGAAATTGCCATGGAGAATAAATTACCAGTTATCTATTTGGTAGATAGTGCTGGTGTTTTTTTACCAATGCAGGATGAAATATTCCCTGATAAGGAGCATTTTGGAAGAATTTTTAGAAACAATGCCATCATGAGTAGTATGGGTATTACCCAAATTGCTGCGGTTATGGGAAGTTGTGTGGCCGGAGGTGCTTATCTTCCGATTATGAGTGATGAATCTCTAATTGTAGACAAGACAGGAAGTATCTTTCTTGCAGGGAGTTACTTGGTTAAGGCTGCCATTGGAGAAATGATTGACAATGAGACCTTGGGAGGAGCAACAACTCATACAGAAATATCTGGAGTTTGTGATTACAAGGCTAAGGATGATGCGGATGCTCTTCAAACAATAATTAATATTATTGATAAGATAGGAGCTCCTAAGTCAGCTGGTTTTGATAGAGTTAAATCTGAAACCCCAAGGGATAAAGAATCCAATATTCTCGGTATTTTACCCAAGGTCAGATCTACTCAATATGATATGAAAAAGATTATTCGCTGCATGGTTGACAATTCAGAAATGCAAGAATACAAGGCCAATTACGGAAAGACGCTAATTTGTGCTTATGCCAGAATAGATGGCTGGGCGGTTGGTATCGTAGCTAATCAGCGAAAGGTCGTAAAAAACGGAAAAGGTGAAATGCAGTTCGGCGGCGTAATTTATTCTGATAGTGCTGACAAGGCAACTAGATTTATTGCTAACTGTAACCAAAAGAAAATTCCTCTTGTTTTTTTACAGGATGTTACCGGTTTTATGGTTGGAAGCAAATCAGAACACGCCGGAATCATAAAAGATGGTGCAAAAATGGTAAAT
>CAYMKR010000313.1:0-2930 GCA_964390865.1 uncultured Flavobacteriaceae bacterium | reverse complement strand
ACAAACAATTCATAAAATTAAAAGGATGAAGTTTATAGTTTCCAGTTCTCAATTATTGAAACAGTTACAAATTCTAGGTGGCGTAATCAATACCAACAACACGTTACCAATACTTGATAATTTCCTATTCGAGTTAACTGATGATCAATTGAAGATCTCAGCCTCAGATTTGGAGACTACCATGAGTACTTCAATCGATGTGGAAGCAGACGCCCATGGAGCAATCGCTGTACCTGCACGTTTACTTTTAGACATTCTGAAAACTTTTGCCGAACAACCACTCACGTTCAAAGTTGAAGATAACAATACAATAGAAATCAGCTCAGATAGTGGAAAATACGCGCTTGCCTATGCTGATGGAGAGGAATTCCCTAAAGCAATTGAACTTGAGGCACCTAGCAGCACTACACTAAAAGCCAGTATTTTATCTAGCGCTATTTCAAAAACTATTTTTGCTTCCGGTAATGATGATTTAAGACCAGTAATGAGTGGTGTCTTCTTTCAATTAAGTCCTGAAAATCTAATTTTTGTTGCTACCGATGCCCATAAATTAGTGAAATATATTAGAAAAGATGTAAGTGCCAATGAAGTGGCTGAATTTATCATGCCGAAAAAACCTTTGACACTATTAAAAAATATTTTATCAGGTCAAGATGAAGATGTAATTATTGATTACAATGACACCAACGCTAAATTCAGCTTTGGTAACAGCACCTTAATCTGTAGGTTAATTGATGGAAAATATCCTAATTATGAGGCTGTAATACCTAAGGAAAACCCTAACAAACTTACCCTTGACAGAAACTCTTTTTATAATTCAGTACGAAGGGTATCTATTTTCTCTAGTAAAACAACCCATCAAATTCGTCTTCGAATGGCCGGAACTGAATTAAAAATTTCAGCTGAAGATCTTGATTTCTCAAACAAAGCCGACGAAAGATTACAATGCAGTTACGAAGGTGACGACATGCAAATTGGCTTTAATTCACGTTTTTTATTAGAAATGCTGAATCATTTAAATTCAAATGAAATCCTTTTGGAAATGTCATTGCCTAATAGAGCTGGTATCTTAACACCTATAGATGGATTGGAAGAAGGTGAAGAAATTACCATGTTGGTAATGCCGGTGATGTTGAGCAATTAGGTTTTGATAATCTAAAACACCTTTTTCTTTTAAAGTTTATCTGTTAGATTCAGACCTTTAAAAAATTACTTTTTAGTAGCTATCGCCTATAGACAAATACATAGTTCTATCTTTATTTAGCTAGCAATATGGTTTGTAACTGATGATTTCAAATATTCTCGCAGACGAAATATTGCATGCGGAAAAAAGCAAAATAACAAATACCGAAATATTGCAAAGAGATAGCCTGATCTAAAATTGAGCCTCATGCATTTGTATCTCTAAATAATAGAGTAATAATGTGAAATCGCATATATTTGTAAAAAGAGAAAAATCAATTTGAGTTTTTGTTTATTTGGATGTTAACAATTTATAGAACCTACTATAATGCATACCTAAGCAAAAAATCAAGCTCCGACTTCTATCAGGAGAAAATCAAAATTTATAATATGAAACGAGCATGTTTAAAGTTTATCACTCATGAGAATGATTAATAGCGAACCTGCCTGCGGCAGGCAGCCAACATGTGACCATTAAAAAACAATAAATACAAACACATGAAAACCAAATATTTATCAATTTTACTGCTAGCGATAAGTTTAATAAGCTTTTCTTCTTTTTCTCAAACAGAGAATGACGAACCGCTTTTAGGATTACCAGGAGATAACCTGGATCTATACGCTGTATTGGATCTTTTTCAAAAATCAAAGACTATTGAAGATTTTGAAAAATCATTGAACGGAGAAAAAACCGGAATTAACAATTTAGATCTTGACGGTGATGGTAATATTGATTTTATAAAAGTTGTTACCGAAAAAGACGGAGATGATTTTTTGTTTATTCTACAGGATCCAATAAGTGACAAAGAAACTCAGGATGTTGCTGTTATCTCAGTATCAAAAGATGCAGCAGGTAAAGTATCAATGCAGATCATAGGCGACGAGGATTTATATGGTAAAGATTATGTTGTTGAACCCCGTTCCCAGCCAACAGAATCAGTTACGGCGAACCCTGCATATGTAGGTACTGAACCGGTTACTGTGAATGTGGCAGCAACAACAGAGGTAATAGTGGTTGAATCGGCACCAGTAGTTCAATATGTGTATTCACCTGTCTATGTACCTTATTACCCAACTTATCATTATGGATACTATCCTAATTATTGGAGAACCGCTGCTGTAATAGGTATTGGAATTTATAGGCATAATCATTGGCATAATCATGGTCATTATCACGGTGGTCGTGGTAATACAAATGTCAACGTCAATGTCAATAATAGCAAACACTACAACAATTACAATAATAACAAAAGAAATACCTCTAACACTGTAAATAACAATGTTAAAAATGGGAATTTCAATACTGCTGGGAAAGGAGGGTCGCGCCCATCAACATCACAAACTGGTCGTGGATCAGGGGCTTCGGCTTCCAACCGGGCATCAACAAAACCTTCAACATCATCAGGGCGAACCAAAAGTGGAGCCTCATCATCTAATAGGGCCTCATCAACTAATAAAGCCTCAACTTCACCGTCTAGTAGGTCATCAACATCACAAACAAGATCATCATCACCCAGTTCATCAAATAGGTCATCTGCATCATCGAGATCATCCTCACCATCACGCTCTTCGAGCGCAAGCCGCTCGCGCGGAGGTGGCGGAGGTAGAAGACGATAATATTTTTTGTACTTAATAATCCTATAAAAAAAAAGAGGCTGTTCAAAATGAACAGCCTCTTTTTTTTTATAATTGTTGTCACGTCCTGAAATAGCGATACACTAAAATCTTAGTGTAATGAAAACACCAGA
>CAYMKR010000312.1:0-2940 GCA_964390865.1 uncultured Flavobacteriaceae bacterium | reverse complement strand
TTGGTTTTAGCGTATTAGATGCTCTTGCGGAAAAGGAGCAAATTACATTTGAAACCAAAAGATTGGGCGATATTGCTCGTTTTAGATATAAGGGTAGGACATTCATCCTATTAAAGCCCAATACTTTTATGAATTTAAGTGGAAAGGCACTTAAATATTGGCAAACAATTGAAAATATTCCACTTGAGAATGTGTTGGTCATAACAGATGATTTGAACCTTACTTTCGGCATGTTAAGACTTAAGGCAAAAGGCAGTGCTGGAGGGCATAATGGTCTGACCAACATCAATGAACTTTTACAGACCCAAAACTATGCACGTCTTAGGTTTGGTATCGGTAGTGAATATGGTAAGGGTCGACAAATAGATTATGTTTTAGGCCAATGGGACAAAGAAGAACAAGAGATTCTAGAAGAAAGAATAGAAAAATCAACAAAGGCGATTACTTCATTCGCAATGGCCGGATTGGCCAACACGATGAATACTTTCAACGGAAAATAACCATCCCATGTGATGAATTATTTTATTGCAATAGGTATTCTTAAGCCCTTTTATTAATCATTTTCTGAAGGGTGAAAAAGTAATTAAACTCATCTTATTACTACTTATCTTTGCGTTTTTATCAAGAACTGAATTGCTATTTCAACAATGAACTTTAGGCTTTCCCTTTTATTATTATTAATTGTTTCGCTTTTCATTTCGTTCAATGCATTAGCGCAAAAAGAGTCTTTCGATATCTATGGAACCATTATAGATGAGCGTAATAAAAATCCTATTCCATTCGCGACAATTATCATCCTGGATATAAACACCAACCAGAGTGTTGCGGGCACAACTACTGATGAAAATGGAAAGTTCAATGTCACTATGAAATCCTCTAATATTTATATTGAAATTAGTTTTATAGGTTTTGAAACTATGAAACTGAACAATTTTACTATAAAAAATAATCAAATAGATATTGGAACTATTTCATTATTGGAACTTAATCAGACTTTAGAGGAAATTGAGATCAGAGCGGAAAAGTCAACTACCGAATTCAAACTAGATAAACGTGTATTTAATGTAGGAAAAGACATAAGTTCAACTGGAATGGGTGCTCTGGAAGTTTTGAATAATGTACCGTCGGTTACGGTAAGCATAGAGGGCATCGTAAGCTTACGCGGAAATGCGGGCGTTCAGATATTAATTGATGGAAAACCATCCATATTAGCGGATGACCCTAGGAATACTCTTGGCAGCATAACAGCCGATATGATCGATAAAATTGAGGTAATTACTAATCCTTCAGCAAAATATGATGCTGAAGGAACTTCAGGAATCTTAAACATAGTACTCAAAAAAGAGGAACGGAAGGGTCTAAATGGCTCAATATCTTTGAATACGGGTATTCCTGATAATCATAGTGTGGGAGTCAGTTTGAATAGAAGAACTGAGAAGTTTAATTTATTCGCGCAGCTTGGAGTAGGTTACCGTTCTTTGCCAAATACATCTAAAAACAGTAATCAGGATCTGATTAATAATACAACTATAGATAGCGAGGGAATACAATACAGAAATGAAAACTTTTACAATATTATTTTAGGTACAGACTATTATGTCAACCCTTTGAACGTTATCACGCTTTCTGGTAATTTTGCTTATGAAATAGAAGACCAGCCCTCAAACACTTTTTTTAGCTCTTATGATGAGAACAATATCTTGGTTTCTCAATGGGAACGCATAGAGACTACAGAGGCTACAAATCCGAAGTGGCAATACGAATTACAGTATAAAAGGGAGTTTGAAGACCACGAGGACCACACATTACTCATAAGTGCCCAAGGAAGATTTTTTGGTAAAGACCAGGAATCGGAATTTGAGGTAAATAGTATTTATGGCGACGATGAATTTAATGATCAGCAAACAGAAACTGAATTTCAGCAAGCTGATTACACTTTCAAATTAGACTATACCAAACCCTTTTCAGAAAAATTGTCCATGGAACTGGGATCGCAATATGTTATCAATGACGTCGGAAATGATTATACTGTTCGTGAATTCATAAATGATGAATGGGTCACTAATCCTGGCCTGACCAATAATTTCGAATATGATCAAAAAGTCTTTGGAATATATGGCACAATGGCATTTGACAATGAACCATGGGGTGTTAAAGTAGGTCTTAGAATAGAGAATACTGATCTAAAAACCTTATTGACCAATACTGACGAAAAAAACGAGCAAAATTATACTGATTATTTTCCCAGTGCACATGTTTCATACAAAGCTGATGAGATTATTTCTCTTCAAGCCGGTTATTCAAAGCGAATTTTCAGGCCTAGACTCTGGGATTTAAATCCGTTTTTTAATATAAGGAATGATTATAATATCCGCACAGGAAACCCAAACCTTAGGCCAGAATATACTGACTCGTTTGAAATCACAAGTATTTTTGTTTATAACAAAATATCTTTCAATGCTGGCCTCTATTTTCTTTATACAACAGATGTAATTGAAAGGGTAACAACTTTTGAAGACAATGTAAGCATAACAACACCTGAAAATATAGGAAGTAGCAAAACAACTGGGATAGAATTAAATTTTAAATATGGTCCTGTAAATTGGCTGACATTTAACGGTGATTTTAACTATGGATATTTTATTAGAAATGGTGAGTTCGACGACCAATCATTTGATTTTAATGGTGACAAATGGACATCAAGACTGACAACCAAATTTATACTGCCGGCTAATTTTGAATTGGAGCTGAGAGGAAACCATCAATCCGGATATCAAACCGTTCAAAGCGAGATCTCAGGTTTTAGCTATGCCGATTTAGGCATAAGAAAAAAAATAGCAAAGGGAAAAATTGTTATTGATTTGAGCGTAAGAGATATATTTGAAACCCGAATCAGAGAAAGTGTTATTGATCCGCCAATTCTCAATTTTGTAATAGCAA
>CAYMKR010000311.1:0-2953 GCA_964390865.1 uncultured Flavobacteriaceae bacterium | reverse complement strand
ATTACAAGAGTATTGGAAATTGTATGCTTCTCTTTATTGGCACTTTTTTTAGGTAATTATATTGCGAATAACTGGCATGCGTCACATTTGGCGATAAGCGGCATTATTGTAGGTGTTTTCACCCTTATTGCTTTAGCGGGTAGTGTAGGTCAGGTGGTACTCTTAAAAGACATAGATTTTACAAAACCTATTGTAAATATCAGGAAAAAGATCGAACAGGTAAACACACATAGCTTATTATTTATTAAGTTAATGTTTCTGTCAGCACCCATATGGTGGGCCTTTGTGGTGGTAGCTGCTGACTATTTTTTAAACATAGATGTATATGCTCAAATGGATGCTGATTTTGTGTTAGACTATCTTATGATAAATTCTCTATTGGTTATTCCTTTGGTTTGGTTTTTAAGTAAACTAAGCTACAAGAACCTTCAAACAGCATGGGTGAAAAGGACCATTGGGTTTTTTACCAGTACAAAAACAATGAAGGCCCTAAAATCTCTACAGGATATTGAGAGTTTTGAAAGTTAATCATCAATAAATTCATGAAGTATTCTTGTATTCGATTAATGGAATAAGGAACATTAAGGTTGATTGGAGATTGCTGATTTTTTGAATAAGGGATTTTGATTTGAAAATTTAAGGATTTGAAAACTGGGTTTGGTTCTTTTTTTTGCAGAAGCGAAAAAAACGAACAATAAGCATCAAGACAAAAGATCAAGAAAAATATTTTATGAAAGAAATGAATGCTAGATACCAATACTTTGTTCCCCCGCTGAAAATCCCTAAATTGCATAGATAATTATTTAAACACTACAAACTATGCTTGTTGCTTCGCTTGTTTTATTGATGGGAGTGCTTTTTGGAGCCGGAAATATATCTGCTTATGTTGTTGAAGATTTCCCTAAAGAGGTCAAGTCTCATGTAGATGATAAGGAAAGACAAAAAGAAATCCTCTCCACGGTAAAACCTTATGAAAAGGAGTTTAAAAGTGTTCAAAAGGATTTAAATAAGTCTAAGAAAAAAATGAAGAAGTTGAACCTTGACAGGAATGCTTCCTCCGAAGATATTAAAAAAATTCTTGACGGCGCAGCAGCTGCTTGGAAAGAGGTTCAGACTGCAGGCTTGCAAACCCGATCAGAAACTTTAAAAATATTGAGTGAGGAAGAGTGGGACCTGATTATTTCAAAATCACTTGAGGATTTCGACAAAAAAGAGGTTAAGAAACAGGAAAAAGCTTACAAAGAATTTGAAAAGAATTTTGCGAAATTAAAAAGCTCTGTTGAAAAAGAAATTACCGACCCTGAGCGTCAGAAGAAAATTGGGGCAACCTTTACTTCTTTTAAAATGGACATGAAAAACTATGTTGAGGCTAATATGAATAGAACCATAAAGGAGATGGAAGAATTTGGAAATTTGAACGCTACAGAAGAAGATCTCAATGCCGCCCTATCTTCTATCGATCAAGCAAGAGATCAGTTTTTTGACGGAATTGTAAAACTGCATTTTGATCTTGTTGAATTGACTACAGATGAGGAGTGGACAAAAATCGCAAAATCCGTAAATAAGATTTTTTAGGGACTAGCGAACTTTAGTTCCAAGGTGTTTCTATCTTTTTGATTTGTACTGCTTATCATAATGATGAATTAAAAGCAATGACCATTGACCATCCTGACTGGGGAGATGCTTGGAGATAAAAAGACTATGATTATTTCACTTCAGATGCCTGTGCTAAACTTCTTAAAGAAGAGAATTTATAATTGATCACTTGGCGGCAAATTAAGGAAGAATATTATATTGAATAATTTTGATCTAGTCATCTTCTAACAAGAAATAGACTTGATCAAGTATCAATTTTACCGTGGGTTTTTTTATCCGAATAATATATTTTTAGGTTTTGGACTATTGAAACGGTTATATTGAACTTAAAGAGATCTGCTGAGTCAAGTTTTTTTTCAACTATATATTTTACTAAATTTACTCCAAACACTTAATTGGGTATATCCATCTAAATGATATTTTTTTAAAGGATGCCTTGTAAAATAGAAATATAATCAAGATTTACTAATCATGAAATGGAAAGGTAAAAGACAAAGTTCAAATATTGAAGACCGAAGAGGTCAATCTGGATCAAGACGGGGTGGTGGAGGTCTAAACCCCATGTTACTCGGATCTTTAATTAAGCTCCTTTTTTCTAAAACGGGCTTGGTCATCGTAGGGATATTCCTTGCGTTTTCATTTATTTCTGGTAATAATCCGCTGAGCTTACTGGGTAACTTTTTTGGAGGAGGTGAAGGGCAAACTCAATCTGCAGTGCCATATCAAGGTACCCGAGAAGAAGATGAACTAGCCGATTTTAGTGCTACCATATTGGCCAACACAGAAGATGTCTGGAATGTTCTTTTGGATGATTATAGAGAACCCACCCTTGTGCTTTTTACCGGGTCAATTTCATCCGCTTGTGGGTCAGCCTCAAGTGCTTCGGGCCCTTTTTATTGTCCGGGAGACGAAAAATTATACCTTGACCTGAGCTTTTTTCAGGACATGGAACGTCAATTAAATGCTCCGGGAGATTTTGCACAGGCCTATGTAATCGCCCATGAAGTTGGGCACCATATTCAAAAGATACTGGGGATCACTGATAAAGTTCAAAACCTTAGAGGTAGCTTGAGTAAAACGGAGTATAATCAATACTCAGTCAGGTTAGAATTACAGGCTGATTTCCTCTCAGGAGTGTGGGCGCATCACTCTGAAAAAATGTCTCACATGATGGAAAGTGGTGATCTCGAAGAAGCCTTAAATGCAGCCTTTGCTATTGGTGATGACCGACTGCAAAAACAATCTACAGGTAGGGTAGTGCCAGATTCTTTTACACATGGCACTTCAGAACAACGCATCAGGTGGTTTAAAAAAGGATTCGAAACCGGAGACCTACAACAAGGAGATACTTTTAATG
>CAYMKR010000310.1:0-2969 GCA_964390865.1 uncultured Flavobacteriaceae bacterium | reverse complement strand
TATTTCAGTTGGTTTTCATAGGTTATAAGGAACATTCAAATAATTGAACCCTAAGATTTTTAATTATCCTAATGAAGGATTTACACCCTTTTCAAAAGGGAAGACAAATATACTAAAAAGAAGCGCTTTTTAACCTTGGATAATGCAATAATTGGGCGTTTTTTTTGGCTATTTAGAAATTAATTTCAGTTTTTACGAGAATGGGATCATTCGGTATAAATAGCTTTGGCATTTGCCAAGGTTCTCAGGTTTCAAGGATTTAAATCCATATATCCTTGTGAGAAGTATTAAAACAATCCAAACGATAGACACCTAATTTTTTCTCATTCAGGGTAATTTGCTTGTCTAAATAGTCAAAAAGTGCTTGATGGCGATATTGTATTTATTTGTTCAGAAGAATGTCAATTAGAGTTTTAGTCCTTGATGATATTTAATTCTCCCCATTGAAGGTCCAGATCGTTAAATACCTGTTCTCCCATATCTTCATCTTCATTGAATCGGTGCTCTTCTTGAATGGGTGTGCCTATTGAATCAAGTTGGTTAATGAAAAACACCTGCCCTATATTGATGTCAGAATTTTCATTAGGATCAAAAGTGTGCTTTTTGGTAAGTTTGACTTTGGCATCCCATCTAAACAATTGCGGGTACCATTTACCCTTATATTTTTGATAGCTAATTGCCGTTTGGAACGTTGGGCTTTCAATTTTTAAGCCGATTACAAAAAGTATTGGTTTTACCATAAAGGGAATACTGAATTTACCAGTTTGTTCAATAGAAACAATAGCAAAATCTTCGGTATTGATAAGAATTTTTCCTGAATCTTTCTTGTGATCAATGGTTCTTTTGGCCTTAAAATTAATGGTTACAAGTCTTTCACCATTAAGGGAGGTCTCATCTCCAAAACTGTATTCGTATTTTTTAAAGTGTTTTGGGTTAAGGTAGCTATCTCTGTCATTATTTATATCAAGATCGATAACTGATTCGGGACCTCCGAAATCCATGTCGATTTCGCTGTCATATTCTTCCTCATCAAATTCTTCACCCTTTTTAATTGCCTTCTTTTTTCTCTTTTCTTGTTTTTCCTCAAACCATTCTCTCATAAATTGAAACTGCTGAGGGTTTTCTTCAGGTTTATATAGCAATAGTTGATGCTGGTTTTTAGCCGAATCACTTGCTTTAGAATAGTAAGTTTTAAAAACACCCTCTTCTTTGTTGATTACGGCTCCATTTTCAATGAACTTTTGCCTGTAATATGCTATGGATTGATATTCGTTTTGTGGATAGTTTTCAGCGAGTCGTTCCAGTGCTTTTTTAATATAATCAAGAGGATCTTTTTCAGTCAATATGACTTCATCCAGCACATTGCTGCTTGGCGTTAATACAATCTCAAGTTTTCTATTTATGTTGGCAATGGGCACTTCGTAATTATTGAAGCCAATAAAACTAATAGTCAATGTATCGTTTCTTTTTGATTTAGGGATATAAAAATCAAAATCACCGTTTTCGTTACTGATAGTTCCGATAGGATGATTTTTCAATCTGATCGATGCGAAGGGCAGTGGCTCCTTGTCTTCTCCATTTATGAT
Source organism: uncultured Flavobacteriaceae bacterium (assembly GCA_964390865.1). Classification (GTDB taxonomy): domain Bacteria; phylum Bacteroidota; class Bacteroidia; order Flavobacteriales; family Flavobacteriaceae; genus Lutimonas. The sequence continues at coordinate 1,383 of CAYMKR010000310.1, read as the reverse complement.
TTGTCCTGTAATGACACTATTATCCTGAGCTAAAACATCTGGAATAATAGTAAGCAAGATAATGACAAGGACAAAGTATGATTTGAATCGCATGATGTAATTTTCAGATTCGACGAACGAACAAAGGGATTGTTACAAAGAAGGAAATCAATTCAAAACTAAATCAAAGAAATTACACCTTTTTAATCAAGAGGAAATAGTCATTATCTAGTTCAAGATAACCTTGATCATATAGGTAGAAATAGACATTTCCGGTTTTTGTTCTATATATCGAAGTGAATATGGAAAAATCAAAATTGTGGCTATTAAGTGTATTTCTAATAACCTTGGTTTTACCGCTTTTGTTCAGTTCAACAAGAATCTTGTAGTTTTTTTTAAGCCGATTGTTGGTATTTCTAATCAGGTTCTTACTTTCTGTGTTAATCTTGTTGTTATAGGAGTTGCGACAATAATCAGTGCAAAACTTTTTATCACTTCTTCCATGAATTTTTTCTCCACATTCCAAACATAATTTTTGCTTCATTTTTGTTCTTTTTTAGGGTAATAAGGTGTAGTGCCCGTGAATACAGAGCCATGATCCTTTCTCTTTTACAAATATTCTTGTTGATTTTCCTTTTGAAGAAAAGTCTATGCCATTTGTTGTTCCATGGTCTTTCCAATAGTAAACAATCCAGGCTACGTCATTTTTAATACTAACTCTAGGGTCTTGCATTTCAGTATGAATGTTTTCTGAATTCTCAACCCATGACCTTATACCATTAACCTCTGCTGTTTTTCCTACCCTAAGTAATGAATCAGTTTCGCCGAATTGTGTAAAATCAGGATGAATAAAGTCGGCATATGTTTCGATGTCTTCGTTTTCTATAGCAGACCACATGTCAATAATTGTCTGTTTGACATCCTCTTTATCTTGATCCAATGTGGGTGCTTGTTCACTTTGACACTTAAGAAACAAAAGTGTCAGAATCAGGAGAGATAAGGTTTTAAAATGAATGTTTACTTTCATAGGTATCTAGTTTAACATTTTTTAGTGTAATAGCCTTTTTCCAGGGATAAATAAAAATCATACTGCTCATAATTGGATAAATCATTAGTTGAAAATTGTTCTACATAATTATGATGTATGGCGGATTGACTGTTTGAAAGCCACCCGGTAAGAACCATGAGCGAATTCATGCAGTATTGTGGTACACATAAAAGCCAAAGCATAGCAAATAGTGGAGTGGGCAATGATATTTGATCTTTCCGTCATAAATGAGTTAATGAATCTTGAAATTTCTCATATGGTCTGAGAAACAGACTTAAATATACTCATAATTATTCGATTACAAACGACTACATTCATTTACATACGAAAGTAAATGTTTAACAAGACAACCTTTA
>CAYMKR010000309.1:0-3014 GCA_964390865.1 uncultured Flavobacteriaceae bacterium | reverse complement strand
TAAAATACATAGAAAGTGATGGTAATTATGTGACGTTCCATACTACCAAGCGTTCTATTCTAGCACGATACAAAATATCAGAAGTAAAAGAATTGTTGCCCCAGCAGTTGTTTGTAAGAATACAACGCTCCTATATTGTTGCAATAAAACATATAGAAACGGTCAAAAAACATTGTGTGGTCATAGATGGGATTGAGATTCCTATAAGCAGTAAATATAGAGAAGACTTTTTACATATGATAGATAATAAGAATAGCCCTAAAAGCTAAAGAAGACTTGACTTTATATTAATTTTTTTGATGCTTGCCGCTGACGATTCGGCTATATTTGAGTCGGAGATTATGAAGTAAATATTATTGTATTTTCAATATTTTAGATTGTATGTATCGTCCTTTTTCTGCTGTTTACACCAAAAACAAGGCAAGAAAAAACCCTTAATCCAAAGAATGAATTAAGGGTTTAAAAGTGGTACCTCCAGGAATCGAACCAGCACTTTTTTATAACTGATTATCAGTGTTTTAAATTTAGCACACCTTGTGTACAAAAATATGTTATTTGATACTCGGAGTGTATTTTTAAATTTCAGAATGGAGTAATTCAACTAAAATTCTTTCTCAACAGTAATAATTTTTATTGATATTCAATATCATACATTATCGCAGGCGCTCCTACATAACTCTCTTCAATTTTTGTAGGATAGTTTTGCGAATCGTAGGTATATACTCTTTCCAATAAATTTGTATAGCAACCTGTACATTCCACTTCTTTTAAAAGAACTGGATTATTTATTAAATAAGGGAAATTAAAACCATTGTAACGGAAAAAAATATCGATTCCATCCCATGTCGAAGTGTTAAAATAATCTATAAATCTTTCAATATAAATAGAACTCAACTGCCCATAAAAAGGATTTGGGTTTTGATCATAAGTTATTTCATAAGCCTTCAATAATTGATCATTCAAATCAAAATCTTTTGCCCTTATTAAATTTCCATTTACATCATATTCAAAGGATGAATAATTATCTGTTCTTATTACTTTTGTAATTAAATTTGAAGCATTTAACTCTAAAGTTATTTCTACATTTTCTACGGTTTTAATAGTTCCAATGACACTAATAATATTTCCATTATAAATTAATTCATAATCATAATAATAACTGTCAGGCCAATTGACAGCAATTAATTGGTTCTCTGCGTTGTAAGTATATATAGAAGTATTGCTATAAATCGAGTTTTTTTCGCTTAGATCATTATTGCACTCGTAGTTAAAAAAACGTTCATTACGATCATTAAAAGTGTATTTATCAATTTCTGCTAATAAATTAAATTTATTATACGTAAAATCATAATTATCTATCTCATCTGAAAATAGTCGGGTGCTGCTTAATTTTTTAACATGCCTATCAAAAGTGACTGGATAGTTTTCTCCTATGCATTTATCTTCAATAAGAGTTTCATCACTCTCATTACAAGAAGTAAATATCAAGTTTAATAAAACAACAATAATTAAAAGGATCTTTTTCATTTATTTATTTTAGTGTGATTAAGTTATTTTTAAGTCTAAAGATTTCTATTTGAATCTTCTATGAGTATTCCATAGCAAGCGTCTTGAACTATTTAAAGTTCCCTTTGGTATTATTCCATTTATCTCACTATTTGCCTTTATATTTAAAGTTGTCATTATTTCGGTTTTTATTCTTGAACAGAAAAGACAAATTAATCATCTATTTGTTACGCTATTAATTGTTATAATATTTTGCAACTATAAATGACTATTTCCGCTAAGTTTTTTGGTTGATTATTTGTTTCTCCAGACAGGAAGAAATACCCTGCTTTTTGAATCTATCGTTAATTCTAAGGGAATTATTGATTCATTGACTGATTCTGTGCTTACATCTTTTCCTGTTCCGTAATTAATTTGTCCGTATGGATTTTTGTTTACGTTGATGACAACCACAATTTGACTTTCTTTAGCAATACGCTTACAAATGATACTCGTGTTATCAAAGCTGATTGTTGTCATCCTGTTAGGCGTTAGTAACTCTCTCTTTTCTCTGTTTTTTGCATAGCTTGCCCTACCAATATAATTGCTGAGGTGAAAGTATTTTCCTTCAGGCGTTAATTCATATAAATTAACCACAAAGTCAAAATCTTTTTTATTGATTGCAATTTGTAATTCGCCAGTAAAAGAGCCGCTAATTATCGCCTCATTTTTTAGCGGTTCACTAATAAAAACCAGACCATCATTTAGATTTATGCTGTCTTTAATAATGGGCCAGGGGTAATAATCTGCATTGTTCATTATCTTCCTGTCGGCAAAATTGACATCGAGTTTTACCGAACCTCCTACTTTTGGTTTTTCAGTCACCAAGGTATGCCATCCATCAACTTTATTGGGACTCAAATAAAAAGCAAGTGAATCATTTCTCATTTCTAACAGTGACGACTTACTATGCCATTTGTTGGCGCCCATGACCTGAAAGTTTACCTTATTTTTAAGAATCGCTGGTTTTTCTTTCCCTTTCATTATATAATCAAACCATTCAAAAACGAGCTGCTGTTTTATATTTATGTGTGCCACATCATCAATTTGATAGCCACGTAAATTAGCACTTGATCTTGACTGTGCTCCCCAATGATCATAAGGACCAATTAATAAATAATGCTCTGCTTTTGGGTTGTATTTTAAGTGCTCTAAATAATAATACATTGCTCCGCGTTGACCATCGTCATAATATCCGGTTGTGCTAAGGATAGGAATGTTGATATGAGAAAACTCATCCTTATATGGGATCATCTTTTGCCAGAAGGAATCATAGGATGGGTGACTGATCCATTCCTGAAAAACTGGACTGGCAGTGCCATCTATACTATCCATTTTATTAAATGGTTTACCCGAGTTGAACCATGTATTTTCCAGATTATTCCACCTATCACGATCAAAATTAGTTGCATTATCTAAATACTTGTTATTCATCACGTAGGGTATCCATTTATAAGGGAAATTAAAAA
>CAYMKR010000308.1:0-3027 GCA_964390865.1 uncultured Flavobacteriaceae bacterium | reverse complement strand
GAGGGTATCGGACGTGAGGGCTTCACTCCTGAGGGCATGAGCAAAAGTAAATAGCTCATCTTGTTCCTAATCTACTTTGATTTCTTTAGGTTCAAATGAAAGTCAGGATCAAATTGATCTGGGTTTTTACCCTTCACATCTTTATAAAAATGATGAAAACAAAGAAAATCTTCCTCGATATTACCAGTTAAATAGTAAGGGTCATTTACAAGCACCTGCTTATTTCCAAAATCAAGAGTTACCATCACAATCGGAATATTTGCACCTTTTGCTACATGATAAAAACCTGTCTTCCATGCAGGCACCCTTTTCCTTGTACCTTCCGGGGAGATTGCAAAAATGAATTTTTCATTTGAATCATAAACGTCAATCAGGGTTTGTACCATATTTTTACTCTTGCTACGGTCAACAGGTGTTCCACCCAGGGCCCTAAAAAAGAAACCGAAAGGAGCCTTAAACAGTGCTTTTTTTCCAATAAAATTGATCATTACTCCTTGTGAAAGGCGAGTCATAATTGCAAGGGGGAAATCCCAGTTTGAAGTATGAGGACCTGCGATAACCAAATATTTATCAAGTTCCTTAGGAAATCCGTTTACAACTTTCCAACCTAAAACATTGAAAAGAATGAACTTAGAAAAACTTTGCATAGCAATAATTTAGGAGATTTTTTTTTTGTAATATCGTAATTAATTCCAACATACATAATTCTATGAAATATTTTCTATTAAGTTTGATTTTAACCACCTGTATTTCATTAGGTTATTCTCAAAATTACCAAACCAGTTCTGGTCCTGTTTTTGAAGAATTTGGGTATGTTTATCAAGTTGAAAATGCTGACCTTTTACTATCTACAGACAAAAAATATAAAGTTATTTTTGATGTGTATTCTGACGACAAGAAATCGAGTCAAATGAATCCTTTAATAAACACCGTTGCCAGGTTCATGAACATGCATGCTCAAAACGGCGTTAAAGAGGAAAATATGGAAATCGTAGTTGTATTGCATGGAGAGGCTACAAAAAACGCCTTAAATGAAACAGTTTTTAAAAAGGAGTTTAAGAACCATCACCCAAACAGCAAGTTGCTTGCGGCATTAGATGCTAAAAACGTTAAGCTATTTGTCTGTGGTCAATCCATGAAAAGTAAAGGATATAAAATGGAGGACATATCTGAGCATGTTAAAATCTCCCTATCAGCTTTAACGGCGCTGGTAAAATACCAATCTGAAGGATATCAAATTATTAATTTCAATTAACATACTATGTCAAGTTCTATGCTCATTATCGTTGTTGTCATCATCTTAGTTTCTGCGGTGATCTTAACTTATGTGATTAGTAAATTAAAATTTGAAAAAAGCATATCAACTTTAGAAGAAAGAATTTCTTCTTTATCCAATGAAAAGGATGAGAAGGAGAAGGAAAATGAAAATTTAGAGTTGCGAATTGAGGAGCTTAGAACATCGGTTCAAGCGCATCAAATGGATTTGGTTAAAAAAGATGCTGCTCTCAGTCATTCTGCTGAAAAGCTTAAGGATCAAGGTGATGAAGTGGCAAAACTGCAAGAAAAATTCTCAAAGGATTTTGAAATTCTAGCCAATAAAATTCTTGAGGATAAATCAAATAAGTTTACAGAGAAGAATAAAGAAAATATGGAATTGATTTTAAATCCACTACAGGAGAAAATTCAATCCTTTGAGAAAAAAGTTGAAGATACACATAAAGAAAGTATAGAAAAACAATCTGCGTTACGCCAACAAATTCTGGGGCTCAAAGAGCTAAACGAACAAATGAGTAAAGACGCGGTAAACCTTACCAAAGCTTTAAAGGGGGATTCTAAAAAACAAGGTGATTGGGGTGAACTACAATTAGAAACCATCTTAGAAAAAGCGGGGCTTCAAAAAGATGTTCACTTTTCTACTCAAGACGGATACAGAGATGAGGAAGAAAGATTAAAGAAACCCGATTTGATCATTAATTTACCTGACAACAAGCATTTGATCATTGATTCAAAGGTGTCTCTTACTGGTTACGAACGATTCTTTAGTGCTGAAAATGAACTAGATGAAAAATCTGGTCTCAAAAATCACATTCAGAGTATTAAAAATCATATCAAAGAATTAGGTACGAAAAATTATACCGATTTATACGGAATCAATAGTCCTGACTACGTGATCATGTTTGTTCCAATAGAACCCGCACTTATGATTGCCTTACAGCAAGATCAAGATCTATATCTACAGGCCTTGGATAAGAATGTCGTTATGGTGTCAACATCCACCCTACTTGCAACACTATCAACTGTTGCTTCTATCTGGAAACAGGAAGATCAAAAACGCAATGTTATTGAAATAGCGCGACAAGCAGGAGCTCTTTATGATAAATTTGAAGGGCTGGTCCAGGATTTGATCAAAGTTGGCAAACAACTTAATGCTTCTCAAGAAGGCTACAAATCAGCCATGAATAAACTTACTGAGGGGAAGGGAAATTTAATCAGTCGAGTTGAAAACCTAAAAACACTAGGTGCCAAAACTAAAAAAGCCCTACCTCCAAATTTGCTTGAAAGGGCTGGGGAAGAATAGTAATAAGGTTCTTTAGTAAGTTTATTAGAATTAAAGCGACGCATAGAGAAATAAATTTTTAATGCAAAAATTTCTATTTCTCATGAGCATTTCACTCATTTATAGTTTTCACGCAGATGCACAAACTTGTTGTTCAGGTGGTATTCCCTTATCAAATAGCATTGGTTTGCCCATTGAGAATCAGGGAGCATGGCAATTTAGCCTAAGTTATGACTATAATCGATTAAATACACTTTTGAGTGGCACCGATAGGTTAGATGACGATTCACGACTTCGTATAACCCAGTCTTTACTCTTTAATACAGGATATACCATTACCAATAACCTTTCTGTAGAATTATTATTTACTTACATAAATCAAAAAAGAGAAATTAGTCAATTTGGAAATATTAACCTCGATGAAACTTATGGATTTGGCGATGCTGTTTTATTGTTTAAATATAATTTTA
>CAYMKR010000307.1:0-3038 GCA_964390865.1 uncultured Flavobacteriaceae bacterium | reverse complement strand
AAATGCCCCCTCGAAACCCAGTAAGTTTATCATGGTATGGAAACATGAAAACGAGATGTGGAAAATTACAAAAGTCATTAGTTTACATTAAATTGGAACATGAAAAATAGAATTATAGGGAAATCGGGTCCTATAATTTCTGAAGTAGGATTGGAAATATTAAAAGAAGCGAATGGAAGCTGACAGTTATGTATTGAAAATAGACTTAGAATAAAGACTCTATAAAAACTATCACTATTACCTACAAAATATTATGATGAAAAAGTATTTTACCCTTGCCTGTCTGGCAATAATTTTTTTAGTATCGAACAATCTTTTTGCCAAAAATTCTAATCTGAAGACTGACCCTCCTCCCAACGTGATTATCATTTTTATGGATGACCTTGGGTATGGAGATTTGAGTATAATGGGGCACCCCACTATAAATACACCCAACATAGATAAACTTGCAAATGAAGGACAATTATGGACTAATTTTTATACGGCTAGCAGTGTTTGTTCGCCAAGTAGAGGGGCCTTATTAACGGGACGATATCCCATTCGAATTGGTCTGGCTGGTGAAAAGAAGCGCGTATTTTTTCCGGAATCAAAAGGAGGATTACCTGATAGCGAAGTTACCATAGCCGAAATGCTCAAAGAAAATGGCTACGAAACTGGGATGGTAGGCAAATGGCATTTAGGGCATCTACCACAATTTCTTCCTACAAATCAAGGTTTTGATAGCTATTATGGTATTCCATATAGCAATGATATGAATGGTGTAAAATGGGGTTTAGAAACTTTTTTCAGTGAACCCGATATCAACATGTGGAAAGTTCCATTAATGGAAAATAAGAAGGTCATTGAATTACCTGCTGACCAATTTACCATAACCAAAAGGTACACTGAAAAAGCTGTAGATTTCATCCATCAAAATAAGTCAAAACCGTTTTTCTTATACCTGGCACATTCAATGGTTCATACACCCTTGTTTGCGTCTAAGGGGTTTCAAAACACCAGCACAAGGGGATTGTTTGGTGATGTTATGAATGAAATAGATTGGAGCCTAGGAAGGATTATAGAAACGCTAAAAGAATTAAAACTCGAAGAAAACACTTTGGTCATTTTCACTTCTGATAATGGGCCATGGTTAAGCATGCTCGAACATGGAGGTTCAGCTGGTCTTTTAAAAGATGGTAAAGGAACAACTTGGGAAGGAGGAATGAGAGTCCCCGGAATTTTTTATATGCCGGGAACGATTGAAAAAGGAAGAGTAACTGGCATGGGATCTACGCTTGACCTTATGCCAACTATTGCAGCTTTGACATCTTCAAAATTACCCGAAAATAAAACACTAGATGGTTACGACCTCAGCAAGGTTCTTAAGGCAAAAGAGCCCTCCCCAAGGAATCATTTCTTCTATTACAGAAAAAAAGAAATTTATGCAGCACGTCTTAACTCATTTAAAGCTCATTTTATAACAGAGACCTGCTATCAGAAAGACAATAATAAAATGACATTAGAACAACCTTTACTTTATCAAATAGAGAATGATCCCGGAGAACATTATAATCATGCCAAAGATCATCCTGATATTGTTTTAGCCATAGAGAACCTAGTTTCTAAACACCAAGAAACATTAGAAATTAGTGAATCAGAGCTGGATAAATACTAAAAAAATAAATGAAAAGAATATTTGCAATTTCTGTTTTCTTCGTATTAATATCTTTCGATTGTAATTCCCAATCTTTAGAAACCGTTCCAAATGTTGATTTGGATAAATATATTGGAACTTGGTTTGAAATAGCTTCTTTTCCTCAAAGGTTTCAAAAAGGGTGTCATGGCACTACGGCAACTTATTCAAAAACAGATAAGGACTACATTATAGTTGAGAACCGCTGTTTTAAAGACAGCATAAACGGAAAAGAATCATCTATAAAAGGAAAAGCCTTTATTGATGAGAATACTGGTAATTCGAAATTAAAGGTTCAATTTTTCTGGCCTTTTAAAGGGAAATATTGGATTATTGATTTGGCTGAGGATTATAGTTACGCTGTTGTTGGGCATCCTGATCGTGATTATCTATGGATTTTGTCTAGAACATCAAAAATGGAAGATAAAATCTATCAAAGTATATTATTGAGAATAGCCGAAAAAGGTTTCGACATCAACAAATTAAACAAAACTGTTCAAGCCGATCCCAACGCATCTTTGTGAAAATCTAAGATCATATAACAGCTAATCGATAAGTCATGATCCAAACAAAAAGAGGAAGCCCAAGACAAATTTTAAAGTTTGCTTTTGTATTTGTATTGATTACTAATTTTGCCTTTGGCCAGAATTCAGAAGCCGACATCAGTCATGAAGGAACAAATAGAATAAATATTGATTCTTTAACACTTGAATTAGAAGAAATTTATTCTAGAGGTCATATCAACGGCATAGGGGTTGCCCTAGTAGACGAAAACGGCACGCTTTACGAAAAAGGATTTGGTTTTGCCAATAAAGAACTTAAGAAGGCTTACACCAATCACGCCATTCAAAACATTGCTTCTATCTCAAAAACTTTTTTGGGCCTTGCCTTATTGAAAGCTCAAATACCTTGCTAAGGACGGAGAATGGTATTTAAAAAATGGCTTCTTAAAGAACAAGCCCGGTGAAAAATTTGAATATTCAAACGTAGGAGCAACTTTAGCAGCTTATCTTCTTGAATTAGCTACTGGAGAAGCTTATGATCAGTTTTCTAATAAATACATCTTAGAACCACTGCAAATGAATTCTTCTGGTTGGTCATTTAAAGATGTGAATATGGAAGAGCATACTGTAATGTATCAAAATATTGATCAAGCCTTACCCTTTTATAAACTAATCACTTATCCCGATGGGGGATTAATTACTTCGGTGAATGATATGGCAATATACCTTACCGAACTGATCAAAGGCTATTCAGGTGAGGGCATAATACTCTGAAAAGGAAGTTATAAAGAATTATTCAAACAGCAATTGTCAGACAGTAATTTTGACGAACGTGACACTGAAAACCCTTACAATGACGAATA
>CAYMKR010000306.1:0-3042 GCA_964390865.1 uncultured Flavobacteriaceae bacterium | reverse complement strand
GAGAATGGGCTCATCATTTGCCTAGTGAACTTTCAGGAGGGCAAAAACAAAGGGTGGCCATAGCAAGAGCCTTGGTAACAAATCCGAAGGTTGTTTTAGCAGATGAGCCTACAGGTGCACTGGATTCTTCTACTTCTCATGATGTTATGGAAATGCTTAAAGATATTAATAATGAAGGCATGACCGTATTTGTGATTACCCATGAAGAGGACATTGCTGCACAAACTGACAGAATAGTTCGTTTGAAAGATGGAGTTATCATTAGTGATGAAAAAGTTAATAAAAAGATAGAAGCATAAATTATGTTTGATCTAGATGGATGGCAAGAAATATTCCAAAGCATTGGTAAGAATAAGTTAAGAACAGTTTTATCTGGTTTGACAATTACTTTTGCCATTATGCTGTTTACTATATTGTTGGGTATGGGCAATGGCCTGAAAAACACTTTTCAATCTTTTTTCAGTCGTGATGCTGAAAACGCCATTTTTGTAATGCCTAATAATACAACAAAGGCTTATCGAGGGTTTCAAAGTGGTAGAAAAATTGAATTTAGGAATAAGGATATTGATTATATAATAGAGAATTATAATGATAATATTGATCACATTATTAGAAGGAATCAAAGACAAGTCGATATTACTTATAAAAATAAGAAATCAAATTATTCATTAGTAGCGGTTGATCCTGAAATTCAGTTTTTAGAAAGATCAATACCTTTTGAAGGTCGATTCATTAACATGTTAGATTTAAACAAAAAATCGAAAGTTATTGTAATTGGTCGAATGACTAAGAAGGATTTATTTCCATTGGGTGTAAGTGCGGTTGGTAAATATGTAAATGTTGGAGGTTTGGCCTACAAGGTGGTAGGAGTTTTTACGGATCCAGGTGGTGACAATGAAGAAAGGTTAAATTATATTCCGATTACAACAGCTCAAGCATTATATGGTAATAATGACAAGGTAGATCAAATCAATATTTTGTACAGTTCAAAATTATCAACAAGTGAAGCGATTTCATTTGGAAATGATTTGCTTAGAGATTTAAAAGATCGATTCGATGTTGCTCCTAGGGATCAGAGAGGTATACGTCTTCAAAATAGGGCGGAGGGTGTTCAAGGAACTAAACAAACTTCTGGTGCTTTAGACATGATAGTCGTTATCATAAGCATTGGAACTTTAATAGCAGGTATCGTCGGTATAAGTAACATCATGATCTATATTGTTAAGGAGAGGACCAAAGAATTAGGGATTCGAAAGGCAATTGGAGCTACGCCTAATTCCATCATAAAAATGATCATGTTTGAAGCGCTGTTCATAACATCCATTGCTGGTTATTTGGGAATGATTATAGGGATGGGTGCGCTTAGTTATGCCGCTCCTGGATTGGAAAAGTATTTTATAAAAGATCCACAGGTGGATTTAGGAATAGTAATATTCGCGACAATATTATTGGTTATTTCAGGGATTATTGCAGGATATGTTCCGGCGAGACGCGCAAGTAAGATTAAACCAATTGTAGCATTAAACGATGACTAAAACTGAAAGGATTTAATCCGACAGCAAAAAGAACTTAAAGTACAAATGAAAACAGTTTTTGATATAGATACCTGGCAAGAGATTTACGGAATACTTCGTAAAAATGTAACGCGAACCATTATCACAATGATCGGAGTTATGTGGGGTATTTTTATTTTGGTGGCCTTGTTGGCTGCGGCTAAAGGCTTTGAAAACAGGTTTAACAAGAATATAGGAGATTTGGCAACTAATAGCGTCTTTGTTTGGGGACAATCAACTGGGATGGCCTTTCATGGTTTTCAAAAAGATCGCCCTATGCGATTAAAACATTCTGATGCCATGATCATACAGGATAATGTGGAAGGAATTGATTTTGTAGTTCCAAGAAATCAAAACCGACAGGCTGTTATACGCAAGTTCCTGGATGGAACGTATAACGTGACTGGTGATTATCCACTTTTGGATAAAGTGTCCAAAAAGAATATAATGTACGGCAGGTTTATCAATGATAATGATATTAAGTATAGTAAGAAAATTGCGATTATTTCACAGGATGTTTATGAAGATTTATTTGAGGAAGATGAATTTCCAATAGGGCAACTCATTGAAATAAGCAGTATTAACTACACTGTTGTAGGTGTTTTTGCAAGATCGAATATAAATATGGGCCCTGGAGATGATATTCATATTCCGTTTACCACCTTTCAAAAAGTTTTCAATCAAGGTAATAATATTGGTTGGATGGTGATTACTGGAAAGCCAGAATACAACATAAGTCAAATTGAATCTGACGTAAAGCTGCAGTTAAAAAATTTACATGATGTTCATCCCGATGATAGCAGGGCGTTTGGAAGTTTTAATTTGGGCGAAAGATTTGAACAGGTAACAGGATTTTTAACAGGGATGCAGTTCCTTACAGTATTTGTAGGATTGTCAACCTTGATTGCGGGAATTTTTGCCATTGGAAATATATTACTCATTACAGTTAAAGAAAGAACAAAAGAGATAGGGATACGAAGAGCTCTAGGAGCGAAACCATGGGAAATTAAATCTCAAATTATTATGGAGTCGGTAGTATTATCCCTATTAGCTGGAATTCTTGGAATTATTGGAGCTGGAGGAATTATATTTGTGTTAAACTCGATTAATGACGGACCGGATTCAGTACTGTTAAATTCGTCAGTTGAAATATATGTGATTCTGGCGGCCCTTTTGACCTTGGTAGTATTAGGAACTTTAATTGGATTGATCCCTGCAAATAGGGCTATTAGAATAAAACCCATAGAAGCTTTAAGAGACGAATAAAAAAAGTAAATCAAATAATCAATATTAAAATGAAAAAAACAATAATATTTTCAATTATTGCAATAGCTTTTATAGCTGTAATAATAATGTTTGCAAAAAAGAATAGGCAAAAAAACGAAATATTTGAAACTGAGAAGGCATTTAAAACGACTATAGTTGAAAAAACTGTAGCCACTGGAAAGGTTTTACCACTGGAAGAAGTTGAAATAAAGCCTCAGATTTC
>CAYMKR010000305.1:0-3069 GCA_964390865.1 uncultured Flavobacteriaceae bacterium | reverse complement strand
AATATAGCCAAAATTCATTCGGACCAAGTGTTATGGTTGCCGTAAGACCAATTCCCTTTTTGCAATTTTCCGCTGAATATGAAGGTTTACAAACCAGTGGCACTACCACAATTAAATTTCCTAGTGACCGTGATAATAATGAATATTCCTATTGGAACAATGCGCTCTATTTAGGCGCATCGTTTGTATCGAGAAATGTATCCTTTGGTGTTAGGTACGACCTGTTATACGAGACATCAAGTAGCGTATATAGCTCAGCCTGGTCTCCGGTTATTGGATTTTATTTCTAAAAGAAACCTTTTGCCATTCTCTTTTCAAAACAAGAATTGCAACTTTTTCAGCGATAAGCTTTGGATCAGTATCAGTAATTTTTCTTAATGTTTGCTCTGGAATATCAACTCTATAGAGGAAATTCAAATAGATTCCAAAATCAACTGTCATTAGATCAACGAGAAGTTCATATACTTGAATTACCAAGACATCCACCTTAGTCGATTCTTCAAAATCAAAATCAACACCCGATAAATCAGCATCTTTATTAAGCTGTTTTATTAAACTTGGCAATAAATGTTGTGCCTCAATTTGCTGAAACAAGGCAATGTCACCTTTAGAATTCATAGTAATTAGGTTTTACGCTTCATTAAACCCATACCGAACTCTTTAAAAACTTGCTTTTTCGAATCCTTAATTGACAGCGATTCCACATCTCGTATCGCCTTTAAGGTATATGTCTCTATCTCCACTAATAATAAGTCTCCTAGTCCATATTTCAAGAAAATTTCTTTGACCCTAGTTATTTTTTCGTCTTGGTTCATCTGATTTGAATACAAATCAAGTAATTCTGATTTATCCGACTTGTCGGCTAACTGAAGGGCTTTAATATAAAGAAAGGTTTTTTTTCCTTCCAGTATGTCTCCTCCAATTTTCTTTCCAAAATCCTTCGAACCAAAAGTATCAAGATAATCGTCCTGAAGTTGAAAAGCAATACCTAGATTTAATCCAAAATCATAAATCCTCTTTTGATCCAAAACAGGAGCCTCTCCAATTATAGCTCCCATTTTCAATGAAGCCCCAACTAAAACACCAGTTTTGAAGCTAATCATTTTAATATATGTAGTTAGTGCAACTTTTAACAGGCCTTCAAAATCTATATCCAATTGCTGACCTTCGCAAACTTCTAAAGCTGTTTTATTGTATAAGGAGATTAATTGCTTAAATTTTTCTCCTTCATAATACTCCAAACGTTGATTAGACATAATCATTAAAGCATCCCCGGAAAGTATGGCTGTATTGAGGTCCCATTTTTTATGGACCGTTCGATTCCCTCGCCTCAAATCAGCCTTATCCATAATATCATCGTGAATCAAGGTGAAATTATGAAACATCTCAACTGATAGAGCTGCCTCCATGGCACTATTATAATCCCCTCCAAACAAATCACAACTCATCAAAACCAATATTGGTCTTATTCTTTTTCCCCCCAAACCCATTATATAATCAATAGGAGCATAAAGGTTTGCAGGTTCTTTCTCTATTTTTTGCTCACTTAGATACTTTAAAAAAGCCTTGCGATAAATTTCCATAGTAAGAATTATAGTTTTGGTAAAAATAATTAATCTTAAAGAATCAGGACTCTTCGTCAGTCTTAAATTGATTAAATGTTTTTAAGAAATTCTTTTTCGGTAACAAATCAAATGATTTGACGACTTAATAGTATGTATTAAGCTATTGTAAACTTTGGAAACTTTTTTTGTGTTTACAGTTTCCTTTTTTATATTTGCAAACTCATGAAAGAAAAAATTTTACACAAAGCATCCGAAATGTTTTTAAATCTAGGGTTTAAAAGTGTTACAATGGATGACATTGCTTCGGAGCTTGGTATGTCAAAGAAGACTATTTACAGTCACTTTCCTACAAAACTCAAGCTGGTTCAGGCCACAACTTTTTTTGTGCTCGACAATGTCAATGAAGCGATTTGTTCCATACGTTCAGGTAATCTAAATCCAATAGAAGAAGTATTTACAATTAAGACAATCATAAATAATCAATTAAAAAACGAAAAATCTTCGCCTTACTATCAACTTCAAAAATTCTATCCAAAAATATTTAAACAACTCAACGATAAACAATTTGAATCTGTTAATCAGTGTGTTGTTCAGAATTTACAAAGAGGCATTGAACAAGGATATTACCGAAAGGAGTTAAAAATTGACCTGATAACAAGATTTTACTTTAGTGGTAATATGAGTCTGACAAACAAAGAACTGTTTCCTTTAAATACGTATGGTATGACCGCGTTAAAAGATGCGTTTCTAGATTATCATATCAGGGCAATTGCAACTGAAAAAGGATTGAATACACTATTAAATTTACTCGAAAAATGAATAAAATTTTAACCTTTATAGTTTTGATCCTTTGCGTTTACGGAACTAAAGCCCAAGAGACTTACTCTTTTAACCTTGATGAAGCTGTTCAATACGCTTTGGAAAACAATTATACCGTAAGAAATGCTTCCTTGGATATTGAAGCCGCTGAAAAACAAAAATGGGAAGCAACTTCCTTTGGATTACCACAGATTGATGGAACCATTGATTATCAAAATTGGCTGAAGCAAGCAGTAACCTTCCTCCCTGCTGAAATTGTAGGAGGAAACCCAGGTGAATTTGAGGAAGTCGTTTTTGGCGCAAAGCAAAACATGAATGCAACTGTTACCTTAAATCAAATTCTTTTTGATGGCTCTTACCTCGTAGGATTACAATCGGCTAAAACATTTCTAAAAATTTCAAACTTAGCCAAAGTAAAGACAGAGCAAAGTATTCGAGAAGCAGTTATCAATGCTTATGGAACTGTATTAGTCTCTCGTGAAACCATTGATATTCTAATCAAAAACAAAGAAACATTAGAAAAGAACCTACGCGAAACTAAAGCTTTATTAGAAAATGGCTTTGCCGAAGAGCAGGATTTTGAACAACAACAAATTACATTATCAAATATCAATAACGCTTTAAACAGGGCAAGAAGAGAAGAATTTATCTTTAAACAAATGTTTAATTTTACTTTAGGAATTCC
>CAYMKR010000304.1:0-3078 GCA_964390865.1 uncultured Flavobacteriaceae bacterium | reverse complement strand
GATAAGGGAGGATATTGAATTGTCAAAACTGCTTTTTGACCAGGCAGACAATCATGTTGAATTAGAAGCGCTCAGCCATAATTTAAGTATTGCTACTTTTAGATACGTTCCGTTAGATTATAAATTTGACATTGAAGATAAGGAGGCCTATTTAAACGCCTTGAATGAAAACTTACTTGATTCTTTACAGGAAGGTGGGGAAGTGTTTTTATCTAACGCTATCATTAATGAAAACTATGCCTTGAGGGCTTGCATTGTAAATTTCAGGACCTCTAAAAAAGATATAGAAGAGATCATTGAAATAGTGGTTAAGCAAGGTCAAAAAATGCATGAAAAGCTCCAAGTAGAAAAATAGAAGGAATAAGTGCTAGGGGTAATCTATTGAATGGTACCATGAAGATCACAATAATCTCTCTTGTCCTTTTCAGAAGGATTGATTATCTTAGAGTTCTTTTTTTAAACCAACCAATTTTTTAATCCCCTGAAAAATAAAGCCAATGAATCAACTAGCCAAATTACTTTCCTTTTTATTAATACTGACAATTTATTACGCACCTCATGCCCAAGAACGTCGAGAGGTTGGTAATATGATTTTAGAAAACGTGCCTGAAATTCCTGAAGAAATGACTTCGAGAATACAGCAATACCAAAATACCAGGTCGGCATCATTTGCCGATTGGTTACCTAATGACGAAGGTATGCTCATCTCAACAAGATTTGGGAACACAACTCAGTTGCACACTGTAAGCAATCCAGGGGGCGCCAGAAGTCAAATATCTTTTTTCGACGAACCTGTTTCAAACGGATCATTTTGTCCTTCACCTGATTATAACGGATTTCTTTTTACCAAGGATTCAGGAGGGAATGAATTTTCTCAAATTTACTGGTATGACATGGAAGCCAGAACATCCGAGATGATTAGTGATGGAGAATCTCGTAATTTTGGAATGACATGGTCAAACAAAGGAGATAAGTTTGCCTTTACTTCTTCAAGAAGGAACAAGAAAGATTTTGATATTTATATCTCTGATATGAAGTCTCCCAAAATGGCAACGATAAAAGTTGATCGTGGAGGAGGTTATTGGGTCGCAACTGATTGGTCACCGGATGACAGCAAGTTAATCGTGATACAATATTTGTCAAGTACAAAATCGAATTCATATATTTTAGACCTTGAGACTAAAGAATTGAAGCAGATTAATGATGGAGCACAAGAGGCTGTTTTCTTAGCAAGTTTTTGGGACAAAACTGGAACTAAGATATATGCCACTACCAATATTGGCAAAGAATTTAACACATTGGCTCTTTATGATGTGAAATCAAAGAAAATGGAATTTATTACTGAAGATATTCCATGGGATATTGAAGATGGAGCCCTGAATAAAGCCAGAACAAAAGCGGCATTTACCGCTAATGAAAACGGATTTAGCCAATTGTATTTAATGGACCTTGAATCAAACAGCTTTGAAAAAGTTTCAAATTTACCCATTGGTCAAATCTATTCCTTTGCTTTTCATCCTGAGCGTGAAGCACTTTCAATGGTTTTAAATACCACAGAAACTCCTGGAGACGTCTATTCCTTAGATCTAAAAAGCGGTAAAAGTAAAAGGTGGACCACAAGTGAAGTAGGAGGCCTTGATACCAGTTTATTTCCGAAGCCTGAACTTGTTAGTTTTGAGACCTATGACAAGGCGGATGGGAAAAAAAGAACTATTCCGGCTTTTGTGTACAAACCTTTAAATGCCAAAGGTCCACTACCAGTTATGATTTCAATTCATGGAGGCCCTGAAGGTCAACATACTCCCTATTTTTCATCCTTTTACGCGTTTTTAGCAAATGAAATGGGTATTGCCGTGATAGCGCCTAATGTGCGTGGTTCATCAGGTTACGGGAAGACTTATTTGAAATTAGACAATGGTTTTAACAGAGAAGACTCGGTTAAAGACATCGGTAAATTAATTGAATGGATTGAGGAAAACCCCGATTATGATAATGATAAAATTGCGGTGTTTGGAGGCTCATACGGAGGATACATGGTGCTGTCTTCAATGTATAATTTCAGTGACAAGATAAAATGTGGCGTTGATATAGTAGGTATCAGCAATTTCGTTACGTTTTTAGAAAATACAGAAGAGTATAGAAGAGACCTAAGAAGGGCTGAATATGGTGACGAAAGAGAACCTAAAATGAGGGAATATCTAGAATCTATTTCACCAACCAATCATGTGGACGAGTTTAAGAGTCCCTTGTTCGTAATTCAAGGAGCAAATGACCCAAGAGTACCAGCCAGCGAATCTGAACAAATGGTAAAGTCAATTAGAGATAATAATGGACAGGTATGGTATATGCTTGCCAAAGATGAGGGCCATGGTTTTAGAAAGAAAGAAAATCGAGACAGAATGACCGAGGCAGTTGCCGTGTTTTTAAAAGAAAACCTTTTGACTGATTAGACTAGCGTATTATTTCGCGCTTAGCCCAAGGTTGGCTTCAAGGAAGGATTAAAAGGTATTAAATATGTATAACAAATAAGATGACAACAATTAATACATACCTGAGATTTAATGGGAATTGTGAAGCAGCTTTTTTGTTTTATAAAACTGTTTTTGGAGGTGATTTTCAACACCTGGGAAGGTTTTCTGAAATGCCGCCTCAAGATGGGATGCCCCCAATATCCGATGCTGATAAAAACAAAGTGATGCACGTAACCTTGCCCATAGGAGGTGAAACAGTATTAATGGGAAGTGATACCATGGCACCTTGGAATACGGATTTTAATGCCGGGAATAATTTCTCAATTTCAATCCATGCAGATTCAAAGGAAGCTGCCGATAAATTGTTCGAAACACTTTCTGCTCAAGGAATAGTTATGATGCCCATGAATCAAACTTTTTGGGGTTCCTATTTTGGGATGTTTACAGATCAATTTGATATCAGCTGGATGATTAATGTCGATTTAAATAAACAATAAGAATAATACTAACAATAACAAAACACTTAATTATGACTAAAAAAACCTACCCTAGATCTTTTTCACACATAGGAATCACGGTTCCTGATATTGCTAAGGCAGTTCAATTT
>CAYMKR010000303.1:0-3082 GCA_964390865.1 uncultured Flavobacteriaceae bacterium | reverse complement strand
AAATCTTCTGCATTCGAGCGAGAAATTCTCTCAAATATGAATCCAATAGTTAGTAATATGATTATAAGAATAAGAACCCCTAATAATACTCTTTTAATCCATTTAAAAAAATTCATACATCCTGTTTAATGCTTTTTAATGTGTTATATCAGTACTAATATAGCTATTTATTAAGGGAGAACCTCTCTGCCCTCTCAACCTCCTCATCTCTTCCTATGGACAATCCTGGAAGTCTACTTTGTATTGACCCCATGGAGCATTCTCAGTGTTGCAATACGGCACTTTTTGCATTGTAATCACGAAAAGATGTATGTGTCCATTTAAAGTTTATTGTGGCTGAAAGTGGGATATGCAGCAGCGCGTGAAGTGAATGAATGCGGCTATAACTCCGCATTATGTTGAATAGCTTTGGAATTGGTTAATATAAAGGGCGTTTTTAATGCCCTTTATATTATGTTATAAACTGTTTTATTTTATCATTTCTATTTCGCTTGGTATCCAAGTTTTATTAATCCATGCATCCAGAGGACCGTATAATCTTAATGCTACAAACCAACTTTTACCTGGGATGGTCTGTAACCAATTATTCTCCATGCCTTCAGGTGGAGCAGGTATTCTTGGTGTCACATTTACTTATACTTGGAATGAAGACATTAACCAAAATGGCAAAGGTGACGTCGCAATTAAAGAAATATATATGAATGATGGCTTTAATTGGCAAGACGCTCCTGATGATTTCCTCGGCAGTGGTAAATTTGACTATTAAACCATATTATTGCATGAAGCGGGCCACGGATTAAGCCATGGTCATTTTGGAAAAGCCTTTAGAAACAACGGAAATGGTAAATAACACTTTGCTCCTTATGCATTGATGAATGCAGGTTACACCAAAGCCTAAAGAGAAATTACTGGGACGGATAATGGAGGGCATTGCAGCAATTGGGGTTCATGGCCTAATAACTAACCTTAATAGTTTAAAATAAAAAAACTGCCCTATGGACAGTTTTAAAAATTTCTCAATATCATTAAAAATACTTTTAATCATCACAGCTCCCCAGATAATCATCTTTATGATGTTGCATATGTCCCCATATGGCATTTACACTTACACATATAGTTTTACCCTTATGACAGATGGATACCTTTTTCTTCTTTTTATCACAATATTCATAATCACTATTTCTATAATTGTCAATTACTGTATCATTATCCTCTTGCTTGACATGCCAAAAAATAGTAGATTCCCAGTAAAGATGAGCATCTTGATCAGCAACGCCCAGACTTGGATTAAGTGACATCTTGTTTATATTAATCGCTTGAATTAAAAGAGCCCCATCACGATATTCATCATTTGGTCCTGGAGTATTTTTCACTACTGCTTTCGTTTCTGTAGGGATGAGTCCATTTTGAACACTTGATGCATCAAGCCCAACAACAAATTTTAAGCTTGTTAATTGAGTTGCATCTGATGATCCGCCCAGTGAGTAGGTTTCTAACGCATTATGATCTCCATTCAAATAGGCATCCACTTTGTTTTGATAATCCAAAACAGAAATTAAATTACCATTAATCTTAAGCTGAACATCTTGTGACAATTCAGCATTGGCAATAATGATATAAAACTGTTCAGAATCATTTGGGACACCAAACTCAAAATCATTTATATTACGTAAACCTTTTTTCTTTTTATTATCGTCATTCAATATATTAAAGTAATCAACAATATTTGTATCATATTTCTCATCATATTCATGTGTATGCGCATCTGTTTCTCCATCATTAAAATCGTATACTAAATGAGATGTATCAACATCAAAATGAGCGTTGTGAATTCCGACATCATCATCTGAATCATCATCTGAATCATTATTATCTCCATCATTGGAACCGTCATCATCATCGTCATAATCGTCATCATCGTCATCATCATTGCCATCATCATTACCATCCGAAGAATCATCGTTTAAACTCGCACATGCTTCAACAGCCATTTGCAAAGTCCCCTCTAATTCCGTTAAATTTCCTAATTCTGTTTCAACACCGTCAGCATCCAATAAAGTAATTGGGAAAAAAATGTACAATTCATAATTAGGAGTGGAAGCAATCGATAATTCCTCTTCAAAAGTAAATGCATCTATAAAAGCAATTAATTCTTCATCTGAATTGATTTTCTTCAAATCCGGATTCGAATCGTCTCGTGAATAAACTTCAAAGGTCATAGGATATAAGAAATGAGTACATTGATCATCATCCTCAGTGGCAGTACTCTTAGACAAGGCACTTTTATTTTTTGTCAATTTTTGATCGGAATCATTTTGAATTGCCGCTTTCATTAATAAAAGCACCTTGGAGTCTTTAGTCAGTTTGTTTTCTGAATTCAGAAACGGTTCTTCTAAATTACTGTCGCAAAATGAGAGCAATAGTATTGGCAGGAATAAAAGAAATTTAAACGTGCTCAATCTAATTTTACTAGTTTTCTTTTTCATAGCATTTTAATTGAAATAAACATTCATTTTTATATCTTGATAAGGCATACGTTAGCTATAAAGCTATCCATACATAAAAATGCTGTTCCTTTTAATAGTTAATTTAAAACCCGTTTTTTGAGTTTACTATATTCTTTTTCTTAAATTATAACGAATTTAAATTGAGGAAATTATGTTCAATACATAATTCTTATTAACTATCCTTGAATACGTATTTGCTCATGGTTACCAATTAATTATAGCAAAGAAAGGATTCTTGAGGTTAAATAAGAGCCAACCCAACAACTAGTCAAAAAAAACCTATCTATTACTCGAAAGCTAATTGTTTAAACAAGGTTTTGAAACTATTATATGGTCTTAACCAGATCGCAACAAATTAAGGTAAAGAACTGTATTTATGACAGATAGACTCTGTCATCCATACAACCTTAAAGCACCTTTTCAATGATTTGGGATTGTTGATTGTCGATCTTTGAATGGAGAATATCGAACAGGACAGAATTTCGAAGCACGATTCTAAGAAACCCCTAAAAACAAAAAAACCTCAGTGAGACTGAAGTTTTTCTCTTCGAAGTGTTAAGTGTTAAGTGTTAAGT
>CAYMKR010000302.1:0-3096 GCA_964390865.1 uncultured Flavobacteriaceae bacterium | reverse complement strand
AGGCTATATTAGAAAGATATCCGAATTTTTCCGATGAGCAATTGGAACAAGCCAAAAAAGGTTCTGCCATGTTTGCAAATGCAGGAGCCAACTTAACTATAACCATTATTTTTAGCCTCTTTATTGGTTTAATTATTTCACTCATTGCAGGATTGGTTATGAGAAAATCTGATGAGGCTTAATAAATATTAAATCCATATGGATATAAGTATAGTCGTCCCTCTACTCAATGAGGAAGAATCTTTGAATGAATTACACGATTGGATTGCAAAAATCATGCAATCCAATCGTTTTTCATATGAAATACTTTTTATAGATGACGGAAGCGATGATGGTTCATGGAACATTATACAAGCTTTATCAGAATCAAATGAAGCCGTAAAAGGAATTCGATTTCAAAGGAATTACGGAAAGTCACAAGCCTTGAACGCAGCCTTTAAGGAGGTGTTAGGGGACGTAGTGATTACCATGGATGCTGATCTTCAAGATAGTCCTGATGAAATCCCAGATCTTTACAATATGATCAAGGATGAAGACTTCGACTTGATTTCAGGATGGAAAAAAAAGCGCTTCGATTCTAAAATCAGAAAAAATTTACCTTCCAAACTATTCAATGCTGCCGCCCGAAAGACGTCAGGTCTTGCTCTTCATGATTTCAATTGTGGCTTGAAAGCCTATAAAAATGATGTAGTCAAAAATGTTGATGTCTATGGAGAAATGCACCGTTATATACCCGTTCTCGCCAAGAATGCGGGCTTTCACAAAATCGGAGAAAAGGTAGTCGTACACCAAGCCAGAAAATACGGTACAACTAAGTTTGGCATGGATCGATTTATCAATGGCTTCTTAGACCTCATCACGATAAACTTTCTGACAAAATTCGGCAAAAGGCCAATGCATTTATTTGGATTGCTCGGAACTATTGTTTTTATCATTGGATTTATTTCCTCGATCATCATAGGTGTTTCTAAACTCGTGAAGTTATATCAACAAAAACCTGCAATATTGATTACTGACAATCCTTGGTTCTTTATCGCGCTGACTTGCATGATATTGGGATCTCAATTGTTTTTAGCTGGTTTTTTAGGTGAATTAATCTTGAGATCAAAAAGAAAACAAAAGCGATATACTGTAAGTAACAAATTAAATTTATGATAAACTTAGAGGTTTTAAAATGATGGAATATCATTCAACATTT
Source organism: uncultured Flavobacteriaceae bacterium (assembly GCA_964390865.1). Lineage (GTDB taxonomy): Bacteria > Bacteroidota > Bacteroidia > Flavobacteriales > Flavobacteriaceae > Lutimonas. The sequence goes on along the minus strand of CAYMKR010000302.1, from coordinate 1,898 downwards.
TATTGAATTAAAGTTTGGGTAACCACAGAAGCGTTGTATTAACCCTTACAATTCACCTTAAAAAGTTTATCTTTATACCTCAAAAATCAATTTAAAATGAATACCAACGACATCATCAACAAAGCCAAACAGTGGATCACAACTCCTTTTGATTCAGCAACACAAAAAGAAATACAAGAACTTCTAAGTATCGATTCTAAAGATCTTACTGACAGATTCTATAAAGACCTTGAATTTGGAACCGGTGGTATGAGAGGTATCATGGGAGCCGGAACAAATAGAATCAACAAATATACTTTGGGCAAAAACACACAAGGCTTATCTAACTACTTACTCAGTGCGTTTAGCAACAAACAAGCTAAAGTCGCTATCGCTTATGATTGCAGGCATAACAGCAAGCCTTTTGCTCAATCTGTGGCCAATGTCTTCTCTGCTAATGGCATTATTGTTTATTTATTTGAAGATCTGAGAGCAACACCTGAATTATCTTATGCGGTAAGAGAATTAGGTTGTGACGCTGGAATCGTATTAACTGCCTCCCACAACCCACCTGAATACAACGGGTATAAGGTGTATTTTAATGATGGAGGACAGATCATCCCTCCACAAGACGGAGCCATAATTGACGAAATCAATAAAGTGAAATTTGAAGACATTAAGTTTGATGCTAACGATGCCTTAATCCATATGATAGGTGAAGAAATTGACGGAAAATTTGCTATTGAAGCTGTTGCAAATTCTACTTCAAAAGAAACTAAAAACAGAGATCAGTTAAAGATCGTTTTCACCTCCCTTCATGGAACCTCTATAACTATGGTTCCTAGAGCCTTGGAATTAGCCGGATTTACAGATGTACATATTGTTGAAGAACAAAGGGAGCCTAATGGTGATTTCCCGACAGTGGCCTCACCTAACCCTGAGGAACCAGCTGCTTTGAAGATGGCTACTGACCTGGCAGATAAAATTGGCGCTGATATAGTAATTGGTACCGATCCGGATTGTGACAGGCTGGGAATAGCTGTCAGAAATCTTGAGAACAAACTTGTCCTTTTAAATGGGAACCAAACATTTGCCATTTTGGTAGATGCCTTGCTTAAAAAATGGAAGCAGGAAGATCGAATTAATGGTAATCAATTTGTTGGATCAACGATTGTTTCAACCCCTATGATCAATGTTCTTGCCAAGAGCTATGGAGTTGCCACCAAGGTTGGCTTGACTGGTTTTAAATGGATAGCCAAGATGATTCGAGAAGCAGAAGGAACTGAAGAATTTATCGGAGGTGGAGAAGAGAGCTTTGGATTTATGGTAGGTGATTTTGTAAGAGACAAAGATGCCGTTTCAAGCACATTACTTGCCTGTGAAATTGCAGCTATAGCCAAAAACAATGGAAGCTCAATTTATTCTGACCTCTTGCATCTTTATAAAGATCATGGTTTCTATAAAGAACACTTAATTTCTGTTGTTAAAAAAGGTGCCGAAGGAGCTCAGGAAATTCAACAAATGATGATCGACATGCGAAATTCACCCATTTCAGAGATTCATGGTGAAAAAGTGAAATACTTGTTTGATTATGAAACTTCAGTATGTAAAAATTTAATTTCAGGTGAAGAAACTGTTATTGATTTGCCCAAATCAAACGTTCTGATTTATGAAACAACTGAAGGAACAAGAATGGCTGCCAGACCCAGTGGAACTGAGCCAAAAATAAAATTCTACTTTAGTGTACACACCGATTTGGATGATGTTGACAACGCTAAACAAGTAGAAGCTGAACTTGACCAAAAAATTCAAAGCATTATTAAAGATTTTAAATTGAATTAATCTGGCTGTTAGGTCAAGAAACAATTGATGAAATATTTCAAGCAAATTATGATGTATGCCAAACCTTATAAAGGTTA
>CAYMKR010000301.1:0-3140 GCA_964390865.1 uncultured Flavobacteriaceae bacterium | reverse complement strand
TATGAGAATCAAAGAGATGAGATTTTTCATTTTTATGATATAATTAGTCATTATTGTTTTTCATTTTTAAAAAGAGAGGAGATGCATTATTTAAAGTAATGATCAAGTGTTTTTTCTCTTGGATTGATATCTCTGCAATATCTCTTGATTTACCCGGAATATTCAGATAGTTTTCAGTATCGATTGTAAAGAAACCATTTTTGTCATTTATTAGTAGAATCCCATGGCTGGCGTCTAATCGACTCAATTGTGTACTTATTCCATAGTCATTTCCTGCAGCCAATACGTCCATGTATCCATCACGGTTAAAATCATCCAAATATATTGTTTTTATAGACGATAATTGAGCTTGAAATGGCAGGGTATGTTTTTTATATTCACCATTGCCTAAATTTTCAAAATAACAACTTGACAAGTCATATACTGTTTTCAATGTTGCCTTTTGCAATGTTTTTTTATCGAATAAATTTTTGAATTCAGCATTGGCAAAATCGGTATACGATAAAAACTTTTTATTTATAGAAGGTATTTGTTTTGAGAGCTCATCTTTAGAAGAAAAGACAGTCTCCTGACCCTGTTGAAAAGAGGTGAGAATTGCTTCTTCTTTTCCATTGAGATCAAAATCAGCCATATATAATTGCATCGGATGATCAATACTTGCTTGAAGTCTTGTATTCTGGCCCCAGTTACCAACTATGAAATCCTGATCTCCATCCTTGTCAAAATCGGCTACCCGTATGTGATTCCATAAACCATGAGTTTTAGCCAAGTTGCTGTTTGGCATCAGGCGAAATCCTTGATCCGAATTCATAAAAATAGAGATAGGCATCCAATGACCAACAGCAATGATATCCGGTAAACCATCATTGTTGAGATCAGTAATTTGAATATCCTCGATTAATCCAGCATCTGAAAAAGATGCAGATCTAGACTCACTAAGGTCTTCGAAATGGCCGGTTCCATCATTATAAAGAACATAGTTTTTTGCTGACCTACCGAATTTTCTTGGGTTTGCGTTTGCACCAATAATTAAATCTTGATCCCCATCAGCATCCAAATCCGCAGATTTGACTACAGAGGCATTTAATTCGATGTCAGGAAAGGTTGTACTGATTTCAAATTTCACCTCATTATTGAGATAGAGCACAGGACGTAATTCTGGTCCTCGCCGATATTCATTTCCTCCAGATACTACAATCAAATCTAGATCTCCATCGTTGTCAGCATCAAAAAATAAATTGTCAGTTTCCTCATTGTCTTTGACCAGTTCAAAATCGGGTTGTTGAGTGATTACAAAAGAACTATTTTCAGTCTGCAGATAGAGAGCACCTACCTGTTTTTTTCCGCCTCCAATATAAATATCATCTAAGCCATCCCCATTAACATCTCCAACGGATACCTTCGGCCCTTCTGCACCCTTTGAGTATGGGATTAATGGCTCCCGACCAAATTCATAGGATGGTAATTCACGATGCTTATAGTTAAGTGAAATAGGAGAGGAGCTCAGTAATTCAGCCTTTGATGATTTTGTTATCAAAGTTTCACTAGAAGCCATTTTATAATCTAAAACTTGCGTTGTTCCTGACTTTATTGCTAATAATTTCTGAGATTTACCGTCAGGCCAGATGACTATTAAGGAGTCAACCATATCTCTAGGGCCGATTCCAACCGTCATTTCGGGCGCCACAGCTGATAGATAACCCCGTGTGCTATAGTTTTCAAGGTAAATGGATAAAGTATCTGTAAAGACCTTTATTTTAGAACCAATGCCCATAGTATTTTTTTCAGACCCTTTGAATTTGATTTTAATAAATTGATTTCCGAAGGAGTCTGTTTTATTTTCTAAGATGAATGCTTTTGAATTGACATTATTTACCACAAGATCTTGATCCCCGTCATTATCTAAATCCGCATAAGTGCTCCCGTTACTGAATGAAGGAAGTTCTTGAAACCAGTTTAAGGACTTGTCTGTAAAACTTAGATCCCCATTATTTCGAAAAAAATAATTTGATAATTTACGTTGTGGCAACTGCTCTGTAAACTTGAGGTCTTTTTCCTCCATACCATTTTTAAGCTGCTCCTGAATCTTTTTATTCGCTATAAAATTGATAAAATCCATGTCATTTGTGGCTCCAAGAATTCCATTTGAAACGAACAAGTCCTTATAGCCATCGTTGTCTAGATCAACAATTAAAGGTGACCATGACCAATCAGTAGCAGAAATGCCTGAAGCAAATGCTGTTTCCTGAAAGAAGGCCCCTTGGTTGTTGTGCAGCAGTATGTTTTGCATATACTGTGGACGATATCCATTTTTCAAGTATTGATCATAGACTGAATTATTGTATTCTCTCCCAGAGGTTTTATAGGCCTGTAAGTCTTCAGGGAGCATGTCAAGCGAAACAATATCTGACCAGCCATCATTATCGATATCAGCTATATCATTTCCCATTGAGAAATGACTGGTGTGCCCAACATTATTTTCATCAGCCGAAATAATTTCCTTAAATGTTCCATCTTTTTGATTTATGTATAAGTAATCATTTTCGAAAAAATCATTACCGATGTAGAGATCCGGATACCCATCATGGTTAAGATCACTCACTCCTAGACCCAAGCCATATCCTATTTTCCCTTGAAAAATTCCAGAACTCTGGGTGACTTCAATAAACAGACCCTCCTGATTTTCAAAGAGCTTATCTCCTGCAAGGCTATCAATTAACTTTCGGGAAGTACCTTTGCCATAGGTTCTATTTGGATATACAGAATGATTCAGAAGATACATGTCAAGATCACCGTCCAGGTCATAATCAAAAAAGGCAGATTGTGTGGCAAAACTTTTTATGTCTAGATTGTATTGACCAGCCTGTTCTTTAAAGCTTGGAATCCCGTCCTTATCCACACCTTGGTTGACAAGTAATAAGTTTTGACCTGAAATAGTTTTGAATTGACCAACCTTAGATACATAGATGTCAAGAAGTCCGTCATTGTTAATGTCTACGGTGCTAACACCAGTTGTCCAACCAGTGTCGTTTTCAATGCCAGCTATATTTGTTATATCCTTGAATTTTAAATTACCCAAGTTTATATAAAGGCGATCTGCCACCTGATTCCCCGTAAAATATAAGTCAATCAAGCCGTCA
>CAYMKR010000300.1:0-3160 GCA_964390865.1 uncultured Flavobacteriaceae bacterium | reverse complement strand
CTCGGTCAAAAATATAAAGCTTATTTTCTTTATTTTTGATCCGAAACGAATACTTTGGTAAATTGAGTATTGTCATGAGGTAAAAGTAAGGAACTTCTTATAATTTATGAATAGAATCACACAGATCGTCGATGATATAAAATCGAAAAACACCAAGCCTATCTATTTTCTAATGGGGGAGGAGGCATATTATATAGACAAGATATCTGACTATATTGAACATAATTTATTAGCGGAAGAAGAAAAAGGCTTTAATCAAATGGTTCTTTATGGTAGAGACGTTACTATTGAAGATATCATGGCAAATGCCAAGCGGTATCCAATGATGTCTGAAAAACAGGTTGTTATCGTAAAGGAGGCTCAAGATCTTTCCAGAAATATTGAAAAGTTAGCTATTTATGCTGAAAACCCACAACCTTCTACGGTATTGGTTATATGTTACAAGTATAAAACGATTGATAAGCGAAAGAAATTAGCCAAGACTGTAGCAGAAGTTGGTTGTTTGTTTGAGAGTAAAAAACTTTATGAGAATCAGGTAAGTGAATGGATTAATAGTACTTTAAAGGATAAAGGCTTTCAAATAGAACCCAAAGCCTCACATATGCTGGTTGAGTTTCTGGGAACAAATCTTTCAAAAATTGACAATGAACTTGATAAATTAGCCCTGCTATTGAAGCAAGGATCTATAATTTCGGCAATCCATATCGAAGAGAATATTGGAATTAGTAAAGATTTTAACAATTTCGAATTGCGAAAGGCAATAGGAGATAAAGAATTGGTTAAAGCGAATCAAATAGTCCAATATTTTTCTCAAAACCCAAAGAGTAATCCTTTGGTGATGACAATTTCATTGTTGAATAGCTTTTTTACGCAATTGCTACTGTATCATGGTTTAAAAGATAAAGGCAAGATCAATGTTGGCAAAATGCTGAGAATAAACCCTTATTTTATAGCAGAATACCAAAGAGCTGCAAGAAATTATCCCATGAGAAAAGTGGCTCAGGTTATAGCTCACTTAAGAGAGGCCGATTTGAAAAGCAAGGGAGTAGGGGCGTCAAATTTAGCCCAGGGAGATATCCTTAAAGAGCTTTTATTTAAAATTATGCACTAGAGTTATTATTAGCATCAAATTGTTCTGTAATTAAACGATATAATTTCTTGAACCAAAAATAGCAGATCCAACTCGAATCATATTACTTCCATTTGCAATAGCTAGTTTATAATCGCCACTCATACCCATAGAAAGTATTTCAAGATGGCCTTTAGATAAATTGATTTTATCAAACAGGAGTTTTAAACTTATAAATTCCTCTGAAACTTCATTGGCGTCAGCGCTAAAACTTGCCATACCCATTAGTCCTACAATTTTGATATTTTCGAGTTCTGCAAGTTCTTCTGTTTCGAGAATTGCTTCTAGATCTCTGAATTTAAGACCGAATTTGGTTTCTTCTTTTGCGATCCTTGCTTGAAGAAGGCAGTTAATGGTGCGGTCGTGTTTCTTTGCCTGCTTATTGATTTCTTTCAAGGTTTTAAGACTATCAACGCCATGGATTAAATCCACAAAATGAGCCATGTATTTAACTTTATTACTTTGCAAATGGCCAATCATATGCCATTTGATATCTTTCGGCAGTACCTCATATTTACTAACCATTTCTTGGATTTTGTTCTCACCAAAAATACGCTGCCCTGCCTCGTATGCTTCTAAGATATCCGCAACGGGTTTCGTTTTCGAAACAGCAACTAAAGTAACATCTTTGTTTATGTGTTTTTTTAAATCTTCTAAGTTCTGTTTTACAAGCATTTAATATGTTTTATATGTGTAATTACTTTAATTCATAGATTGTTAAACCACTTCTTAATTTTGGTTCAATATAACTGCTTTTTGGAGGCATAGTAAGGTTACTGTCTGCAACAGTTTTTAGTTGTTTGACAGATATCGGAAATAAGCCAAAGCCCACCTCGTAATCGCCTGAATCTACAAGTTGTTGAAGTTGCATTTCATTACCAGTTTCTGGGAGGTAATGAATATTTTTATCCGTTGAAGGATCCTTGATTCCGAGAATGGGTTCAAGAATATGTTTGAACAGAATTTGAGAATCAAGCTGATCAAGTTCGTTACTGGGATTAAAACTTGATTTCCTCAAATACAATTTGTAGTAATCACCACCCAAGAACATTGCAAAGTGATGTTTTTTTGAAGGTTGATAATACCTTTTCCCCAGCTTCTGAATTCTGAAATTCTCATCAAGAGCCATTAGAAACTCTTTTTTGTCCAGGCCATTTAAATTCTTGAGGAACCTATAAAAAGAAGTGATTCTCAAACTTGATTCAGGAATAAAATAGGCCATAAAATATTTGCTTAATTCTTGGGCTTTTTTATTGCCACTGTTCTTCATTTTTTCAAATAAAAAATTAGAAGAAGCCGTTCGATGATGACCGTCAGCTATATATAATGATGGCATTTTTGAAAAAGCCTCTGAAATTTGAGCTACTTCATCATCTCCATCAATTAACCACATCAAGTGTGTCCTGTTCTTATTTGTAGTAAATTCATATTCAGCCCTGAGTTTTCTATATTTCAAAATAAGCGACGATAGAAAATCATTGTCAGGATAGGTAATAAGAACCGGTTCAGCATTGAATCCTGTAACTTCGAGGTAATTTCCAAATAAGGCCTCTCTTTCGCTCAGAGTCTTTTCATGCTTTTTAATGACATTATTTTGATAATCCTCAAGAGAGGCTAAACCTATAATGCCCCAAAAGACATCGCCATTAAAAGATTTTTGATGAAGATAATAACTTAGTTTCTGATCATTTTTAAAAATACCATTCTCTTTAAATTCAGTATACCTGTTGTGTACCATTTTAAAGCGCTTGGTTCCATGAACAGTTTTATGAAATTTAAAGCCTGGGCGAAGAATGTGTAAAAATGAAAAAGGATTCAATCTTAGGATATCGTTTAATTCCTTTTTTTTATAAATATCATATGAGCGTGTGGTTGCTAAGGCAACCTTATCTCTTGTTGATCTTACAGCACGAAACGGATTTACTTGAGCCATGTTTAAAATATAATCAACAGCTTTATATGAATCGATATGACATTGTTGATCAAAACAAAAATAGAGATTTATTATGGATATAATAAATCTCTATTTCG
>CAYMKR010000299.1:0-3165 GCA_964390865.1 uncultured Flavobacteriaceae bacterium | reverse complement strand
TATATGTCTGAAAAATAACTCATGTCTTCTTTAATTAAAATGTCCAGTTTAACCAGATGATAATTGCCATCAAAACGATGTTCATCAAATTAAGGGGCAACAAATATTTCCATTCCAAGGTCAGCAGCTGATCAACTCTAAGTCTTGGAAAAGTCCACCTAAACCACATCATCAAAAATATAATCACCAATACCTTTAGCATGAACCAGAAAACGCCCATCCAAGGAAGCGATTCTGTAATACCAAAAGGTGAAAGATAGGCTCCAAAAAATATTGTGACAGCAATGGCTGCAATAATGAACATATTGATGAATTCAGCAAGAAAGAAATAGGCGAATTTCATCCCTGAGTATTCCGTATGGAAACCAGCTCCTAACTCAGATTCAGCTTCAACCATATCAAAAGGTGCTCTGTTGGTTTCAGCAGTTCCTGCTATCATAAAAATCATAAAAGCAATGATTGCCGGAATATGCCCCTGAAGTATAAACCACCCTCCAGCTCGCTGAACTTCAACTATTTCAGAGATTCTTAATGAACCCGATAATAGTACAATAGTCAAAATTGACAGGCCTACTGACAACTCATAACTCACTGTTTGCAAGCCACTCCTCATAGCGCCAATAAGTGAATATTTATTATTACTGGCCCATCCTCCCAATAAAACGCCAATCACTCCAATAGATGAAACCCCCATAACAAAGAAGACTCCTATATTAATATCAAAAGCCTGAAATTCAGCAGAAAACGGTAAAACTGAAAGCGATACCAAAGCGGCTACTATAACAAAATAAGGAGCCAAATTAAAAAGAAACTTATCTGCATTTTCAGTAACGGTTAGTTCTTTGGTCAGCAACTTCAGCGCATCTGCTATGGTTTGAAATAAACCAGACGGGCCTACTCTATTAGGCCCTAATCTCAATTGAAAAAATGCAGCAATTCTTCTTTCCATCCAAACTAATAGCAAGCCTGCCAATGCAAAAAAAGTTAAATACGCAGCAGCTATCAATACCCATTCTGTTAGATCTGCCAAACCCGCCGGCAACGAACTTTGAAGCCAGTTGTGGATAGAACTTGTTATCGATAATGTTTTAATCATGAGAATCTAATTAGATCATTGAATGCTTCTTTTATCGGTCAATATCAGGAACTACTATATCAATAGTTGCCATGGTAGCAACCAAGTCTCCTATTTTTCCTCCAATCGTAATGTCATTAAGTAGGGACAAATTTGAAAACCCTGGAGATCTGAATTTCATCCTATATGGGTTTTTTGTACCTGTGCTATTGACATAAACTCCAAGTTCACCTCTAGCTGTTTCCACCCTTTGATAATATTCTCCTTTGGGTAATTTAATTACGGCTTTAGTCGTTGTTTGGTATTCACCTTCTGGAATATTATCGATCAATTGGTCAATTATTTTCATAGACTCCCACATTTCCATAATCCTTACCTGATATCGCGCAAAATTATCCCCTACCAAGCTTAATGATTCGGTAAACTCAACCCTGTCATAGGCACTATATGGATGTCTCTTCCTAACATCACTGGCAAATCCTGAGGCCCTGGCTACAGGTCCTGAGGCTCCATAAGATATTGCCTGCTCGCGAGTCAATACACCGATCCCTTTTGTTCTTTTCTGAAAGATCACATTGTCCGTTAGCAACTTGTCATATTCAGGTAACTTTGTTCTAAAATGTGTTATAAATTCTTTGGTGCGCTTCACGAAATTCGGATGAATATCGAACATCAAGCCACCAGGTATGTTGTAATTCATGGTTAGTCTTGCCCCACAAGTTTCTTCAAAAATATCATTGATCATTTCGCGATCTCTAAAGGCGTAAAAATAAGAAGTAAGTGCACCTAAATCCATACCCATAACACCCCACCAAAGCATATGCGATGCCATCCTAGTAAGTTCTCCCAATATGGTTCTGACAACTTTTACTCTTTCAGTAACTTCCAGTTCTAAGGCTTTTTCAACCGTCAAACACACGGCCTCATTATTGATATGTGAGGATAAATAATCCATACGATCTGTCAGATGAACGATCTGTTGATAACTATCTCTTTCACACATCTTCTCAATTGATCGATGAATATATCCAAGATCAGGCTCAACGTTTTTTATAATCTCACCATCTATCGTAAGTATCAAACGTAAAACCCCATGAGTTGCAGGGTGCTGTGGCCCCATATTGATAAAATATTCTTGGGTTTTAAAGCTGTCGTTTGCTATTTCTTCCATGCTGCTGTTCAAATTATTTAATCACCATATTTGCCTCGTCCACATAATCTTTTCTCAAAGGAAATCCATCCCATTCAGGAGGAAGAAACAAACGCTTCATATTTGCATGATTCGTAAAAGTAATTCCAAAAAAATCATAGACTTCCATCTCATGAAATTCGGCAGTTCGCCATATATTACTGACTGTATCCAGCCTAGGTGTCTCTCTATCGTCGGTACTTACTTTTACAACAATATTGTGTTTTTCGCTTAAAGATTCAAGGTGATAAATCACGCCTAAATTTTCTCCGTAGTCAATGCCTGTCAAACAGAATAAATAATCAAAATCTAATTCAGGAGTTTCTCTTAATTTGGTGCAAACCTCTAATAAAAGGTCTTTTGGAACGATTACATTCAAAAACTCTGAGGCTTCCTCAGTGAATTCCAATTGATCACTCCAAGTAGAAACTATTTGCTGTATTTCTTGATTCGTCATCTTGCTGATTTTAAACCTTTCCTTCGTCAAATCCTTCAATAGGATTGATTTTCTCTAATCGATTTTCTTTCCTTATTTTGTCCTGAAGAATAAACATCCCATCTAAAAGTGCTTCAGGTCTTGGTGGACAGCCAGGAACATATACATCAACCGGGATCACATGATCCGCTCCCTTTACCACCGAATAAGAATTATAATAGAAAGGCCCTCCAGAAATAGCGCAGGCTCCCATTGCAATTACATACTTAGGTTCTGCCATCTGATCATAAAGTCTTCTTAATACAGGCGCCATCTTGTTTACAATTGTGCCAGCTATGATAATTAAATCAGCTTGCCTGGGTGAGGGTCTTGCAACCTCGAAACCAAAACGCGACCAATCATGCCTTGCTGCTCCAGTTTGCATCATTTCAATGGCACAACAACTTGTTCCAAAATACAAGGGCC
>CAYMKR010000298.1:0-3167 GCA_964390865.1 uncultured Flavobacteriaceae bacterium | reverse complement strand
TTGTCGAATTTATCAAGATCCAAGGATTTATTAGTGCCTTCTCCCACCTCCCTAAAAGTTACCTCTCTTAAACGGCCTATCTCTCTTAAGATATTCGGTATGTGCTTACTATCTGCCAAATAAATTCTATACGACTTACTTGTCAAAAGTAAAGAATCATTTTCGTCTAAAATCTTTAGTTCCTCCTTCATCAAATCAGGATTCACAGGCTCAATAACCTCTTGAACAGATTTTGAAAACTTGAATTTATTCGTATTGATATAAGAACTGTTTTTCTCAAATGGATTCGCCAACATGTAGGTCTTCTTCCTCAAATACTGATGAAAATCTTCCAGATTTTTAAATTCGTCTTGATCTTTAACAGATATGGGTTTTCCTATTCTTACTTTGATCAATCTATGCTTTTGAGAGAGCAGTTCTGAGGGTAACTTAGCCGTTCGCAGCGTGTCACTCAAACTTGATAAGAAATAAAACAATTTGCTGTTCTTCGCATGAAAGTAAATAGGTATTACCGGGACGTGTGCCTTTTTTATAATCTTGATAGCCCCTTCTTCCCAAGGTTTATCTACAGCTAATTTTCCATCTTTGTAGGTAGAAACTTCACCTGCCGGAAAAATTCCTAGCGGATAACCTTGACTCAAATGAACTAAGGCATTTTTTATGCCTGTTATGCTTGACTTGGCGTCTTTATGATCCTCAAAAGGATTTACAGGCATAACATATTTTTTCAATGGTAAGATTCTATGCAAAAGAAAATTTGCAATAATCTTATAGTCGGGTCTCTTTTCAAGCAATAATTTTAATAACAATATTCCGTCAATTCCACCCAAAGGATGGTTTGAAACCGTTATAAATGAACCCTCTTTAGGGATTCTTGCCAAATCCTCTTCAGGTATTTCAAATTCTATCTGGAAATCCTTTAATACCCCATCAAGGAATTCAATATCTTTCTTATGCATATGACGTTCGTAAACGTTGTTCAGTTCAGATATTCTTAAAAGCTTAATTAGCATCCATCCAAGAAAAGTGCCAAGAAAACCGAATTTATCGACCTGAATGACCTTTGCTATTTCCTTTGAACTTACCAGACTCATGCTCCAATTAAGCTTTTACGATTATTTGAACAGTTTCCCTGCTTATTTGCTTTAATAAAACTTCTCTATTTTCTTCAAGTGTCGACACAACTTCCTCTGTAAAATGTCTGACGGTATACAAACTGACATTTTCATTATATTTAAGCTTATACTTTGGTTTCAGTTTGGCCATCAATGCCTTAAAATTATTAAAATTATCCTCAATACATAGAGAAAAACTTATTGCAGAGTTTTGAATCATATTTACTTTGATTTTAAGCTCATGCAATAATTTAAAGATTTCACTTATATCCTGTTCCATAACAAAATGGAATTCCTTGTCGGATACTGATATTAAAATCTGGTTTTTCTTTACTATAAAACAAGGGATTTCAGGCACAATTTCCAACTCACTGCCAACATAAGTTCCTTTTAGCTTAGGCGTCAGAAAAGACCGAACTCTGAGAGGTATTCCTTTTCTTTGCAAAGGCTGCAAAGTCTTGGGGTGAATTACAGAAGCTCCGTAAAAGGCCATTTCAATGGCTTCTTTATAAGATATTTCTTCTATCAATGTTGTTTGCTCAAACTCTCTTGGGTCAGCATTTAACACACCTTGTACATCTTTAAAAATAGAAACTTCTTTAGCATCCAGGCAATACGCAAAAATTCCAGCGGTATAGTCAGAGCCCTCTCTACCCAAGGTCGTGGTTCTTCCCTTAACATCTTTACCTACAAATCCTTGTGTTATATTAATCGATGCCGTATCAACAATATTCAAAATTGAATATGATGTTGCTTCCCAGTCAACTTTCGCTCTTCTAAAATCACTATTTGTTTTAATACAATCTCTTACGTCAAGCCAGTTGTTTTTAAGCCCGGTTTCGTTCAAATATGCACTGCAAATTCTCGTTGAAAGAAATTCCGCTTTACTTACTATTTGATCATATACATAATCATAATCTTTTTCTTGATTCTGTTTAAAAAACAGTTCAATTTCAGCAAATATTTCTGAAACATGAGACCTAATGGTCTCTGAGTTTTTAAAAGCCAATTCATCTATAATATCAAAATGAAAACTTTTAACATTTACCAAAAGTCGATCAATTTCCTTATCCTTTCGATCATACGCATTCACTATGGCTTCAAAGGCATTTGTCATTTTTCCCATAGCCGAAATCACAATCAACGCCTCTTCATTATCCAATTTCCGAAGTGTTGACACGAAATTCCTGACGCCATTAGCATCCTTTACAGATGCTCCTCCGAATTTAAATATCTCCATGGGTTTAATTTGAAAATCCTAACTAATTTAATTTTGTTCTACAAAAGCTTCTAATGAGTTCTCATTCATGTGAACTACCTGCCATCCTTCAAGAATTTTAGCTCCTGTAGAAACGTAAAAATCAACGGCAACTTTATTCCAATCAAGCACCTCCCAAGATACTCTTTTCAAGTTTTGCCCATGCGCATAAGAAAGCACCTTTGTATAAAGAGCTTTTCCAATACCTTCTCCTCTAAATTTATGGCTTACAATAAGATCCTCCAAATGAATTGATCTTCCTTTCCAAGTTGAGTATCTTTCATAAAAAAGTGCCATCCCAACAATCTGGCCCATCTTTTCAGCTATAAAAACTTTAAACAAAGGGGCTTCTCCAAAACCATCTCTTTCTAAATCTTCAATTGAAACTTCAACAGCATTTTCTTCCTTTTCGAAGTGCGCCAGTTCTTTTATGAGTAGCAAAACATCAGACATGTCAGATTTTTGCCCTTCCCTCAATATTATCTTCATAATTACGTTTTAAAGTATACAAAAATAACCATATTTGTATACGAATACTCTAAACTCAAACAAAATGCACAAACCTAAAACCCTCGGGGAGTATATCATTGAAAATCAGAATGATTTTCAATATTCTTCAGGAGAATTATCTCGTCTTCTGAGCTCCATCAAATTGGCAAGTAAAGTCGTAAATCATGAAGTAAATAAAGCTGGATTAGTTGATATTCTTGGGGATGCTGGTGAAACCAATATTCAGGGTGAAGATCAGCAAAAATTGGATATTTATGCCAATGACGTTTTTATGAAAACTTTGG
>CAYMKR010000297.1:0-3179 GCA_964390865.1 uncultured Flavobacteriaceae bacterium | reverse complement strand
TATACTCTTAGCCTTTCCAAATACTTTTTATGCAAATCTTTGGCCACTAGGGCGATTTGATAATTTGGAATCGGTAACCAAGGAAGTAAAATTAATGATGGATCCTGATGCTGACCCCTATGCGGAACCTGAAGGAGGAGAAGAGGCCATTGAAAAATTTGGAGCCAGTGATGTGATTGATCTTAATTGGGTACAATTAATGAATGCTTATACCTGTACGGAATGTGGAAGATGTACTGCTGTTTGTCCGGCGAATCAAACTGGGAAGGAGTTGTCTCCAAGAGCAATAATGATGAAAACCAGAGATCGTCTGGAGGAGGTTGGGACTTATATTGATGAGAAAGGTGAAGCTGATTTCAGAGAAAATGGAGATGGTAAATCTTTGTTAGACACTATTTCTGCCGAAGAGATTTGGGCTTGTACAAGTTGTAATGCTTGTGTTACAGATTGTCCAATTAGTATAGACCCTTTGTCAATTATCATGGATCTTAGAAGGAATCTTGTTATGGAAAATTCAGCAGCTCCTCAAGAATTAAATCTGATGATGACCAATGTTGAAAATAATGGTGCTCCATGGCAATATAACCAGATGGATAGACTGAATTGGAAGGATGAATAAACATAGTTGCATTAAATTTTAGCAGGATATATATATATTTAAAATATTTAAATTAAATTAGTATGGTAATACCAACAATGGCTGAGAAAATGGCTGAAGGAAAATCTCCAGAGGTTTTGTTTTGGGTTGGTTGTGCAGGAAGTTTTGACGACCGAGCTAAAAAAATCACCAAGGCATTCGCCAAAATCTTGAATGAGGCTAAAGTTGATTTCGCAGTATTAGGAACTGAAGAAAGTTGTACGGGAGATCCTGCAAAAAGAGCTGGAAACGAGTTCGTTTTTCAGATGCAGGCATTAACCAATATAGAAGTATTAAATGCCTATGAGGTAAAAAAGATAGTCACGACTTGCCCTCATTGTTTTAATACGTTAAAGAATGAATATCCGGAGTTAGGAGGGAATTATGAGGTAATGCACCATACACAATTCTTACAAGGACTTCTTAAAGAAGGGAAAATAAGTATTGAAGGTGGAAAGTATGCCGGAAAGCGAATCACTTTTCATGACCCATGTTATTTGGGAAGGGCAAATGATATTTACGAGGCTCCCAGAGAACTGATAAGAAAGCTGGAAGTAGAGCTGGTGGAGATGAAAAGATGCAAATCTAATGGCCTATGTTGTGGAGCAGGAGGAGCTCAGATGTTTAAGGATGCCGAAAAAGGTGAAAAAGAAATATTTGTAGAAAGAACTGAAGAGGCTATAGAAACCAAACCTGATTTTATTGCAACGGGTTGTCCGTTTTGCAACACAATGATGACGGATGGAGTAAAGAACAAAGAACAAGAAGAAAGTATTCAAGTCATGGATATTGCTGAATTAATAGCTAATGCCAAAGACTTATAATTTGTACAATTAGATTATGCCATTTGTGAGAGATAAGAATCTAGTAAATATATACGAGGAAATAGATAAGGCTAATGGAACCATTAAGACCTTGTCAACTGCATTAAAGGATGAAGAAGAGAATAACTCTCTTATTAAAAAACACAGGGTCATGTTGGGAGTAGGCTGTTTGATCCTGTTGATTTTGTTCTTGTGGTCGTTTTTACCTAAATCAAAACAATACAAGCAGGAATATTTGATAAAGAATAACCTAAGTTTGATCGATACCGACTCTCTTCATAAAATTCAAAGAAAGGCAAAACAGGTTATCATTATCGATTCTGTTAAAACTTCTTTGATTGATATGAGTATTGTATACAGTATCCAAATAGGGGCTTACAATAATTTTAACTCAAATCTGATCTCTGAAGATATAACTCAATTAGAAGAGTTTGAAGAAAACGGATTCAATAAGTTTTCAATTGGGAAGTTCACAACCTATAAAGAGACTGTGCTGCTAAGAGATGATCTTAAAAGAGTTGGATTTATAGATTGCTTTATTATTGCCAAATCTTATGGTGTTCCCGTGAACATTAATGAAGCCTTACAGCTAAGTGGTGAAAAGTGGATTAGAGGAACTACGAATTAAACAAAGCTATTATTTTGTCAAACGCCAGTATCTGGGTTAATGCAGCACGCCTGCGTACCTTACCTTTATCATTATCCGGTATCATTGTAGGATCTTTTATCGCTGCTTCGAAGGGTTTTTTTGATCCCGTAATCTGCTTATTGGCCCTGCTCACCACGATCGGATTTCAAGTTATCTCTAATTTTGCAAATGACTACGGCGATGGAGTTAAAGGAACTGACAATGAGGATAGGATAGGGCCTGAAAGAGCCTTGCAAAGTGGTGCCATCAGCCCTAAAGCCATGCTCAAAGCAATTAAAATAACAGGAGTAATCAGTACATTATTGGCATTGCTTTTAATTTATGTAGCCTTTGGAACCGAGTATATTGTTTACAGTATTGTATTTATACTTTTAGGTGTTAGTAGCATTGTTGCTGCCATAAAATATACTATTGGAGATAATGCCTATGGCTATAGTGGTTTTGGAGATTTGTTTGTTTTTATATTCTTTGGCCTTCTAAGTGTTTGTGGCACCTATTTTTTATATGCCAAGGAACTTAAAATGAGTATTTTTTTACCTGCTATTTCAGTGGGTCTATTAAGTGTTGGTGTGCTGAATTTAAATAATATGCGTGATCAAGAATCGGATAAAAAAGCAGGAAAAAATACTATTGTGGTTAAAATCGGGAATGAATTTGCCAGATATTATCATTATTATCTGATTGGGGCTTCTTTTTTATTGACACTTTTATACACTGCTATCAATTTTAAATCGGGCCTGCAGTTTTTGTTTATAATTGCATACCTGCCTATTTTTAAGCACGTGATGGTTGTATATAACAATAAGGATCCTAAACAATTAGACCCGGAATTAAAAAAACTTGCATTGGGTACATTTTTATTTGCGATTTTATTCGGAATTGGGTTAATTATTTGACCTGACAAAAGTCATATTAATAAAAGACTAATAGGTCTACTTTTGCCTTTTAAGAATCATGAAGAAATTAATCATAACACATTTGCTCTTAAACTTGTACCTCTTGGTATTGGTTCAACCTGCCTTACCGGTGTTGGAGTATTTGATCAATTATGATTATATCGTAAATGAAC
>CAYMKR010000296.1:0-3236 GCA_964390865.1 uncultured Flavobacteriaceae bacterium | reverse complement strand
TGTTTTAAGGCTCTTTTAAGTACATTCTTAGAGGCTATATCCAAGTGGTTGGTAGGTTCATCCATAATAAGCACGTTAAATGGATGTAAAAGCATTTTACACAAGGCTAGTCGGTTCCTTTCGCCTCCTGAAAGGACTTTTACTTTCTTCTCCACTTCATCTCCCCTAAAAAGAAATGAGCCCAGCATATCTCGAATTTTAACCCTATTGCCATCGGTAGCTTCATTTTCCATGGTTTCTAGTATCGTCAATTCACCATCTAAATACTCTGATTGATTCTGGGCGAAATATCCAATTTGTACGTTATGGCCTAATTTTAAGCCGCCATCATAGTCAATTTCTCCAACCATAATCTTAGCAAGGGTAGATTTACCCTGTCCATTCTGGCCTACAAATGCTATTTTACTACCTCGTTCGATTAACATAGTAACATCTTCCAGCACCTGATTATCACCATAATTCTTGGCAATCTGCTCCGCCTCAACAACAACCTTTCCAGGTGTTACAGACACGGGAAAACGCACACTCATTACCGCATTGTCTTCTACATCAACTTCTATCCGCTCAACCCTGTTTAATTTTTTAATCAAAGACTGAGCCATTGAAGCCTTATTGGCTTTGGCCCTGAATTTGGAAATGAGTTGTTCGGTATGTTTGATCTCCTTTTCTTGATTTTTCTGTGCCTGAAGTTGTTTTTCTTTTATCTCATTTCTCAATAATAAATACTGAGAATAAGGTTTTTTATAGTCATAAATCTGTCCCAATGAGATCTCAATGGTTCTATTGGTAACATTATCTAAAAACATCTTATCGTGAGAAACCATCATAATAGCTCCACTAAATCCCTTTAAAAAGTTCTCAAACCAAATAATCGACTCAATATCTAAATGATTTGTAGGCTCATCCAACAAAAGAATATCATGGTTTTGCAATAACAATTTTGCTAATTCTATCCTCATTCTCCAACCACCAGAAAAAGTATTTGTCATTTGGTGAAGATTCTCCTGTTTGAAACCAAGTCCTGCTAGTATTTTCTCTGTCTCCCCTTGATAGTTATAACCACCAATCAATTCGTATCGATGTGATAACTCATCAAGATCATGCATCAAATTATGATAATATTCACTCTCATAATCTGTTCTTTCCGCCAATTGGGTATTGACAAGCTCTAGCTTTTCCTCAATGGTCTTAATTTCCTTAAAAGCTTGATAAGCTTCCTCGATAACAGTTCTTCCTTCTTCAAAGTCTATATCTTGCTTCAAAAATCCTAAACTAATATCCTTATCAAAAGCCATTGACCCTCGATCGTATTCCTGCTCAGCAGCAACTATTTTCAGCAAGGTTGATTTTCCTGCCCCGTTTTTTCCAACAAGTCCTATTCGATCTCCTGCATTTAACTTAAACGTAATTCCTGAAAACAATTCTTCTCCTGAAAATGAAACGGTAATATCGTGGGCATTCAGCATTATTCTATCTTAAAAATTTATCTTTGCAAAAGTAATTGAATATAGTTAATCTACAATGCTCAAAAAAGGCTCTAAATTATATAGTGTTTTAAACAACAAATGTCCTCAGTGTCAGGAAGGTGAGTTCTTCAAACACTCTTGCACCTTAAACCTTACAAAGAATTTGCAGACCAATGAAACGTGCGATTCATGTCATTTGAAGTACATGATAGAACCTTCTTTCTTTTA
Organism: uncultured Flavobacteriaceae bacterium; assembly: GCA_964390865.1. Classification (GTDB taxonomy): domain Bacteria; phylum Bacteroidota; class Bacteroidia; order Flavobacteriales; family Flavobacteriaceae; genus Lutimonas. The sequence continues at coordinate 1,542 of CAYMKR010000296.1, read as the reverse complement.
TGGAGCAATGTATGTCTCCTACGCCATAACAGTGGCTCTTGCAGTGGCTATTTTCGTATCTGGGTACTTATTGGGTTTAGGAATGATTGGTTCGTTTGTAGCAATCATTGTTATTCTTTTAGCGCTTACACCACTAACCATGAGAGTTTCGAGATTAATCTACATTAACATGTTCGTTCATTATAAAAAAAATGAAACTAGTTAATTCTTTTGTTTAAATCTTTTAATGTCAATCTCCTTATCTAGCGGAATGTCATTTTCAAGAAATTGATATAATTTTTTGGCCATTAAAGGAGCAATCATAACACCTCTTGTTCCTAAGCCATTCAGTACGGCAAGCCTGGAATTGTCTTTATGCGATCCTAATAATGGCCTTCTGTCGCCTGTTGTAGGTCTTACTCCAGCCTCATGATCAACAACCTCGTATTTACAATTGATCACTGACTTCAGTTTATCTTCCAATTCTTTGCGGCCTTCCTCGGTTGGCAAGTTCGTTTTATCAGACCAGTTAAAGGTCGCTCCAACTTTATAATAATCATTTCCCAAGGGTAAAATAAATATAGCTGACTTAACTACATCATTCAGCTTTAACGCTGGTGCATGAATGGTCAGTAATTCTCCTTTAGTGCCGTCAAGGGGTAATTTCTTGAAAAAGCGATTGTTTTTAATACCGTTCCCTTCGCAGAAGACGATCTTGTCTACTCTGAATCTTTTATAATCTATATGCGTTTCCCAAGTAATGATACTTTCATGTCTAAAAGTCTCCTCGATCAGGTTACCATTTTGCTTTAAATCATCTCGATATGCATTCACCAATTCTTTTACTTTTACCCGTCCGGTATGTCTTAATCTTCCAGCCTTAAATGGAGCTACTATCCCATCCGTTTTCACATTTGTGATTTCAGGATCCATAAATTCTTCCAAAGAAGGTTTGTCGCATGCAACGAACCAATTATTCTGCTCTTCGATACTTTTAAACGTTCGATAAATTGAAAGAGGTTGATCAAAGGAAGCTGAAAGTTTCTTTTCAAGAGATTTATAAAATGGAAGGGCTATATCCAATTGCTCCTTTGCATTCCAAACAGGCGTAAAACGTTTCAGAATTACTGGATTATACATTCCTCCTGCTACCAAAGATGAAGTTTGGGAAACATCTTCAAAAACAACGAATGATTTCTTTTGCTTCTTTAGCTCTTCTGCAAAAGCTATTCCAGCCAATCCTAACCCTACAATAATATAATCTACAGTGTTCTCAGACATGAAATAATATTTGAACAAATGATTCTTGTTCAAAGATACTATTTAGAGAACAATACTCCGATGAATTTTGTTCGAGTTCTATGGGTAATAAATGAGAATCTCTCTATAAACTTTCTCAGGTAACTTGCAAATGAAGGGTCGATCTCAAAACCCATCATATCCAAGAGCCTTACTTCTGTAACTTTAGTCCAATACTTCTTATAAATCAGAACATAAAAAAACCCCTACTTTACAGTAGAGGTTCTTCACTTATTAACTCAGTAATTAGTAATTCCACATATC
>CAYMKR010000295.1:0-3266 GCA_964390865.1 uncultured Flavobacteriaceae bacterium | reverse complement strand
ACATAAAAGATTTATGATTAATTTGTACTTTTACCCCACCCCCATCGTTTACCAAAGAATAAAGATAAGCTAAGGCTAAGATTTTGAAAAAAGGCATCAAACGTATCATATTTTACATCGGATCGATTTTACTCGTCATGAGCTGTTCTACAAAAAAAGACAGTTATCTGAGTAGAAGCACACACTCAGTGGCTGCTAAATACAATGTATTATATAATGGTAACATTGCTTTTGATGAAGCCAAAATGCAATTAGACGAGTCTTATGAAGATAACTTTTGGGAACGAATTCCAATTGAACCTTTAAAAATAGAAGAGGACATTATTCCTTTACCGGGTCAAAGCGCCAACAATGACACCGAAGTACAAGGATTTGACAAGGCTGAAGAAAAAGCGGTCAAATCCATTCAAAAACATTCAATGGTAATTGATGGTTTTGAGAAAAACAAACAAATTGATGAAGCCTATCTTTTACTAGGTAAATCAAGATATTATCTTCAAAGATTCATTCCTGCTCTTGAAGCCTTCACCTTTGGAATTGAAAATTATCCGAATGCCAATCTATACAGAGAAACAAAGATCTGGAAAGCCAAGGCACACGTTAGATTACAAAATGAAAAACTGGCAATAGAAACGCTTAACTCAGTTCTTAGGAATGTTACTCTAACTGATGAAGAATATGAAAAGGCCCATACTGCTTTGGCCATGGCATACACACAAATTGACAGTACCCATTTGGTTGTGGATCACTTAAAAAAGGCAACTTATTACTTAACAGATCTAAATCAGGGAGCTAGAAATCTTTTTATTCTTGGTCAAATTTATAGGGAACAGGAGAAAATAGATTCGTCAAATATGGTGTTTGAATCATTGACTTACATGAAAAAAATTCCTCAAAAGTACAAAGTTCATGCAGCGATTGAAAGGGCTAAAAATTATTCAGAAGCAGATAGTACCAGTATTATTGTTTACACCCTCCAAGATCTCATCAAAAACAGGGATAACAGGCCCTATTTGGATGAGCTCTATTATCAGGCTGGTGTTTTATCATTGACTAATGGAAGCTATGAACAAGCGCGCGGATTGTTTGAACTTTCAGTTATTCATAATACCAAAAAACCTTATCAAAAAAGTCTTTCTTATGAAAGTTTGGGAGATTTTTATTTTGACAAAACCAGTTTTGAAATGGCTGGCGCATATTATGACAGCGTATTACAGATTCCGATCGACCAGAATACCAAGCGAATTCGAAAAATCATTCGAAAAAGAGAAAGTCTTAATGATGTGATTTATTATGAAAATACTGCCAGAAGAAGCGATAGTATTCTAACACTCGCCAACATGTCTGAGGAAGAAAGAAATGTATATTTCAAAGGCTATGTAGAACAGTTGAAAGCCAAATTTGAAGCCGATCAAATTGCCAAGGAACAGTTCGGAGGTAATATGGGCATGGGTGATTTAGCTTCAACAACGAACAATTACGATGATAGCGGCAAGTTCTACTTTTACAATGTACAAGTAGTTGGTCTTGGTAAACAACAATTTAAAAACAAATACGGGAATAAATCTTTAGGAGATTTTTGGCTCATCTCTCAAAATGTGGGATTAAGTAATGACTTTGACGTAAAAGAAACTAAAGTCGAACTTGACACTAATCTGCTTTTTAATGCGGCATATTACATAGATCAGATACCAAAAAGTGAAAGAGTTCTTGACAGTATTACTCAAACAAGAAATGATGCTTATTATAATCTCGGACTCATATACAAGGAGCAATTTAAAGAGTATGAGATTGCCGCAATTGATTTCGAAAAGTTTCTTAAAATTGACCCTCAAGAAAATTTAGTATTGCCGGTCAAATACCACCTTTATAAAACATATGAATTTTTTAACATAGATATGAGCAATAAATATAGGGATGATATCGTTACTAATTATCCAGGATCACGTTATGCTGAAATGATTAAAAACCCTAAAAACGTTTTAAAGAGCAGCAATGATGACAATAGCCCGGAATTTATGTACAAAATTGCCTATGTGTGCTATGAAGAAGAAGATTTTGAATACTCCCTTAGAACTGTTAATGACGGACTCAATAAGTTCAAAGGCCTTGAAATCGAGGCTAAATTTGAATTATTAAAAGCTTATCTTCTATATAAAACAAAAGGAGAAGTCGAGTTTATGGAAAAGTTAAATGAAATTATATTAAACTATCCGAACACTGAAGAAAGTGATTATGCCGAAGAGGCAATTGCTAAGTTTTCAGGATTAAAAGAAACATCACAACAAAACTAAAACTATAACATTATGTTCAACGAAAAAAAAGAAAATCCAAATCCTGTTGGAGAACGTAACATTATCGCAAAAAACTCTTCTCTTGTAGGGGATATTAAATCTGATGGTGATTTTAGAGTAGACGGTAAAATTGAAGGAACAATTCAGACTAGTGGTCGTGTAGTCATCGGAAAAGAAGGTTACGTGTCTGGCACTATTGACTGTGCGCATGCTGATATAGAGGGGACATTCTCTGGGAAATTAATTGTTGACCAAATTCTCTCACTCAAAAGCACAGCTGACATCAGCGGAGATGTTGTTCTGGGTAAATTATCTGTTGAGCCAGGAGCTATTTTTAACGCGACTTGTGCCATGAAAAGTGCGGTCAAAGTAATTCAAAATGGTACAGAAAAAACCAAAAAAACGGCTTAACAAATACATAGCACTTTCAGGTATTGGCTTACAAATGGGGATAACCATTTATCTAGCAGCTCGTTTAGGTAAGTGGCTCGATGCAACTTATACTGAAAATAATAGTTATACTATCGTATTAACTCTATTAGGAATAACCTTATCTTTCTACAGTCTGTTAAGGCAACTAAAAAACCTTGAAGACTAACCGAGCATGAATTCGTTATCAAAATTTTCATTGACACTTTTAGTGGTCCTGGTTTTGGCTTTTTCCAGTCATATTTTTATCCTTCACCAATTTGATTTACCTCTTTTCGGAAATAGAATCGTTGCAGCTTATGTTGTAAACTATATTCTTGCCATTGGTATATATCTCACATTATTTCTTTTAAAAACCAAAATGTTTGAGCAATTAGGCTTCCTTTATATGGGGGGTAGTTTTGTTAAATTTCTCTTTTTTTTCCTCTTCTTCTACCCATCCTATAAACTTGACGGAGGGCTTGACTCTCTTGAATTTTCGGCGTTTTTCGTGCCATATCTAATCAGTCTTATTTTTGAAACTTTAGGCGTGATTGAATTTCT
>CAYMKR010000294.1:1124-3335 GCA_964390865.1 uncultured Flavobacteriaceae bacterium | reverse complement strand
CTTCTTTACCGAAAGGAGGTTTTACGCCATATGGAGCTAACCAAATCTTAGCTGGCTCTATTACCTGACCTAATGTGTTTTTTGTTGGCTTTATGTGAATGACTTTAGGCCCAGGTTTCATTTTACCCGTTCTGAGTTTTGGACCCCCTAAATCCATCATGATTTTACAGTTCTTTTCATGCGCTCTAATGTTATCAATTATTTGCTTCCATATAATTTCATCATCGTGCGCACAGTTAATTCTGGCGCAGTCCATCCCTTGTTTCAAAAGCGATTTTATAAATCGTTTATTACCTGCCGCTTCCAAAGGTTGGGTAACCAAAATGGCCGTTTTTCGTTTATTTTTTATTTTTCCAAATAGTGCCTTGGAATTTTGTTTCAGAATTTTTTTTACCTCCTTATTATTCAGATGCTTTTGTTCTTCATCAAATATTTCATTATTCAGTAAACTATTAATAATCGTTCTGAAATTCAGTAAACCGTATAAAATATTATTTTGAGATTCAAGAGTAATAGGCAATCCAATTTCCTCTAGTTTTTCTTGAATAATATTAATATTAAATGAACGCATGGCTAAATAATCGACTAAATTTTTCGCGCTTTGGGAATAATTTGGATGTACATTATTTAGTTGAGATTTATACCTGTGTTCAAATTCAGAAATTTTATCAATTACCGAATCCAGTGCAACAACAAGTTCTTGTAATTTATCTCTTGGGAAAAGCATTGTAAGTTATTTACTCATAAAGTTACTATCCTTTTTTTAAAATTCCTCAATTTTTCCATTGTTAGTTTTATCAAAGAAGGATTTTTTTTATGTGACTGGCTTAATAAGTCATAGAAAGGAAAATATAGTGCCTTCAATTGCGTCAATTATGAACAAAAGGTGGCGAAAACAACCCAGTTTTCAGTTGAATGATTTTTAAATTTCATAAGGCAGTCTGAATGTTATCAAACGTGGTTGTATAAAAATTCGAGATTGAGAAACAAAAAGATTGGATGCTGTGTTGCTAAGTCTTGAGTCAATATCTAACAAGTTGGTCGCTACAAATTCATAAGTGCCAAGGGTTAACTTTAGAGAATGCAGTAATAGACTTTGGTTATGGGACATTTAGTAGTGGTCAGGCCTATACCGCACTGAGCAGAACAAAAACTCTTGAAGGAATCTATCTTTTAAGGCCAATCAGGGTATCTGATATAAAAATAGATATTAATATATTGAGGTTTGTACATGAAAGCGAGAGATTTCCCAATTTGAAGTCTCTAAAGGACTCCTTTGGCAAATTCGATAACCTTCGTTCTGCCTGAGAACAATGTTCTTCTAACTTCTCTAAGGTTTTTCCTACTTCGATAGCACCGACACTATTTTGAAATAATAAGAGCCTTAGAGCTCCCTTATCAATTTGAATCTTTATTAAAGGGTTAATTCGATTTATGCTAATTTGATTAAGATTAAATCATATAAGCCAATTGTATTCGTGACTAACAATTTGCATTATAGACTTTATGATTAGTCTTAAGAAGAACTTAGTTAAAATCCAAAGGAAATTAACTTAATTTCGACACAAAATTTTCATCATAAGGCAATCCAGATTTAGGTACAGCAAAAGCCTGTTTTAGAGCTTTATTTCTTTCTCTAATGGTTTTCATTGCAATGATTTGAATCCTCCTCCAAGGCTCTTATATTACCTCCGAGCCAACAACCTCCCTGATTTTAAGAAGCAACTTTCATAAAACAAAAATATTCATTCTGAAAAAGGAGGAAAAATAATATAAAACCCGAACTTAGTACTATTGAATGATAATTGATTCATTAGTAAGTCACACTTGTAAAAAGTCAAATATTAATGAGAATAATAGGCTCAGGGGTTCCTTTAGGGGTTTTTATAAAAAAAGTTTCAGCGTTAAATTATTAACTTATAAAGCCTGCTACTTTGTACCTTGGGTGGGATTCATTGACATAGTCAATGTTCCCTTCAAGCTGCGCCAACCTTCGGCAGGTAAACCCTCCTACGGCGGGTAAACTGTGAAAGCCAAAAAAATGAACAAGTCGCTTTGCTTCAAAAAGAAAGCGAGCTTCCTTTTCAGAAGCTCGCAATGCAGATATATCCATGTGGGATTCATTGGTTTCACCAATGTTCCCTTCAAGCTGCGCTTGAAAGCCAAAAAAATGAACAAGTCGCTTTGCTTCAAAAAGAAAGCGAGCTTCCT